>NZ_CP030117.1:5745000-6094468 GCF_001039275.2 Brevibacillus brevis
GCTCCTGTCATGGTCGTACGACAACTCCTTTGGTTTGCAAATACTCTTTCACCGATTGAATCGACGTCTCATCATAGTGAAAAATGGAAGCAGCCAACGCGGCATCTGCCTTTCCTTGCGTCAGCACATCGTAAAAATGCTCCCTCGAGCCCGCTCCACCAGAAGCAATGACCGGAATCCCGACCGCTTCTGATACCCACTTGGTCAATTCGAGTCCAAAGCCTTTCTTTTCCCCATCGTCGTCCATGCTGGTCAAAAGGATTTCGCCCGCTCCCAACGCTTCTGCCTCCTGCGCCCAACGGATGACATCCCTACCCGTTGCATTCCGTCCACCGTGAGTATACACTTCCCAGCGATCTTCACCGACACTTCTCGCGTCAATCGCCACGACAATACATTGTGAACCGAAGACCGTCGCTCCCTCGCGGATTAATTCCGGACGCAAAACAGCCGCTGTATTCAACGAGATTTTGTCAGCGCCCGCACGCAATATCCTTTTCATATCGTCGACGCTGTTAATGCCACCACCGACCGTGAAAGGAATCGTAATGTTTGCAGCCGTTTTTTCGATGACATCCACCATCGTCTTGCGCCCTTCGTGGGACGCAGAAATATCGAGAAAAATCAGCTCGTCTGCTCTCTCCTCGCTATACTTTTTTGCCAGTTCAACCGGGTCTCCTGCATCGCGAAGTCCGACGAACTGCACACCTTTTACCACCCGTCCATCTTTTACATCGAGACACGGGATGATTCGTTTAGCCAGCATTCGCTTCACGCCCCTCCATACGCTGGAGCGCTTCTTCCAATGTAAAAGCGTCCGTGTAGAGTGCTTTTCCGACAATGGCGCCAGAGACTCCGCCCGAAGCATGGGCAGCCAACGTCAACAAATCGTCCAGTTGGCTGACGCCTCCCGAGGCAATCACCGATTTACCTGTAGCCATCGCCAACGCTGCAATTTCTTCTACATTCGGTCCTGTCATCGTGCCATCACGGGCGATATCGGTGTAAATAAACGTCTCAGCGCCATACGTAACCAACCGCTTGGCAAGCTCTGTCGCTTGCACATCTGTCGTGGTCAACCAGCCTCTGGTAGCCACCAGCCCATTCCGGCAGTCCAGACCGATCGCAATCTTGTCTCCATCGTTTTGAAGAATTCGCTTCGTAAAAGACTCGTCTTCAATTGCAGCAGTCCCGACAATCACTCGCGCGACGCCCGCTTCCAAATAGTCCGCGATCTGCTCTTCTGTTCGAATGCCGCCTCCAACCTGCACGGGTACAGGGATCGAGCGCGCTATTTCTTTGATGAGCGCTGCATTTGCAGGCTTGCCTTCCTTTGCTCCGTCCAAATCTACGAGATGAACCCAGGACGCTCCTTGCTCTACCCAGCGCTTCGCCATCGCTAGCGGTGAATCAGCGTACACTGTCTCTTGCCCGTAATCTCCTTGAAAAAGCCGAACACACTTGCCCCCGCGAATATCGATCGCCGGATAAACGATAAAGCTCATGTCAAAACCCCCTCGCATTGAACGGCAAAGTTGCGCAGCAGCAGCATTCCTGTCTCTCCGCTCTTTTCCGGATGAAACTGCATACCGTATACGTTGTCACGATTCACAATGGCTGTGACCTCCTGGTGATAGTCACTCGTCGCAAGCAAGACATCAGACTCGCACAAGACATGATACGAATGGACAAAATAGACGTAATCGCCATCCTGCACACCGTTTAGTAACGGTTGCTTTTGCTTGATCATCAGTTGGTTCCAGCCCATGTGCGGTACCTTGTAATCACCGCGAAAACGAATAACCTCACCACCGAGCAGCCCCAAGCCCGTATGCTCGCCATGCTCCGCACTTTTCTCAAATAAAAGCTGCATGCCGAGACAAATGCCCAAGATCGGACGACCTGATGCTGCGTATCTCTTGATCGCTTGCTCTAATCCAAGCTCACGTATGTTGGCGATAGCATCCCCGAACGCCCCGACTCCAGGCAAAATCACCCCGCTATATTCTTGCAGACGCTCTTCTTGAGAGACAAACTCGTACGGATAGCCTAGCCTTTCCAACGCCTTGCTCAAGCTGTACAGATTCCCCATGCCGTAATCGATGATGCCGATCATGCTACAAAACCCCTTTTGTGGACGGGACCCCTTTTACACGCGGATCGATCGTCGTCGCTTCATCCAGTGCCCGGCCCAGCGCTTTGAAAATCGCCTCGATCATGTGGTGTGTATTGTGACCGTAATGCAGGATCACATGCAGATTGATCCGCGCCTCCAGCGCAAGTTTCCATAAAAATTCATGTACCAGCTCCGTCGGAAACTGACCAACCATATTCGTAGGGTACGTAGCGCGATATTCCAGATGAGGACGGTTGCTGATATCAATAACGACCTGCGCGAGCGCGTCATCCATCGGGACAAACGCATTTCCATAACGCTTGATGCCTTTCTTGTCTCCCAAGGCTTCCCGCAGAGCATGCCCAAGACAAATCCCGATATCCTCCACTGTGTGATGATAGTCGATTTCGATATCTCCCTTTGCCTTGACAGTCAGGTCAAAATGTCCGTGTCGCGTAAACAGGTCTAGCATATGATCCAGAAATGGAACACCCGAATTTTGCTTGCTCTCACCTGCGCCGTCTACACCAAAGGAAAGCGCGATCTGCGTCTCATTCGTATTACGCTCGATCTGTGCTGCACGTTGTTTCCCTTCACTCATCTCTTTTCACTCTCCTGCTCTTCGGTCTCAAAATCTCGCAATCGCGCAAGGATCGCTCGACCGTGCCCAGACAATCCTTCCTGCTCTGCCAGTGCCACAATTTTATGTCCATTTTCCCGCAAATCTCGCTTGCTGTAGGAAACAACACTCGACTTCTTGATAAAATCGTCGACGGATAATGGCGAGGAAAAACGCGCCGTTCCATTCGTAGGAATCACATGATTGGTACCGGCAAAATAATCGCCGACTGGCTCTGAGCTGTATGGGCCGAGGAAAATCGCACCTGCATTTTCTACTTTTCCGAGATGCTCAAACGGCTCCGCCAGCATGATTTCCAAATGCTCGGGTGCAATCCGGTTGATGACGGCAAATCCTTCGTTCAAATCATCGACGAGTAAAATAGCGCCGTAGTCGCGTATCGCCGCTTCCGCAATCGATTTGCGTGGAAGATCGGCAAGCTGCCGCTCAACTTCCTGTGACACCTGCTCCGCCAACGCTTGCGATGTCGTAACCAATATAGCGGCTGACATCGGATCATGCTCGGCTTGAGACAGCAGGTCTACCGCAACGTATCGCGGGTTGGCCGTCTCATCTGCGATCACCGCAATTTCACTAGGACCTGCCACCATGTCGATACTGACCAATCCGAAAACTTCTCGCTTTGCCAGTGCCACGAAAATATTACCGGGCCCAACGATCTTATCGACTGCTTTGATTTGCTCTGTTCCATAGGTCAATGCCGCGATCGCCTGGGCCCCACCTACCTTGTATATCTCGGTCACACCTGCAATTTGGGCAGCAACGAGTATCGCAGGGTTGATTTTCCCATCGGCTCCTGGTGGTGTCGTCATGACGACTTGTGGAACACCTGCGATTTTGGCAGGGATGGCATTCATCAATACACTGGAAGGATAAGCTGCCGTTCCGCCTGGTACATACAATCCAACGCGCTGCAATGGACGTATCAGTTGGCCCAGCAATGTGCCACTCTCTTTGGTGCTAAACCAGGACTGACGCACTTGTCGCTCGTGAAACGCCCGAATATTATCGGCTGCTTCCTTCAATGCCGCTTTGACTTGTGGAGAAACGAGCTCAGTTGCTTCTGCAAATTCGCCTTCGCTCACACGGAAGTTTTGCAGAAGCACACGATCAAATCGTTCCGTGTAATAGCGCAGCGCTTCGTCCCCTTGCTGGCGAACCGAGGTAAGGATCGCCTTCACCGCTTCTTGCTGTTCTCTCGTCCCTGCGTCTACCGATCGTTTCCCGTCATACTGGCTGGCTGACATGATACGCATGGTTGTCTCCCCTTTTTCTCTAGTTCCCGCGAGGAATGACCTCTAAAAATTTTCCGGCGATCTCGTCCACCGCTTCACTTTTCATCCGATAGCTGGCTCGATTGGCAATCAGCCTCGTCGTAATTTCACAAATGCTCTCCAGTTCGACCAAGCCATTTTCCCGCAATGTCCTACCTGTCGAAACAATATCCACGATACGATCAGCCAGCCCAATCATCGGGGCAAGCTCTACTGAACCATTCAGCTTGATTACCTCAACCTGCTGTCCCTGCTCACGAAAATAACGTGACGCAATCTTCGGATATTTCGTTGCAACACGCAGGGCTTCCGTCGGTTTCCAGTCTGGCAGACCCGCTACCATCATGCGACAATAGCCGATATGCAAATCCAACAGCTCGTAAACATCTCGTTCTTCTTCCAATAAAACATCCTTGCCGACCACGCCAACGTCAGCCACCCCATACTCGACATAAGTAGGAACATCGGTAGGCTTCGCCATAATGAATTCAAGCTTGGCATTTTCCACAGGGATGATCAGTTTACGAGAATCTTGCAGATCCGCAGTGACCTGCAAGCCAGCCTGCTGGAGGAAATGGATAGCCTCTTCAAAAATCCGTCCTTTTGGCATGGCGATCGTCAGCTTTTGGTCGTTTTTCGTGAGTGCCATCTCCTACTCCTCCTGTTGTGTCATGCAAATGACCTTGGTATATCCCGCTTCTTGTCCAACCTGTTCCTCATCTATTTTGGAAACGAGACGTGTCACCACCACGAGCCCGTTCTCACGTAATTGCTGTGCTTCTGCCAAAGCGGCGCCGCGGCAATCCTCGGTGTAAACAAGCAAAACTCGCGTAGGTGTATGCTCTTTTACGAAAGGAGTGACCTGAAGCAGTCGATCCATCTTGATCGCAAAGCCTGTAGCGGATGCCGCACGCCCAAATTGGGAGAGCAATTGATCGTAGCGTCCTCCGCCCAATAGCGGGGAGCCCAAATCTGCCGCGTACCCTTCGAAAACGACGCCTGTGTAGTAGTTCAAATTGATGATCAGATTGAAATCGATCAACAAATCTTCCGTCACCCCGTAGGCTTCTAACGACTGCCACAAGGAAGCAATCGTCTCGACTGCCCTCCCTGCTTTTCCGTTGCCAGCCAGTTCGCGAGCGGCCTCAATCTTCCCTTTTCCCCCTTGCAGGCGTAGCAAGGCTTCCAATCGGCTTTTCGCCTCCAGAGGGATGTCTACTGTCGCGAGTAGTTGCCGGAAGCCAACGAAGTCCCGTTCGTACAAAAACTGGCGGAATTGATTGCGAATAGGCTCATCCTCAATCTCTTCCTCCAAAAGACCGTCTACGAAGTCGACATGCCCAATCGCAATACGAAACGTCTCCACACCCGCTGCCCTCAAGCAAAACACAGCAAGCGCGATGGCTTCCGCATCCGCATCGACAGACGCATCTCCGATCAGCTCGATCCCGGTTTGGGAAAACTCCGCATTCCGTCCCGCTTCCTTTTCTTGTGCCCGAAACACATTTGCCTGGTAATACAACCGAATCGGCAATGGAACATCTTTATAAAGGGAGGAAACAACCCTTGCAATTGGCGTTGTCATATCCGGACGCAGGACTACGGTGTGGCCTTGTTTATCCAGGAGGCGAAACATCCGGTCTGTGAGTGTCGCACTTGCTGCTCCTACCGTATCGAAGTATTCCAGAGAGGGTGTGGATATTTCGTCATAACCCCATCTCTCGATACACTTACGCAGCTCCCGCTCCAAGCGCCGTTGTTTCGCCAGTGATTCCGGCAGTATGTCCCGCATCCCGAGCGGCTTTTCGAATCCCAAGGGTTTTGCCATCCTTGTTCCCTCCATCACATTCGCTTTACTCTGCTAATATGGTAACAAACTAAAGTGTTATGAAGAAGATTACCACGTCGAGAATCTTAGGTCAACCAAGATGAGAATAGTCGGAAAATTTCACACAAAACAAAAAACCGCCAGGATAAACACCTGACGGCTGATTAAAAGGGAAGAGACGCTACATGCCTTCTTCTTCTGAAGCTTTCGTTCGAATGAGCTGCATGGGATTCCCACCTACAAAGGCGCCAGGCGGGACATCTTTATGAACAACTGTTCCCGCTGCGACAATGGCCCCTTTGCCAATCGTTACTCCTGGCAAAATGGTAGTGTTGGCCCCCACCAGGACTGCATCCTCAATAATCACTTCTCCCAAACGGTATTCATCTATCAAATATTCATGGGCGAGTATCGTCGTATTGTACCCGATCACGCAATTACGGCCGATCTTGATTTTCTCGGGAAACATGATATCCATCATCACCATCAACGCAACTGCACTATGCTGCCCTACTTCCATACGCAAAAATGTGCGGTACATCCAGTTCTTCCACGAAACGATCGGCGTATATCTGGAGAGCTGGATGACGATAAAATTTTTCATGACTTTCCAGAAGCTTACCGTTTGATACATGTGCCAAAGCGGGTTTACCCCATTTACGGGATAACGTGTTGTCTTCCTCATATGCGTCTCTTTCTCCTACAAGTCAGAATCGGCATCTTCTAAAATGGCATTCGACTGTTTTCGTGTGAAGTGCATCGCAGCGTTGTAGCCCATCCGTTTCAGACGGAAGTTCATCGCTGCAACCTCAATGATGACTGCCAAATTTCGTCCTGGTCGAACAGGAACGGTAATAATCGGAATTTCGGTATCCATGATCTTCAATGTTTCCTCATCGAGTCCCAACCGCTCGTACATTTTATGTGGCTCCCACAGCTCTAGCTGAACAACCATCTCGATGTTCTTTACATTGCGCACGGCACCTGCACCAAACATCGTCATAATGTTAATAATCCCCACTCCGCGGATTTCCAAGAGATGCTGAATCAGCTCAGGAGCGCTACCGCTTAGCTGCCCGCCCTGTGTCTGCTTAATCTCCACGGCGTCATCTGCTACGAGTCGGTGTCCGCGCTTTACAAGCTCAAGTGCAGCCTCACTCTTCCCGATCCCGCTCGATCCCATAATCAAAACGCCGACGCCGTAAATGTCTGTGAGTACCCCATGAATCGTCGTCGTTGGTGCAAGACGATTCTCCAGGAAGTTGGTCACTTTCCCGACTAGCGTCGTCGTTGCCAGCGGGGACTGAAGTACAGGTACCCCCAAGCGATTGGAAACATCAATCATCTCTTCAGGCACCATCTGATTACGGGTCACACAGAAGCAAGGAACCTGACTTTGCATGAGGAAATTCATCCGTTCCAGCCGTTCCTCTGGAGTAAGCGTTTGAAAAAAGTTGATTTCCGTCAAGCCGAACAATTGAATCCGCTCTTCCGCATAGTAAGAGTAGTAACCGGCTAACTGTAGGCCGGGACGACTCAAATCCGTTACGGTAATCTCACGCCCCAAGCCCTCTTCCCCGCTCAAGATCGTCATATTGAAATGATCCACTAAATGGCTCACATTCGTCTTACGCATGAAGTTTCCCCCTCACACGGGATTTTCCGTCCCTATGGTTGTGTCTCTATTGTATCGAAACCTTTGTACCTACGACAACCTAATAAGACCGACCATCCTGATTAGGCAAAAACCCCGCGACTCGTTTGAGAGAATACGGGGCTTTTTCGAACATACTACCTCTTTTCTTTTTTCATCCCTACCACAACTTCAATGAGGTAGCCAAAAATACTCATCAGTGCTGCTGCCACGATGACAGTGCCAATGTTGTCAGGCCATGGCCCCACTTCAAAGCCGTCAATAAAGTAGGCAGTCAACGCAAACGTCACGGCATTAATGACAAACCAGAACAAGCCGATCGTCAATACTTGCAAGGGAAAAGTAAAAAACAGCAGAATCGGCCGAATCACTGTGTTCACCATCCCCAAAATCAACGTAGCCCATAGTGCTACAGTGAAATTCGCGACATAAATGGAATGGAACCAATTGCTGATCAAAAGCAGCGCAGCCCCATTTAAAAGCATTTTGATTATCCAGCGGCTCATGGTGCATTCCCCCTATACAGTCTAGCCTTCGCGCAACGACTATCGAACCCCCGTTACTTCCCATTCCCATTGCTCAAAAAACGTTGTCATGAATCGATGCCTGTCATCGGCGATTTTCTGGGCAGTCTTGGTGAAAAGCTTGTCTTTGATGCGCTGCAGCTTCCACGTGTATTCCTTATAAGGTGTATGCTGATTGGGGTCATCCGATTGTATGGGTTGCCCAATAACCCCAGTATAAGCAAAAACCCGGGCCACTCCAATAGCCCCAATCGAATCCAGCTTGTCGGCATCAAACAGGATCTTTTCTTCCAAGGTATGTGGAGGTCGTTCTTTGCGAAAACGATGGGCGAGAATTGCAGACTGTACACGTGAGATGAATGCTTCCGTCATACTGCGTTCGGCGAGCCATTCCCCTGCTAGTCTTGCACTGATTTCGGCATGGCACTCGCCTGTTTGCCGTTCTTCTGCTCTCCCGATGTCATGCAGTAATGCAGCGAGGCGCAGCACTTCCATATCTGCCCCTTCCTCGCGGCCAATTCGCTCACACATCGCCATGACACGCAAATTATGCTGCCAATCGTGAGCAGGATCTTGTCCATCAAAGCACTTCTGTGCTTCGCCCACCAGGTCGGCAGGTAGTGCGGCAAGAGAAGCCTTCACGAAATCCATCTTTTCCTCCCCCTTTGCGTCCACCTAGCAAAGACGCCCCCCTGAATCAGGGAGGCTGTCTCTCGATTACTTCGAAACGAATTGCTCTAGCTTGGCATTCGTCCGTTCTCTATCACGTTCCAAAATCGGCTTCAAATAGATACCCGTATAAGAGCCTTCCATCTTCGCCACTTCTTCCGGTGTTCCCGTTCCGACAATTTCTCCGCCACGGGTACCACCCTCAGGCCCCAAATCTACGATGTAATCGACCGTTTTGATCACATCGAGATTGTGCTCGATGACCAGCACTGTATCGCCGTTTTCTACCAATCGTTGCAGCACCTTCAGCAAACGATCGATATCATCCGTATGCAGACCGGTTGTCGGCTCATCCAAAATGTACAAGGTACGTCCTGTGCTGCGTCGATACAGCTCGGAGGCAAGCTTGACGCGTTGTGCTTCCCCGCCAGAGAGCGTGGTAGCAGGCTGCCCAAGTTTCATATATCCCAGTCCTACGTCTACGATGGTCTGCAGCTTGCGCTCAATCTTCGGCAAATTGCGGAAAAACTCTACCCCGTCCTCGATCGTCATTTCCAAGACATCAGCAATGCTCTTGCCTTTGTATTTCACATCGAGCGTCTCGCGGTTGTAGCGCTTGCCGTGGCAAACTTCGCAAGGCACATACACATCCGGCAAGAAGTGCATCTCGATTTTAATAATCCCGTCACCGCTGCACGCTTCACAACGGCCGCCCTTGACGTTAAAGCTGAAGCGACCTTTTTTATAGCCGCGCACTTTGGCTTCGTTGGTGGAAGCAAACAGGTCGCGAATATCGTCAAAGACACCTGTATATGTCGCCGGATTGGAACGTGGTGTACGTCCAATTGGAGATTGGTCGATGTCGATTACCTTGTCCAAATGCTCCAATCCCAGGATGCGGCGATGCTCACCTGGCTTCACCTTTGCCTTATTTAAATCGCGAGCCAGTGTCTTTTGCAAAATTTCATTGATCAGCGTACTTTTTCCTGAACCAGATACACCTGTTACGGCAACAAAAACGCCTAAAGGAAGCTTCGCAGTAACGTTTTTCAGGTTGTTTTCCTTCGCGCCCTCAATCTTGATCCATTTGTCCGAAGGCTTGCGACGCTCCATCGGAACAGGGATGAATTTGCGCCCGCTCAAATAAGCGCCGGTCAAGGAGTTAGGGTCCTCCATGACTTCTTCCGGAGTCCCTGCCGCTACGATTTGACCGCCATGTATGCCAGCTCCCGGTCCAATATCGATAATATAATCGCAGGCCATCATCGTATCCTCGTCATGCTCGACGACGATCAATGTATTCCCCAGCTTGGTCATATGCTCCAACGTCTTGATCAGACGCGCGTTATCCCGCTGGTGCAGTCCGATACTCGGCTCATCCAAAATGTAGAGAACGCCCATCAGACTAGAACCGATCTGCGTAGCCAGTCGAATCCGCTGCGCTTCTCCCCCGGACAGTGTTCCCGCCGCACGGCTCAGCGTCAAGTAATCCAGTCCGACATCAATCAAGAAGTTCAGTCGCGCCTTGATTTCTTTTACGATCAGGTTCGCGATCTTCGTTTCCCGCTCTGTCAGTTCCAGCCCATCGACAAACTGATGCGCATCGAGAATCGACAGCGTAGTCAGCTCGGAAATGCTGCGCTCTCCGACCTTTACCGCCAAGCTCTCCTGACGCAAACGTTGGCCTTTGCAGACAGGACAAGCCTTTTGGCTCATAAATCCTTCGATTTGCTCGCGGATGTAATCCGAGCTCGTCTCCAGATGACGTCGTTGCAGGTTGATGACGACACCTTCAAACGGTACGACCGCCTCGCGCACTTGCCCGAACTCGTTCTCATAGCGGAAGTGAATTTTTTCGCCCTCACTACCGTACATCAGGATTTGTCGGTGCGCTGCAGTAAGCTCCTCATATGGCACATCCATCCGAATGTTAAAGTGGCGGCAAGCTGATTCCAACAATTGTTGATAGTACGTCGAAGTCTTCGGCTCCCATGCGCCAATCGCCCCGTCATCGAGCGTCTTCGTCACATCGGGGACGACCATATCCGGGTCTACCTCTAGCTTGACACCCAGTCCATCACACTCCGAGCAAGCACCAAACGGGCTGTTAAAGGAGAAAATCCGCGGCTCCAGCTCCCCGATGGAGAATCCGCATACCGGGCAAGCATGCTTTTCACTGAACAGCAGCTCCTCTTGCTCCATCACATCGACGATGACCTTGCCATCTGCTAAACGAAGTGCCGTTTCCAAGGAGTCTGCGAGACGCGCCTGTACATCCGGCTTCACAACGACCCGGTCAACGACAACCTCAATGTTATGCTTCTTGTTCTTTTCCAGCTTGATGTCTTCGGACAGATCGGTAATTTCACCATTGACCCGCACACGGACGAAGCCTTGCTTGCGGATGTCCTCGAGCAGCTTGACGTGCTCTCCCTTGCGTCCTTGCACCATGGGAGCTAGAATCTGCATTTTCGTGCGCTCAGGATACTCCAATAGGCGATCGACCATTTGTTCAATGGTCTGGGACTGGATCTCGATGCCATGCTCCGGGCAAACTGCTCTACCGACACGCGCATACAAAAGGCGCAAATAGTCGTAGATTTCCGTAACCGTACCTACCGTGGAGCGAGGGTTGCGGCTCGTCGTTTTCTGGTCAATCGAGATCGCAGGGGACAGTCCCTCAATCGAATCCACGTCCGGCTTGTCCATTTGCCCGAGAAATTGACGGGCGTATGCAGACAGAGACTCGACATAGCGTCGTTGTCCCTCTGCGTAAATCGTGTCAAAAGCAAGCGAGGATTTACCCGAGCCAGACAAACCCGTCAGAACGACGAATTTGTCCCTCGGAATGACTACATCAACATTTTTTAGGTTATGGGCACGTGCACCCTTTACGACAATATGTTCTAATGGCATGAAAAAAACCTCTCCTTAGAGTTCCGCCTTCAGCTCAAGAATCAAATCACGCAATTCTGCCGCACGCTCGAACATGAGGTTGCGTGCCGCTTCCTTCATTTCTTCTTCCATACGTTCTATAACAGCCACGCGATCCTTCTTCGGCATTTTCTTGAAGTCTGCATGTGGCAAGTAATCCGCTTTTTCCTCCGCTACCTTGGTCGCCTCGATCACTTCGCGGACGGACTTTTTCACGGTTTGCGGCGTGATGCCGTGCTCTTCATTGTAAGCCATCTGAATGGAACGACGACGCTCTGTCTCCCGGATCGCAGAGGTCATCGAATCTGTCATTTTATCCGCGTACATGATAACGCGTCCCTCTGCGTTCCGCGCAGCCCGACCAATCGTCTGAATCAGCGAGCGCTCATTACGCAGGAAGCCTTCCTTGTCTGCATCCAATATCGCTACGAGCGATACTTCCGGCAAGTCCAAGCCTTCCCGCAAGAGGTTGATCCCGACCAGCACGTCAAACTCACCCAAACGCAACGAACGTAAAATTTGCATCCGCTCAATCGTTTTAATATCCGAGTGAAGATAGCGGACCTTGATTCCGATTTCTTTCAGATAGTCCGTCAAATCCTCAGACATTTTCTTCGTCAGAGTCGTGACGAGAACCCGCTCATTTTTCGCAATCGTGGCTTGAATTTCGCCAATCAAATCGTCAATCTGTCCCTTGATCGGACGTACCGTTACCGTCGGGTCAATCAAGCCTGTCGGACGAATCACCTGCTGCACCATTTCCGGGCTGTGCTCCAGCTCATAAGGTCCAGGTGTAGCTGAAATGTAAATCGCTTGTTTCAGCTTTCCTTCAAACTCTTCGAACTTGAGTGGGCGGTTATCGCGAGCAGAAGGCAGACGGAATCCGTGCTCGACCAGTACATCCTTCCGTGCGCGGTCACCGTTATACATCCCCCGAACCTGCGGCAAGGTCATATGCGACTCATCCATCATGACGATAAAATCCTCTGGGAAGTAATCCAGCAAGGTATATGGAGCATGCCCGGCAGGCAGTCCTGTCAGATGGCGCGAGTAGTTCTCAATACCGGAGCAAAAGCCCATCTCCATCATCATCTCAATATCGTACCGTGTGCGTTGCTCCAGTCGCTGTGCTTCCAGGAGCTTGCCCGCATCACGGAATTCTTTCAGTCTTTCTTCCAGCTCGGCCTCAATGCTTTGGACAGCCAGCTTCATTTTCTCCTCACGCGTCACATAGTGAGATTTAGGGAAGATGGCAATGTGATCACGCTGTCCCAAAATCTCGCCGGTCAGTACGTCAATCGAAGTAATCCGTTCAATTTCATCTCCAAAAAACTCAACGCGAATCGCCTGCTCACTCTCCGAGGCAGGGAAAATCTCCACGACGTCACCCCGCACACGGAAGGTACCGCGCGTGAAGTTGATGTCGTTGCGTGTGTACTGGATATCGACCAGACGATGCAAAATCTCGTCCCGTCCTGTTTCCATGCCAACACGTAAAGACAAGAGCAGCTCCCGATACTCCTCGGGCGAACCCAATCCGTAAATGCAGGAGACGGAGGCAACGATGATCACATCTCGGCGTTCAAACAACGCACTGGTAGCGGAGTGACGGAGCTTGTCGATCTCGTCGTTAATGCTCGAGTCTTTTTCAATAAACGTATCCGATTGGGGAATGTATGCTTCGGGTTGATAGTAATCGTAGTAGCTGACGAAGTATTCCACCGCGTTGTTCGGGAAAAACTCCTTAAACTCTGCACAAAGCTGCGCGGCCAGAGTTTTGTTGTGTGCCATCACGAGTGTTGGCCTGTTCACCTGAGCAATTACCTGGGCAGCCGTAAAAGTCTTTCCCGTTCCCGTCGCACCCAGCAATGTCTGGTGTCGCTTGCCAGCCTTTAACCCTGCCACCAGCTCGGCAATGGCGGTCGGCTGGTCACCGGATGGTTGAAACTCCGATACCAATTCAAAACGCTCCATTCCCTCGTTCATCTCCTCATAGCATGACTGTTTCTACTTCCATTATAACACAATTTCGGCTAGTTTAAGCCCAAAATTCGAACAAACGTTTGTCTTCATCTTTTCGCTGATTTTTCCGATATAAGATGAAAGAAGTGCAAACATGCGCAGATAGACTCGCCACCTTCAGGGAGGATTGACATGTCAGATACCGGAACAACCGTTAAAAATAACCCTTATATACAACCGCACATGAGCTATAAAGGCAAAAAAGAATTCACCACCGAGCTCGACCAAAATGCCTTTATGAAGCTCATGCTGGAGCAGTTAAAGCATCAAGACCCTATGTCCCCAATGGACAACTCTCAGTTCATCCAGCAAACAAGTATGCTGACCATGGTAGAAAAAATCACAAAAATGACCACGCTGATGGAACAATCGAACAACAGCATGGTCACTTTGGAAAAGTATGAAAAGCTGGTAGGTCGTACAGCCTCGTATTCCCTTACTACAAAAGACGAGATGACAGGAGAAACTAAGACGGAGAAGAAAGAAGGCGTACTTGATGCCGTCTACATGGATCAAGGCAAAATCTACTTCCGTGTCGCAGGCGAATCGACACCGATTCCACTGGCAGACGTCTCCGGACTGGAATCGCAAGGTCTGGCTGGCAATACGCTCGATAATAGCGTGAAGTACATGGAAATGATCGGTCGAGAGATTTCCTATAAAGTAACCAAGGAAGTCGACCGGGATGGCAATCCAGCTACCACACACGACGTTTCCAAGGTGGATGAAATCTTGAATGGCGTCATCACTGGCTTTACTACCAAAAACGGTACCGCACAATTCCAACTGGATAATGGATCAACCGTAAAAGCCGAAGAAATCGTAGGCATGACGGTAAAACCTGAAAACAGAACAATGGGCAACTCCCTTGCCTACGCGCAAATGATCGGCTACAACATCACGTACAACCAGTCTCAAACAAATCCAGACGGCACCACTACCAATACGCCACTTACCGGAGTGGTCAAGGCTGTCAGCATGAAAAACGGAGTAGTCGAATTCGTCCTCCAGGATGATAAGAAAGTCGGTCTCAATCAAATCACAGGATTCGAAGCAACTGCCTAGAATCCTATACAAAAAGCCGCACATCTTCGAAATCGGAGAAGGCGGCTTTTTCTCATACAGAGTTCTATTCGTTTACGATCACTTTTCCGGTTATCGCATCCACATAAAACGTATCATCTACTTTAAATTCTCCCCCACAGAAGCAATGCGAGCGAGTTTGGCGAAACGAAAGGTCATAGCCGAGCTTCCAGGTAATCGTGTCTTTCTCGTAATCTGGCTTGTGGATGTAGGTCAGCTCAAGTGGAAAGGTTTGCAGTAAACGGGTCATGGCCACTTGTTCTTTAAGCGCTTGGGAACGGGCCGGGTATTTGACACTGACCGGTTTGTTTATGCTCACCTGCTCCCATGTACCCGTCCATGAATCGATCCGAATCGTATACATCCCGTCCTCCACACTCTGATTGAGCCCATAAACCGGAATGCCGTTCACAAGAGGATCAGCTACGATCGAGGTGTACCTTTCATCTCCATCCTCCGTTACTAGTATCTGATTGCTTCCAGACGGAGTTAGTCTTTTCAAAAGCTTATCCGCTTCCATCCGATCCCGCTTCTTATCCGTTTTCACGTTTGACCATTGCGGATTGTTCTCCTTTGTGGAAAATTCGAGCAGTTGACCTGTCTTTGCATCCGTCACGAGGAGATGATGCTGCTCGCCGTTACTGCTTCCCTCAGGAAAGGTAGCCAATCTAGATATCTTGTCAGCATCGGATAACCCCTCACCAAAATTTCCCCATATGAAATACCGACGGGCTGAACCATCGTCGTAACTCGCCTCGTAGACGGACAGCGGCAGCTTTTCTGTTTCAACGCTAAACAACAAGCGTAACAAATCTCGCGCTTGCGTCTCGGTTTGCGCTACCCACTTCTCACCTGTTCCAGTCACATTGATGGTCTGAGACGGCGGGGTTGTCGCTCGGTTATTCTTTGTTATCAATTGTTTGCCACTAAAAGCATCCAATGCACTACCTGTATGTTGTTGCGTTATGATTCCATTTTTCAGGACATAAGCGAGCTTTGCATCTACCTGATCACTTTGATTATGAATGGGCAATAAATAAACAAGTTCCAATGGACGGCTTTCTTGCCACTTTCGTACAGCTTGTTCGGCTGAGATGACGCGCTGAGGAGATGGGAGTGAAGAGGGACTTACTTTTTCATATAATCTGCCATCAAACGTAGAAAACCAAACGATTCTTCCCGATGCATCAAAACTGACGAGACAATCATAATCGTCATCGAGTACCACATTATTCAGAACTCGCACCAGTCGAACCGTCAACAAGTCCTTATTTTTATAAACCTCCCTCGCTTGATAGGTGTTGCCTGTACCTGTTCCCTGCAAACCAGCAACAAAAGCCAACGCACGTGTTTTGGCTTGCTGCTCAGTCGGGTAGGCAGGCTTTGTTGTTGCTTTCGGGGTAAGATTCAGTCTGAGCAGCTCCCCTGTCTGTCCGTCAAAAATCGCATTATCCATGGACGATTCGGCCTCAGCAGCAGATTGTGCAAACGTGACCACCACCCCGCTAACACCGGGTCCATCTACATCGCCACCGTAAACGACATAGCGCGAAGATAGTTCCGGTAAAAGCTTGACTAGCTTTTGGACACCTTTCGTCACATGCATCGGCACAGCCACAACCGCTTGAGCCTGCGCTACGCTCACAGGACTCGTTGCACCTGCTCCTGATAAGGGGGCAGCAAAAACCGTGGCGGCAGCTAATGCACCCGACAAAAACCACGAGACCGTTCTTTTCACTTTGAACACCGAACCCACTCCCTCTTTTTTCCTCCTACATAGAGACGTGACAGCCACCCGTAAGTTTCCGAATGGACAAGCTTTTCTCGAAAAAAAGAAGATATGCACGTTTGACTGCATACCTTCTCCCCAACTATCCTTATGCTCCTACATTCAGCTTCTCCAGCTTTTGCTTGATCAGCTCGACTACACTGGCGCGTTTCAAATCAACAAATGCACGGGTATTTGCATCCGGAACCACAATGATCCCCAGTTGGTGATGATTGCCCGCATAGACCGCACACTGTACGAACTTCAGCTCGCCTTCACGGGTGAGTACTTCCATTTTGCAAAAGGCAGGATTGGCTTGTAGTGCTGGATATAAATCTTCTTTTTCCCGCACCGAAATGCCATTTACTTTCACGATAATCTCACCAGGCGTGATACCGATCTCCTCTGCTCTCGTCCCCGGAATGACACCCATTACCTTTACACCACGCGAAGACTGGATGAAATAAGGCGAACGCTTTCTTTCTTGATACTGACTCCAGAAAAACAGCGCCTCATGACCGAATAGTGCAAAGATCGCGGCCAGCAGGATCAACGGATAAAACCATACTACCAGAGCGCACAAACCCAACAAAATGAGCGCATACAGCGTCAAATTTTTCGCAATCTGTGTTGCTTTTCTATACGGAGTCATCGTTTGCGTCATATCAGAGAATCCGGTCACTGTCGGCAGAAGCATCAGTCCGAATGAAGCGGCTTCTGGCGAAAAGAACGGCCACCCTGGATACAACGCACCGCTGATAGCACCTGGCTCCATCTGTACGAACAGCACGGCTGGCGTCAGCCAAAAAGAATGAAGCAAATAGGCACCCACGATCCGACCACGTTGCCCTTCTACGAACAGCGGTGAAGCATCTCGCCCGCCATTCCAGCGTACGAGCATCGCTTCAATCAGATGCATGATCGCAACTAACGCAAGCAAAGGCAAAGGTTTCGCCTGACGAATCATTTCCCAGACATAGCTCAATCCAGGAACATCCGTGACCGGTGGAATGACCTGTGTGATCGCGTGTAAAATCGCCAAAATTCCTGCAGCATATGCGAAACAGAGAAACCGTAAACGAATCAACGCCAAGATGAGCGCCAATCCCCATAGTATCCACAAATCTTGTGCTTGCACGACCACGCCGAGTCCTGCACTAAGAAGAGAAATTAACAAGCCTCCCACCAAGCCCATCACTACAGCACGTATCGTCGAGAGCAAGGGGGACTGAATGCGCGCAGAAAAAAGCTGTCTTTCTAGGTTCATCTGTCTGCGGTAATGCAAATAAATAAAAACTAGAAAGAGATAGAAGACAGGATTGATAAAAAATGCGGCAAAGCCATATGCAATGGTAAGCATATCTGCCTGTATCGCCAATTGCCTCACCTCATCTAAAAGAAAGAAAAACCACGGCATTTGATTTGCCGTGGTTATCATTTCTACGGAAAGCAGGGAATTACCTGCTTCCATTTTCTTGATTATTCATTACTTGCCCGTGACTACATCCAGAGCTTTTTGCAATTGCAGGTCATTCTCTGGCTTCGTCATCGTTTTACGGAGACTTTCTTCCAGTGAAGAGCGTGTCTTCGCGTCTACTTTGCCAGTTACCTCAAGCTTGTTGGAGGTTTGGAACTGCTTGATTGCGTCTTCTGTCTTTTCATCAAAATAGCCATCTTCTCGTCCTGGGGAAAGATTCAAGCCCTTCAGGATGAGTTGCAGGTTTTTCACGTCAGTGCCAGCCATATCGCGCTGCAACACTTTATCTGCCGGTAGCAGAGTTGCGTTGAAATAGTCTGGTTGCTTGACTGCAAAGTCTGGCGTAATGCCTTTTTTATGGACCCATTCACCCTTCGGTGTGACCCACTTGGCAATCGTCAGCTTCAATTGGCTCTTGTCGTTCATTTCCATTGTACTCTGAACGGTTCCTTTACCAAATGTCTTCTCACCGACAAGCTTGTAATTGCCGCTATCCCGCAGGGCACCCGCTAGAATCTCCGAGGCACTAGCGCTTCCGCCATTAATCAGTACCGAGATTGGGTAAGGCTTAGCAGCTTCTGTAGTCGAGAAATACTCTTCTTTTTGCTGTCCGCCATTTCCATACTCGATTTGCACGATCTTGCCTTTTTTCGGTACGAGGATTTCTCCGATTTCTTTCACAGCTAACAAATACCCGCCCGGATTGCCTCGAACGTCAATTACCAAACCGCCAATCCCCTTCTGCTCGAGAGCAGCCAGCTGATCTTTGAAGTGCTTAGCTGTTTCTGTAGAGAATTGGGTAATGTTGATCACGCCTACCTTAACACCGTTCTTCTCAAGTATCTGACTGTTTACCGTCTCAATCGGAATATCGTCCCGCACACACACGATAGTAAGAGGCTCTGGCACTCCTGCCCTCACTACTTTGAGAACCGCCTTTGTACCTTTAGGCCCGCGAATCTTCGTCACTGCCTGATGCAGGTCCAATCCTTCAAGGGATTCGTCGTTTACGCTCAAAATTTGGTCGTTTGGCCGTAGCCCTGCACGCTCGGCTGGAGAGTTTTTGAACGGCGAAACAACTGTTACCCGACCATTTTGCATCGTTACCTCTGTCCCGATCCCTTGGAAAGTCGAGTGCAGGGTAGATGTGAACTCCTCAGCAGAACGAGGGTCCATGTAATCACTGTACGGATCTTCAAGCGACCCGACCATACCGCCAATTGCACCCTCTACTAACTGCTCATTGGTGACATTTTGGATGTAATCTTTCTTGATTGCTGAAAACGCCTCGTACAGCTTCTGGAACTCTTTCGGATAATCTCCGCTCCCAGAAAACAGCGCCATACTCGATGCTGTTAAAGCCCCACCTTGACTCGAACTGGCGCTAGCCGATGTCTTCATGATTGCCATCGTAATAAAACTACTGGCTACCATCGAGATGAGTACAAGCGCGATTACGGTACGTCCTTTCCATCTCACTGTTACGTCACCATCCTTTGTGCTACCGGAAAAAGATATGCTGCTAGTGTATGCATGTTCCGTTAACAATATTTGTCTGGTCGCACGAGGGTCTACTTCAAGTACGGCATTGGGTTAACTGCTACGTCATTTTTATAGACGGTAAAGTGTACGTGATTTCCGGTTGAGCGACCTGTTGATCCTACCTCTGCGATCTTTTGACCTCTCGATACAGCTTGCCCAACAGAAACCTTGATACCTCCCTCGCGAATATGACCGTACAGAGTGGTATATTCCGCGTTATGCTTGATCATTACTGTATTCCCGTAGCCGCCGTTATATCCTGCAAAGAGAACGATTCCGTCAGCCGCTGCCATAATTGGCGTACCCTTCCGTGCTGCCATATCTAAACCATTATGCCCAGCCGAGCGGCCTGTAAACGGGTCTGACCGCATTCCGAAGCCTGAAGTGAAGCGGAATTGTCCACTTGCGACAGGCAAGGCAAACTTTCCACCCTTGTAGCCTGTACTAGATGCGCTCATCGCACGTACTCGCTCTGCATATTTAGCTGATTCCTGTTTGGTGATAGCCAAAAGCTCCTGTCCATACTGCTCCAAATCCACTTCAAGAGCAGATTCTTTCTTATCCAGTTCAGCCTTGACCACTAGACTTTGCTTGTACTGCTTGTCCAATTCGACTTTGAGCTCCTCAGCCTCATCGAACATCCCGGCGTACACAGTCAGTTGATGATCAATTTCTTTCTTTTTTGTCTCGATGGTGTCCTTATCGCGAATGTTATCCTCTAAAATACGCGTGTCCTGCTCTAAAATAAGCTGCAAGGCCTGCATACGCGTCAAAAAGTCCCCAAAGTCAGAGGAGCCGAGAAGTACATCCAAGTAAGAGATCGTGCCGCGTTCATACATTGCTGTCACACGTGTTCTGAGCAAGGCATCCCTTTTCGCCACGCGGTCTTTTGCCTCATCCAGTTGATCCTGCGCATGTGCTGCTTTTTCCTTGGTATCATCCATTTGCTGCTCAAGCTTGTCCAGCTTTTTCTGTGTATCGTTGCGTCGCAAATCGATTTGCATCAATTGCGTTTCCAAGCCTTTTTTCTCTTTTTGCACGACATTGATCTGTTCTTCGGTCTTCTTCAATTGCTGCTGCTGGCTTTTCTTCTTCTTTTGGATTTCTTTTAGCTCTCGATTAATCTTGTCCAAAGAAGCCTTACTAGGCGCTGCCAAGCTCACATTTGTCGGGATCACAGTACCGACTACAAGCCCAGTGATTACGAGTGCTAGCAGGATTCTCTTTCTCATGATACTCCTCCCACGCTCTTCAAATTATTAAACTCGCAAGAAGCGACGTACGGACACCAAACTTCCCCAAATCCCGATGAATGCACCAATCGCCAGCAAAGCCAACGCAACTTGATACACGAGCGGGAATAGCGGCAACAGTTTAAACAGTTGGGAAGCTTCAAAACTGGAGTGAATGGCATCCAGAAGGTAGTAATATCCAACCGTTAACATAATGGTCGGAATCAATGCCCCTGCCACACCCATCATGAGCCCTTCCACAAAGAATGGCCAACGGATAAACCAGTTCGTGGCACCAACCAGCTTCATGATTTCAATCTCTCTGCGACGTGCCACAATTGTCAGCTTAATCGTGTTGGCAATCAAGAACATCGCTGTAAAGCCAAGTCCAATAATAAAGGCAATCCCGACATTACGGACTGCTCCTGTCAAGGAAAACAGCTTTTCCACAGTGCCTTCCCCATAGGTCAGGCTTTTGACATACTGGAGATTTTTAATTTGAGCGGCAACAGCAGCAGTATCTTGCGGTTGCTTCGTTTTTACGACAAACGCATCCGGCAGAGGATTGCTTTCCTCCAATCCTTCAAACAAATACGCTTTTTCACCAAGGCTCTCTTTAAATTGCTTCAGCCCTTCGTCTTTCGGTATAAATGAAACGGACTCCACTTGCGGAAGTTTCTTGATGTTATTCTCAACCTGTGTGATGTTTTCTTTCGTCGCCAGCAAGTCCATGAAGACGCGAATTTCTACTTGCTTTTCCACAGTTTGCGCAAAGTAATTGACATTCATCGCCAGAATGAGGAAAACGCCCAAGATAAAGAGGGTAATGGTCACGGCACTAATTGAAGCGAACGACATCCAGCCGTTCCGCCCGAGGTTTTTGACCCCTTCACGGACATGGCGCCCCAGCGTCCTAATCTTCATAACCGTATTCCCCTCTCTGCTCATCACGGGCAATCTGGCCTGCTTCGATCGCAATCACCCGTTTTCTCATGGTGTTGACAATTTCTCTATTGTGGGTAGCCATGACGACTGTCGTTCCACGCTGATTGATTTCTTCAAACAGCTTCATGATTTCCCAAGAGGTCTCAGGGTCCAAGTTCCCCGTCGGCTCGTCCGCGATAATAATTCCCGGACTATTTACCAGTGCTCGTGCCAAGGCAACACGTTGCTGCTCACCACCGGACAGCTCGTTTGGCAGCATTTTGGCTTTATGCTTGAGCTTTACGAGTCCTAAAACATCCATCACGCGCGGCTTGATTTGTTTTGGATTGCTCTCGATTACTTCCATCGCAAAGGCGACATTTTCAAACACAGTCAACGTCGGCAGCAGCTTGAAGTCCTGGAACACGACACCGATACTGCGGCGGACCAATGGAATTTGACGCTCTTTGATTCTACTGACATTAAAGCCACCCAAGAAGATTTGTCCTTTTGTTGGCTTCTCTTCACGGTACATCAATTTGATAAACGTAGATTTACCCGCACCACTGGGGCCTACTACGTACACAAATTCACCTTTCTCAATCCGAATGTTGATACCTTTCAAAGCATTCGTTCCATTCGGGTATGTTTTCCACACATCGAACATTTCGATCAAGCCAATCACATCCTACTTCGTCAGATCCTTGTCTATGTATCTTGATCCTGAATTTTAAAGTGAAAATCGACAAAACCCCTCTACCCTCTAGCAACCGCTGCCATACCTTGTTGAAAAACAGCGGGATTTCCCATCTTATCCATTATACCACCACGTTTCACGGATGGTATCCACTAAATCTCTCATTTCTTGTCGAAACAGCTTCGATTGTTAACAACTGTCACGAATTAGGGAGAAAATAAGATTGCACATTCCCAACTAGCATCATGGAAAACAGTTGGCTACAATGAGTGTGACAAGAGGGGCATCATAAAAAAGGAGCTGGTTATCTCGTGGAAAATTTTGCTTACCATAACCCGACACAACTGATTTTTGGACGGGGTCAATTGGCCCAGCTCGAGGAAAAAGCAAGACAACTAGGTCCCACTGTTCTTTTGGTATATGGTGGTGGCAGTATAAAGCGAACTGGTCTCTACGACAAAGTGATTTCTCTCCTCCAGTCTGCGGGCTGCCGCGTGCATGAGTTGGCAGGAGTGGAGCCAAATCCACGTCTGAGTACCGTGAACAAAGGAATTGAGCTATGCCGCCAAGAGGGCGTCAATTGGATTCTCGCGGTAGGTGGAGGTAGTGTAATCGACGCGGCCAAAGCAGTCGCGATTGGTGTGCCTTACGAGGGAGATGTATGGGATTTTTATACGCGCAAAGCGGTCGCACAAGCGGCTCTACCCCTCGGTACCGTACTGACACTTGCGGCTACTGGTTCGGAAATGAACCGGGGAAGTGTCGTCACCAACTGGGAGACACAAGAAAAGCATGGAGCTGGTACGACGTTTCCGGCGTTTTCGATTCTGGACCCTGAGCATACATTTAGCGTACCTCGCGACCAAACGATCTACGGAATCAGCGACATTTTGTCCCATGTATTTGAGCAGTATTTCACGCATACAACCGAAATTCCATTGCAAACACGTTTTGCTGAGTCGATCATGAAGACCGTTATCGAAAATGCAGAACGTGTCCTCACCAATCCGGAAGACTACGATGCCCGCGCCAACATCCTGTATTGCGGAACAATGGCATTGAACGGCACTCTCCCGGTTGGCGTCACAACAGACTGGGCAACCCACTCCATTGAGCATGCTGTTAGCGCTGTTTACGACATCCCGCACGGTGGCGGTCTGGCGATCATCTTCCCGAAATGGATGCGCTATGTGTACCGTGAAAACGTCACTCGCTTCGTGCGCTTCGGAACAGAGGTATGGAATGTCGATCCTGCCAGCAAGACAGATGATGAGATCGCCTTGGAAGGGATTGCCGCTACAGAAGCATTCTTTGCGCGTATCGGTGCCCCTACTCGCTTGGCTGATTACGGTATCACCGACGAGCACTTGCAGCTCATGGCCGAAAAAGCCACTCCGTTTGGCCCGATCGGTCAGTTTAAGACGTTGACGAGTGACGATGTGGCACAGATTCTTCGCATGTCTTTGTAAAACACAAACAAACGCCGCCTTCCAGAAATGGGAGTACGGCGTTTGTTACTTTAGTCGTCAGTCTTGATTCAGCCATTTTTTCCGAATAAGATTTCCGCATAACAGCAACAACGGTACACCGATGCTGTAGGTAAAATCATAGAATGGCCAGTACTTCGAAATGATGTCGCCAAAGACGACGATATTGGGCGAGAAAATCGTGGACATCACCATGAGCAAAACGATGTACGGCAAGATCAAAACCTTAAAGTTGTCGATTCGAAAAACATGACGGATTCCCAAATGAAAAAACAGACAATACAGCGTAATTTTGACGCTCACCGCGATAAACCAGATCACCGCGATAATCGCCTCTAGCCGCTGAATGAAATTTCCGAGCTTCAGTTGTTTGATGAGAACATAGGTCGGATAAAAATGCCGCGAAGTCTGATCTGCCCCCAAAACAAGGATACACATCAGCATGATGATGAACAGCACAATTCCCCCAAGCAACGTCCCCAAGAAAAACGATCTCATCCGTTTCTGGATGGGCGAGACAAACGGAAGAACAGCCATAAAAATGACCAGTTCTGAATAAGGAAAGGCAATTGCCGCCGTAGATCCCTGCAAAATAGGCTTCCACCCATTTTCAAATACAGGTTGAATTCTCGATATTTCCGCCTGTGGCAGTAGAGTAATCATGAGTAAACCAAAAAAGAAAAAGAACCAGACAAAATAGATTTCTGCCGATTCTGCGACTGTTTGCAGCCCCAAACTCACACCAAACATAATCACTATGACAAACAACAGCTGTATCGCGAATCTTGGAGTCGCGACTAATAGATGCGTGCCAACAAAGTCGCCAATTTCCATCACATGCGCCCCTGCTGAAAAAAGAGTATAGCTAATAAACGAGAGTGTAATGATCGTTCCCAACACTCTTCCAACGGTTTGATCAACGAAGGTGAAAAAGCTTTGATTCGGATAAAGCTTCCCCACAGCTATGAGTAAGACAATATTGAGCAGTCCCACCCCAAGCCCAACCAGGACGGATATCCATGCATCTTGTTTAGCGAGTGCAGCCGTCATGCCTGGCAGGACGAGAACGGAGTCCCCAATGGTAACAAGGGTGACGAGCATCAATAGTTGACGGGGACTGATCTTGTAGCTCTCTTGCATGATTGCTCCCTGCTCTCTTTAGGCCTTCGATCCCTTTGTACAATTATTTCCTCCATGATTCGGCGCTAAACACGTGGGCATTTCATGCTATGATAAAGAAATATAGGTAAATTTGGAAATGGACTGGAGGACTACAACCATGTACAGAGTAAAAAAGCAGGACGTGATTTATGCCATGTCTCCTGAGAATCGGCCGGTCTTGAGGGTAGAAGCAGGCAGTATCGTAACATTTGAAACCTGCGATTGCTTCGAGGACCAAATCCAATCGGCTGACACCGTGTTTCAAGAGCTTGATTGGAATCGGATCAACCCTGCTTCCGGCCCTATTTTTATAGAAGGAACAGATCCAGGCGATATTTTGGTTGTTCATATTCAGAAAATTGAGATTAAAACTCAAGGCGTAATGGTTACCGGACCAGAACTAGGTGTAATGGGATTCGACCTGCAAGAAAATGTGATCAAAATGATTCCGATACATGATGGAAAAGCTGTCTTGTCAGACAAGCTTCAGGTTCCGATCAATCCCATGATTGGCGTAATTGGAACAGCTCCTGCCAATGAAGCCATTTCATGCGGTACGCCGGGCGACCACGGCGGCAACATGGACTGCAAGCAAATGCGTGAAGGTACTACATTGCTTTTACCCGTAAATGTTCCAGGCGCATTATTTGCCCTGGGTGACCTTCATGCTGCAATGGCTGACGGTGAAGTAGCTGTTTGTGGTGTGGAAATTGCGGGGGAAGTAACCGTAAAGCTCGATGTGATCAAAGGAAAGCAGTGGCCGTTACCGATGGCAGTCAACCAAGAGCACCTGATCACGATTGCGTCGGAAAAAGAGTTGGACAAGGCTGCCGATCGAGCGGTAATCAATATGGTACAATTTCTACACGAAGAGCTGGGGGTAGAAAAGGCCGAAGCCACCTTCCTGCTCTCCGCTGCGGGAGATTTGCGTATCTGTCAAGTCGTCGATCCTTTAAAGACAGCCCGCATGGAGTTGCCTCTAGCGTACGCAACCGCGTTAGGCTTTGATTCGAAAATAGTCGGTAGATAAGGATGGATAGAACGAAAAAAAACCCCAAAGCTTTGGGGTTTTTGCTTTTCCTGCATGTACGTTTTTATGCAGGTGAACCGACATCGATCAGGGATTCAATCATGACCTTTTGACTGTTTTTGTCCACCCAAGCATGTGTTTCTACCAGTTGCTTGCGGTACCAATCAATTTGTACTTCTACCTGATTACGCGCAGTCCCACCCAGCACGTTGCGTGCATTGACAACGGTCTCAACAGCTAGCGCGTCATAAACATCCGCCCCAATATCCTCTGAGAAGCTTTGGAATTCTTCCAGGGTCAGATCGAGAAGATACTTTTGCTGCTCGATGCAGTACAAGACGGTTCTCCCCACGACTTCATGCGCCTGACGGAACGGCATGTCTTTGCGAACCAAGTAATCTGCCAAGTCTGTCGCATTGGAAAAATCGTTGGTAACTGCTTGACGCATGCGATCTGCCTTGACTTGCATTGTCTTAATCATCGGAGTGAGCAACGCTAGTGCCCCATGAATGGTCGCTACCGTATCGAACATACCTTCTTTATCTTCTTGCATGTCCTTGTTGTACGCCAGCGGCAAACCTTTCAATACGGTCAACAATCCAAACAGATTGCCGTAAACACGCCCTGTTTTTCCGCGAACCAGCTCGGCTACATCAGGATTTTTCTTTTGCGGCATGATACTGGACCCCGTACAAAACGCATCGTCTAGCTCCACAAAAGAGAATTCCTGACTGCTCCAAATGACGAGCTCTTCGCACAGACGGGAAAGATGGGTCATGACCAAAGAAGCGTCTGCCAAAAATTCGACGATGAAGTCACGGTCACTCACTGCATCCATGCTGTTTTGATAGATACCGTCAAATTGCAGCAATTCTGCTACAAACGTGCGGTCGATTGGGAATGTCGTACCTGCTAGGGCACCTGCTCCAAGCGGCAGTACGTTCACACGCTTCCACGTCTCGGTCATCCGCTCGATATCGCGTTGCAGCATGGACACATACGCCATCAGGTGATAGCCAAACAATACCGGTTGCGCACGCTGCAAATGTGTATAACCTGGCATGACGGTATCCAGATGCTGGCTCGCTTGCTCAAGCAATGCCTCTTGCAAATACATCGCCAATTGGATAATCTCCATCAGCTTTTCTCTGAGGTACAGGTGCATATCCAACGCAACCTGATCATTACGGCTGCGGCCGGTGTGGAGTTTGCCCCCCACCGGACCGATCTCTTCAATCAGCATCTTTTCAATATTCATATGCACATCTTCGTGCGCTACGAGAAACTCAGCTTGCCCGCGCTCAATTTTCTCTTTAACCTTTTTCAAGCCAGCGATGATCTGTCTTACTTCCTCCATCGGCAGGATGCCGCACTTGCCCAACATGGCAACATGAGCCAGGCTTCCGACGATGTCCTGTCGCCACATTTTCTGGTCGAAAGAAATAGAAGCAGTATACTCTTCTACGAGTTGATTCGTCGGCTTCGTGAAGCGTCCTCCCCAGAGTTTCATTGCTTGATCGCATCCTTTTCATCCAAAATCTTAATGGCCGTGTTTTTATTCTCGTGCAGTACACCCTCGTTTACCTGTGCGTACACCTTTGTAGGCAGACCCCACAGCTTGATGAAACCAAGTGCTGCTTTGTGGTCGAATTGGTCACCTGCATTGTAAGTCGCCAGCTCATGGCTGTAGAGAGACGATGCAGAGGTACGGCCTACAACGATCGCATGTCCTTTGTTCAGCTTCACGCGTACAACACCCGTTACGTGTTTTTGCGTTTCTTCAATGAACGCCTGGACAGCATTGCGAATTGGTGAATACCAGAGACCCTCGTAAATCACTTGCGCCAGTTTTTGCTCAACAATCGGTTTGAACTGAGCGACCTCACGAGGTTGCGTCAAAAATTCCAGCTCACGGTGAGCCAAAATCAAAGTAGTCGCAGCCGGTGTCTCATAAACTTCACGAGATTTGATGCCCACCAAACGGTTTTCCACATGATCGATACGGCCTACGCCATGGTTTCCAGCGATTTTGTTCAGCTTGAGGATCAGCTCAGCAAGTGGTAGCTCTTCGCCGTTCAATGCAGTTGGCTTCCCTTGCACGAAAGTAATTTCGATTTCTTCTGCCTCGTCTGGAGCATCCGTGATCGACTTCGTCAGATCGTATGCACCTTCTGGAGGAGCTGCCCATGGATCTTCCAGAACACCGCACTCGCAGCTTCTGCCCCACAGGTTTTGGTCAATGCTGTATGGATTGTCCAGATCGATTGGGATCGGGATATTGTTCTTTTTCGCATATTCAATCTCTTCGTCGCGCGTCCATCCCCATTCACGAACTGGAGCCACGATTTTGATATCCGGGTTCAGCGCTGTAAAGGAAACATCGAAACGCACCTGGTCGTTTCCTTTTCCTGTGCAACCGTGTGCGACAGCTACTGCGCCTTCTTTTTCCGCGATCTCAACCAGCACGCGCGAAATCAGATAACGCGACAGTGCAGACACTAACGGATACTTCCCTTCGTACATCGCGTTTGCCTTCAGAGCTGGCAATACAAATTCCTCTGCGAATGCATCTTTTGCATCCACTACGATGGATTTCAATGCTCCTACCTGCAATGCTTTTTTCTGTACGAAATCGAGGTCTTTCCCTTCCCCTACATCCAATGCAACTGCAATGACATCGTAGTTATACGTATCTTGCAGCCATTTAATTGCTACTGATGTATCTAAACCGCCTGAATAGGCCAACACAATTTTTTCTTTTGCCATCATTCTCTCTCCCCGTTTCGAAGTTTCTCTTATGCGAGTAATTATACAAACGAACTAATAAAAATACAACTATTTTTCTTGTATATTTCTTGTGAATTCGCAGAAAAAAACGGAGATGCAGAGGAATTATACATTTTTCGCATAAAGAGTTTCTTGTTTTTATGCATACTCATCATCTGTTTATGCATAAACGTTTGCGTAACCAAAAGGGAAACTTATCCAGGGTAGAGAATGAGTGAAAGGAGGAATTCCATAGAAGAAGTCTGTTGGAGGGACTATGAAAACAATTTATTTGGTACGTCATTGTCAGGCTGCTGGCCAAGAACCCGAAGCCCTGCTCACGGAAAAGGGAGAAGTACAAGCTCAGGAGCTTGCCTCCTTCTTCGCTGGTTCTCCCATTGATCGAATCATTTCTAGTCCGTACCATCGGGCGATTGCCACCATCCAGCCTCTTGCACAGGAGCGTGGAATCGTGGTTGAAGAAGACACACGTTTGGTCGAGCGCGTCCTTAGCGGAGTACCACGTGAAGATTGGTTTGAGCGACTGCGCGATACGTTCGATGACATGACGCTTGAATTCGAAGGGGGAGAATCCAGTCTTGCTGCTATAAACCGGGCAAATTCGTTACTCACTGAGATTTTGGCAGATGCGCATAAAGAAATCGTGCTTGTTAGTCACGGATGCCTGCTAGCCTTGCTCATGAAATCAATGGATGACCGCTTTGGCTTTCACGATTGGGAGAAATTAAGCAATCCAGATGTATTCAAGCTTACCTGTCATTTCGAAACCAGAGAGCTCATCCGCATATGGTCGTAAACGAATAAAAACAGTTACAAGGGGCAGCTCATCTGATTGCCTCCTGTAACTGTTTTTGTGGGATGGACTCCATTCCGATAATGCTCTGCAACTCTTCGTACGGCAGTCGCTGAACGATTCTGATAAAATGCTCCGCCAATATCGGATCAAATTGGGTACCGGAGCCCCGTCTGATTTCTTGAAGCGCTTCCTCCACAGGCAAACCTTTTCGATAAGGCCTGTCCGCGACCATCGCATCGAAAGCGTCTGAAATAGCTAAAATTCTCGCCATCAGTGGAATCTCATCCCCGGCTAAACCATCCGGGTATCCCCTTCCGTCTATTCGCTCATGATGGGAGCGGATCGCAGGGAGCAATTCATTGAACATCCCTGCTTGCAAAATAATTTCGTAGCCAATGACCGTATGCTGCTTGATCTTGTCGTACTCTTCCGGGGTCAGCTTTCCTTTTTTATTGAGAATTTCGTCTTCGATGCCAATTTTTCCAATGTCGTGCAGGATTCCCCCGATATAAACATCCTCCACTTTTCTTTCGGACAACCCAATATCTCTCGCAATTTCTCTTCCCCAGTAAGCTACACGCTGAGAATGCCCACTTGTGTATCGATCTCGTGCGTCAATGGAAGCAGCCATTGTCGTTAAGAAGTTGTGATTGAATGACTTGACCTCTTCTACTTTTTGCTGAAGCCTTTGAAGGTTGTCATAGTAATGATGAAATACGTAGCTGATCGTAATAAAGGCAATCATCATAGGAATTAGTGTGAGCGGTCCATATGACTCTACTAACCGCGAACCTACTCCGGCTAGAATTAAAAGCAGCAAGTAAGTCGAGGTAAAGCCTTTTGCCATCATCTTTACGGTTCGCGCCCAAGTCATTTGATGAAAATAGGAGATACCCAATCCACATAAAATCAGGTTCACAAACCAATACACAACAGCCAAAAACAAATCGCTAATAATGGGAGAAACAGTTCCGAAGCCCTCGATCCAATCCTTCAAAAACGCTACTGTCCATATAGTCATTAACAATTGCCCAATATTAATGATGGCTTTTAGTGGATTAAACCTTACCAGGAATGCAATGATTAAAGATTCAATAACAGCAGCCCATACTCCAACCCATACTCCGTACAACAAGATACCCGAAAAGATTACAGCATTGTTCACTGTTAAAATCGTATTCGATATACGCACGGGAGCAAAACAGGAAAAAATGGTCAGGAGGGTATAGGTAGATAATACCCCCCAATGCTCACGAACAGCCCATTCAGATGAAGATGTGTAAAAAATATAGATTGCTGCAATGACAAATCCAATCTGTACAACAATCCCCTTTATCCAAACCGCATAATTAGTTTTTTGTCGCATAACTTTTACCTTCGCGAAGTTGTAGTAATGAAATAGGTTTATTCATCAATCGCTGAACAAGTAAAAAGGCGCCTAACATAATAAAAATATCGCCGATGCTAATAATCCGAGGAATGATAGATGGCATGTAGATGACATCCGTCAAAAATGGGAAATTTGAACTTTCCGTCAATACACTATGCTTGAAATTGGTTCCGTTAATCACTGGTTCCAAATCATAAGGAAGCTTTGCTGCTTGGACTAAATCAATTGGCATTTTTCCATTGTTAGACCAAATTGCAATCGCATTCAGAAACCAGCCGATTAAAAATATCCGCATATCTTCAAATTCTCGATTAAAAACGAGGAAAGCCAAAATAAACACATACGCGATCGATATGAAAAGGCCACCGATCGTAGGGAAGAAGACTGCACAAGCCTGCAGCAATATGGTAACGATAAGAAGTTTTATTTGATTGAATTTAGGGAATTCCTTGATTCTCCCCCCTCGCAGCAATGCTACGAGAAAAGATAGGGCAATTACATCCAATAGCATGTTGTTTCCTCCAAGCTTGAAGAAAAAACACCACTCAGCCAAGCGGTGTTTGTTTCTCCAATACGCTTATTATCCAATATGGAAGTTTGCAGAAGTAGCTGCTACGATTGCTACCACCATCATAATTGCCGCGAACCATTTTTTCATTTTCTTTTCCCCCCTTCAGGCATAGTGGAGAAAGCTGGCTTCGCTACTGTCCGTGATGCAGAGGCCAAGCGACCAAGTACAGCCCCTGCTCCCTTTCCTTTTCCATTACGGAAAAGGTTGGATTCGCTACTGGCTCCATACGGACCAAGCGACCAGATACAGTCCGTACTTCCTTGCTTCTTTCCTACCTTTATTTTACACATAAGTGACAAAATTCGGCAATCATAGATTCATAGTCTATTCGATTTAATTACGGCTAGTTCTATTTAACTAGAACTATGTTCACACCAGCGCCGCCAATATCGCCTTTTGTGCGTGCAATCTATTTTCAGCCTGATCAAAAATGACAGAGCGAGATCCGTCGATGACCCCGGTTGTCACTTCTTCCCCACGATGTGCTGGCAAGCAGTGCAAGAAGAGATAATCACGATCTGCCGCTGCTACCAGTTTTTCGTTCACTTGATAGTCGGCAAATGCTTTCAATCGTACCTCATTTTCTTCTTCAAAACCCATACTAGTCCAAACGTCCGTGTATACAGCATCTGCCCCCATGACAGCCTCTATCGGATCAGTGGTTACCATCATTTTTCCACCGCTTTGATTCGCGTATTCTGTAGCCTTTGCGACAATTGTTGCATCCATTTCATAGCCTGCCGGAGTCGCCACCCGCACGTCCAAACCTAGCAGAGCTGCGCCCAGCACCAGTGAGTTCGCCACGTTGTTTCCGTCTCCTACATAGGCGAGCTTGACTCCTTTCAGCTTGCCTTTATGCTCCCAGATTGTCAGCAGATCAGCCAACGCCTGACACGGATGGTACAGATCGGTCAAACCATTGATAATAGGGATCGACGCGTGCAGAGCAAGCTCTTCTACATAAGAGTGGGAAAAGGTGCGAATCATGATGGCATCCACGTACCGAGAGAGAACTTTCGCTGTGTCGCTGATCGGTTCCCCGCGTCCGAGCTGTAGCTCTTTTCCGCTCATGAACATCCCTAGGCCACCCAACTGATGCATCCCTACTTCAAAGGAGACGCGCGTGCGGGTCGAAGCCTTGTCAAAGATCATCCCTAACGTCTTGCCTTGCAAAGGCTGGAATGGCTGTCCCAGCTTTTGCAATTGCTTGACGTGAGCAGACAGATGGAGCAGCTCCATCAATTCTTCCCCGTTGAATTCATCGACGCGCAGGAAATCTTTCCCTTTATGCTTTTGTAACGGCAAGTTTTGAAAGTGTTCCAATATCTTCACTGGCTGCATGCGAGCCACCTCTTTTCTTCATAATAGACTTCACGTATAACTCGAACGTATCGACAGCGGAGAACAACGGCACACCTTGTTGTACCATACGACTTCGCAGAGCAAATCCTGTCCGGCCCTGACGATTGCCTTTCGTCGCAGTTACAAGTGCGAAGGCCGCTTCTTCCTTTTGCAACAGCTCGATCCACGCCTCTTCATCTGCCACGACATGCTTCACGACAATTCCATCGGCTGCAAGCCACTCGGCCGTTCCCGGAGTTGCCGCCAGATTGGCACCATCTGCTTGAATTTGTCGAATCGACTCTCTTATGCCGTCCTGCTTATCTCCATCTGCCAGAGAAATCATGACCAACTGACCTTTTTGCCAGTCGCCGTACAAATTGTCCTTGAAAGCAAAGGCTTTGCCTGCTGCCTCTTCGAAAGAATGCCCCAAGCCGAGAACTTCGCCTGTCGATTTCATCTCTGGACCTAGTACCGGGTCTACACCGTTCAGCTTGATCGTGGAGAAAACTGGCGCTTTGACGACTGCAAACGGAATCTCTGGCAAAAGCCCTGTGCCGTAGCCCATCTCCGACAGCTTTTCACCCAATTGTGCGCGAACCGCCAATTGAACCATCGGGATGCCAGTCACTTTGCTCGTAATCGGTACTGTCCGTGAAGCACGAGGATTTACTTCCAGTACATAAACTGTTTCGCCATCAATGACGAACTGGATATTGATTAACCCGACCGCTTCCATTTCCCTCGCGATTGCTTCTGTATAGCTCGCGATTTTGTGCTTGATGTCATCCGTCAGCTGAGGAGCCGGGAACAAGGCTACACTGTCGCCTGAGTGGATGCCCGCTCTCTCCACATGCTGGAAAATCCCTGGGATAATGACAGATTGTCCGTCGCATACCGCATCTACTTCTGCTTCCTTGCCTGGAACGTATTTATCCACGAGGAGTGGGAAAAACATGCTCATGTCCGGATGGTTCAACCAGTCTTGAATGGTTGCTTGCAGTTCGTCGATATTGTGGACTACTACCATACCTTGCCCGCCAATGACGTACGAAGGCCGCATCAAAACTGGGAAGCCGATTTCCTCCGCTATTGCGGTCGCATCCTCCAAAGACGATACTCCTTTACCGGGGATATGCGGAATATCCAGCTTTCGCAGCATGGTGTAGAACAGCTCGCGATCCTCCGCGCGTTCGATAGCTGTAAGCGACGTACCCATTACTTTCAGCCCCGCATGCTCCAGCTTGGCTGCCAGATTGATCGCGGTTTGACCGCCGAACTGAACCATGACGCCCTCAACCTGTTCGCGTTCTGCGATATGCAGCACGTCTTCTACGTGAAGCGGTTCAAAATAAAGATGGTCGGCAGTTTCATAGTCAGTGCTGACCGTCTCTGGGTTGTTGTTCACAACAACTGCCGCAATCCCACTTGACTGAAGCGCTTTGGCTGCATGCACAGAGCAGTAGTCAAACTCGATACCCTGACCGATGCGAATGGGACCTGAGCCAAGTACCAGTACTTTGCGGCCAGACAATGACTCCACCTCATCTATTCCTTGCCAATCTGAATAGTAGTAAGGGGTTTGGGCATCAAATTCTGCTGCACACGTGTCCACGATTTTATAAGTAGGCGTAATGCCCGATTCTTGACGCAATGATTTGATTTCGGCAGGTGTAGCACCTACCAGTGAAGCGATGGTTTCATCAGCAAACCCGCGACGCTTTGCTTCCAGCAACAGCTCTGGGGCCAGTGTTGTCCTGTCGTGGCAAGACAGCTCTACTTCCAAGTCCACGATTTTACGCAAGCTCCGCAAGAAAAACGGATCGACACCAGTCAGACTGTGCAGCTCACTTTCTGTAAAGCCTTTGCGGATCGCCTCGGCAAAAACAAACAGTCTGATATCAGTCGCTTCCTGCAAGGAATGTGCAAGCTCCTCACGTGTCCATGATGCCAGCTCTGGTCGAGTCAAATGTGTGCAACCCTGTTCCAGGGAACGAACTGCCTTCAAAAGTCCTGCTTCCAGATTGCGAGCGATCGACATGACCTCGCCAGTCGCTTTCATTTGCGTCCCCAGCTTCCGGTCTGCCAGTGGGAATTTGTCAAACGGAAAACGCGGGATTTTGACAACGATGTAGTCCAACGCTGGTTCAAAGCTAGCGTACGTGTATCCCGTGATTGGATTGAGTACCTCATCCAGTCCGTAGCCTAATGCGAGCTTGGCGGCGATCCGCGCGATTGGATACCCAGTTGCTTTGGACGCCAACGCACTCGAACGGCTTACACGAGGATTTACTTCGATCAGCACATACCGATCGGAATTCGGATCAAGCGCAAATTGAATATTGCAACCGCCTACTACCCCAAGCGAACGAATCACTTTCGTTGATACGCTGCGCAGCATTTGGTACTGGCGATCTGTCAGCGTCTGAGAGGGTGCGACGACAATACTGTCTCCCGTATGAATACCTACTGGGTCCAAATTTTCCATATTGCACACGATGATGCAGGTATCATTTGCGTCCCGCATGACCTCGTATTCAATCTCTTTCCAGCCTTTTACACTGCGCTCAATCAGTACCTGACCGATTGGGCTAGCTGCAATGCCACCGGCTGCAACCTTTCGCAAGGACGCTTCATCCCCCGCGATCCCGCCACCTGCTCCACCGAGTGTATAAGCAGGACGGACAATAACGGGATAGCCTATCGCGTTCGCAAACTCGATTGCTGCTTCTACAGATTCGACTGTATCGCTCTCAGGAACTGGCTCTCCGATTTGTTGCATCAATTGCTTGAACAGCTCACGGTCTTCCCCGTTTTGAATGGCAGCCAGCGGCGTACCCAACAGTTGGACGCTGTACTTTTCCAGCACGCCCGCTTCTGCCAGCGAAACAGCAAGATTAAGTCCCGTTTGGCCGCCTAACGTAGGCAAGAGGCCATCGGGACGCTCATTTGCGATAATAGCTGTCACGGATTCCACCGTGAGCGGCTCCAGATATACTTTGTCCGCTACTTGTTCATCTGTCATGATTGTCGCCGGATTGTTGTTCACCAGCACGACCTGCACGCCAGCTTCTTTTAGGGAAAGGCAAGCCTGTGCACCTGCATAATCGAACTCCGCTGCCTGCCCAATGACGATCGGGCCAGAACCAATAACCAATACTTTATGAATGTGTGGCAATTTAGCCATATCTCTTCGCTCCTACTACGCGCATCGACTGCAAGAATTGGTGGAAAATGTGGGATGTATCATTAGGGCCCGGATGTGCTTCCGGATGGAACTGCACACTGAAAACAGGCAGACTGACGTGACGCAATCCTTCGACTGAACCGTCATTGACATTGCGGTAGGAAACCGTTAACTGACGTTTGTCCAGAGACTCTTCCTTGACCACGTACCCGTGATTTTGTGAACTCATATATACTTTGCCAGTCATCAGATCCTTGACCGGATGATTGCTGCCGCGGTGACCGTATGCGAGCTTTTCTGTCTTGCCGCCGTACATCAATGCCAATACTTGATGCCCCAAACAAATGCCCAATGTCGGGTACTGCTCCACAGCTTTGCGCCACTCGCTGCAATACGCAAGCAAGTGCTCCGGATCGCCAGGCCCATTGGAAAACAACAAGCCGTCTGGTGCGAGCGTATTGATTTGGGCAAAACTCGTATCAAAAGGAACGACCGTGACACGGCAGCCCTGTTCGAGAAGGGCATCCAAAATCGATTGCTTCATGCCGAGGTCAATCATGACGACATGCTCCCCTGTTCCCGGATACCGCTCCACTTGTTGTCTGGATACATTGGCAACTAATGATTTCTTGGCGTGCTTGTAGCGTAGGGACACAACTTCCTCTACCTGCATAGGCTGATCGGAAATGACACCGAATACGGTACCGTCTTGACGAACGCGCTTTGTAATCGTTCGCGTATCAATCCCTGCAAGGATCGGGAAACCAAATGCTTCTGCCGCTTGGGCCAAAGTCATGTTTGATTCGTAATGGCTTGGCTCCGTGCATAGCTCGCTGACAATCATCCCTGTCAATGCTGGCTTGGCTGCCTCATAATCCTTTTCGTTAATCCCGTAGTTTCCGATCAAGGGATACGTGAAAGTAACGATTTGCCCTGCAAAAGAAGGGTCTGTCATCACCTCTTGGTATCCCGTCATTCCTGTATGAAAAACCACTTCTCCGAGTCCGTTAATTGGAGCGCCATACAGCTTCCCTGTAAAAACCTCGCCGCTCTCCAGCGTTAAATACCCTGTTCCTAACGATTGCTTCTCTCTATTCATCTATAAAGCCACTCCTCTCCAATGGGCACCGGCCTAATCGCTCTTAACGAAAATTTATGCAACCTTTTGTATTAATATACATTTGAGATTATAAAAATGCAACGAGTTTTTTGGCCACTTCCACCCGTTGCATTCTTTTCTTTTTCATCTAAACCTGAGATAGTGCCTCGCTTAATACAGCAATAGCCTGCTTTACTTCCTCATCGGTCGTTACAAACGATGGCAAGAGTCTCACTACTTGTGGGCCAGCCATCAGCAGAATGACTCCTTTTTCCCGTGCATACGCAACCGGCTCACCAGCAGGAATCGTTAGCTCCACACCGAGAAGCAATCCTTTTCCCCGAACCGTAACCACTTTGTCTGGATGCTCTGCCTTGAGCTTCTCTAGCTCTTTGATCAATACGTCATGGATATGGGCTACCCGATCCAAAGTCTGCTCCTCTTCCATCGTCGCAAGCGTCGCGATTCCAGCAGTTGCTGCCAATGGATTCCCTCCAAAAGTAGTACCATGCGTACCCGGAGCAAACGCTTCTGCTACTTCTTTGGTCGCGACGACCGCTCCAATCGGGAACCCACTTCCCAAGCCTTTTGCCAATGAAATCGCATCTGGCTTCACGTCATATTGCTGGAAGGCAAACCATGTACCCGTGCGACCAACCCCAGTTTGAATCTCATCGATTAACAGGAGCAATCCGTGCGCATCGCACAATTCACGCAGCGACTTCACCCACGCTTCTTCTGCCGGATGTACACCGCCTTCTCCCTGAACCAGCTCCAGCATGATCGCGCATGTTTTGTCTGTAATGGCTGACTTGACTGCATCGAGGTCGTTGTAAGGAACGGTGACAAATCCTTGCGGCAATGGTGCGAATCCGTCCTTCACCTTTTCCTGTCCAGTAGCCGTCAGGGTAGCTAATGTCCGTCCATGAAAAGACTGTTCAAAGCTGATGATTTCGTAACGGTCGGTCCCCTTTACTTTTTGTGCATAGCGGCGGGCGAGCTTGATCAAGCCTTCATTCGCCTCCGCTCCACTGTTACAGAAAAAAGCCTGATCCAGCCCAGACAGACGGCTCAGCTTTTCCGCCAAAATCTCTTGTTGGGGAACATGCACCAGATTCGAGCAATGCCACAACGTATCGAGCTGTTCGTGCAGCTTTGCCGTTACTTTTGGCGGGACATGCCCTAACGAGGTCACAGCAATTCCTGACGTAAAATCGAGATATTGCTTGCCTTGATCATCCCACACCTGGTTTCCTTGTCCTTTTACCAAACTGATTGGCCATCTCGCATAGTTATTCATGAGATGCACAGGCGCTGTTGTTGTATGCATTTTCATTTCCCTCCTACCTAAACGTAATTAACATTCATACGAACGGTTGTCCCAACTGTTTGCCCCGCACAAACACCGAGCAGATCTTCAGCGGTTCCCCGGCAGATGACAACTTGCTCCACGCCCTGTCCGAGAGCGTCGAGAGCTGCCTGAACCTTCGGAATCATTCCACCAGTAATAATCTCTGCCTGAATCATTTCCTGTATCCCTTCTGCACTTGTAGCTGGCACTACTGCCTTGGTTCCATCTGGCTGTGACTGCATGATGCCCGGAACGTCTGTCACCATGATCAGTTTTTCGGCGCTGAGTGCTGCTGCAATCGCGCCTGCGGCTACATCAGCATTGACGTTAAATGTCTCTTTCCCATCTTCACTAACGGAAAGGGGTGCGATCACCGGGACGTAATTCTGCCCAAGAATCGCTTTCGGAATGGTCGTATCAGCCTTTTTGATTTCTCCTACCCACCCGAGTGGCTTTGGCGTTTTAGTTGCCAAAAGAGTCTGACCATCGATGCCACTAACTCCCCATGCCTTGGCTCCTGCCTGCGTTAGCCTTTTTACGAGCGCCTTGTTGATACTGCCGCACAAGACCATCTCTACAACTCGCAGCGTGTCCTCGCAGGTAACACGAAGCCCATCGACAAATTGCGGTGTAATCTGAACTTGATCGAGCATACTGTTAATAGCAGGTCCGCCCCCATGGACAATGACGATCTTTTGTCCTTGTGCCTGCAGTCCAGCAATCGCCTGAAAGAAGGAGTCCGGTAGCTGATCCATGGTGCTTCCGCCACATTTGATCACGACAATTCCTTGCATCTGCTCTCCTCCTCTACGGGTATACGGGTACAAGCGGCAAGCCCGTTTTCTCAGGCAAATCAAACATGACATTCATGTTTTGTACGGCTTGACCGGCTGCGCCCTTCATCATATTGTCGATTACCGACAGCAAGATAACACGCTTCGTGCGCTGATCAACATGAATAGCGATATCGCAGTAATTAGAGCCATAGACTTCTTTTGTATGTGGATGACTGCCTGCAAGACGTACACGCACAAAAGGCTTATCCGCATAAGCAGCTTCGTATAGCTCCTGGATTTGTGCTTGTGTGACATCAGTCGTTAGTTGTCCATAAGCCGTGACTAAAATCCCTCGGGTCATCGGCACCAGATGCGGCGTAAATTGAACAAGTGTCTCTTCCCCGCTTTGTTTTTGCAGCTCCTGTTCAATCTCTGGTGTATGCTGATGACTCGCAACTTTATAGGCATGAATGCTTTCATTAATCTCGCTGTAATGAACACCGAGCGATACTCCACGTCCAGCGCCGGACACACCTGATTTGGCATCGATGATCCAACTGTTAGGTTGCACCCAGCCTGTCTTCACCAGCGGAAGCAGGGCGAGGAGCGTAGCAGTTGGATAGCAGCCTGGATTTGCTATGAGACTGGCACCCGCCACTTTCTCTTGATTCCACTCGGTTAAACCGTAAACGGCTGTTTCTACCCATTGGGAAGGGGCCGGCTCATGTTTGTACCACTTTTCGTAAACCGCACCATTTTCCAGACGAAAATCCCCGGATAAATCAATGACCTTTACGCCTTTTTCGACCAGCTTTGGACTCAGCCCGCTACTTACTCCCGCAGGCGTAGCAAGGAAGATCAAATCGTTCACACCGCTCATGCTGTCTGCATCAATTGGTGATAATGTGGGCAACCCGAGCCCCGCTGCATGTGGAAACGATTTTTCCAAGCTCTCTCCTTCTGATGAACTTGAATATAAATTGGCAATCTCAACATGCGGATGCCCAGCCAAAAGACGGATCAACTCCGCGCCACCATACCCCGTTGCTCCAACAATCCCGACCCGAACCATGCTCTCTCCCCTTTATTCCATTCTGTATTTTTATACATGAATAATAATAAAAATCCACATAGAATACAACAGAAAAACTTTTTTACGTCCAAAGAAAAAAGCGCCCGATTGCTCGAGCGCTGGTTTGTTGCCCTGTTTACTTTTTGTCCGCTAACCATGCAGCGATGTTTTCTGCATCTTTTCCTTTGACGAGACCCGGAGGCATTGATCCTTTTCCTTTTTCCAAAATGCCCAGAATCTGCTCCTTGTTCAACTGACTACCGATCTTTTGCAGGTTCGGTCCAACTGCCCCTTCCAACGTCTGTCCGTGGCAGCCTGCACAGGTATTTTTGAACATAGTTTCTGCAGTTGCTGCATCATAGCTGCCAGATGGCGTCGTCGAAGGTGTTTCTGTTGCTGGTTTTTCAGCTGCCGGCGTTTCTGTTGCTGGTTGTTGTGCTGGTGGCTGTGTTTGCTTGCTGGTACCACAGGCACTTAGCGAGAATGCGAGTACAGCCGCTGTTAAAACGAGTGGAATGCGTTTCAAGGCTGTTCCCTCCTTTTTTCGGATTTCTTCGCTAAGTATGCCTCCGACTACCACTTCTCATTCTTGCTATAGCCATTTAGGATAAAGGAAACTCTAACGGGCTCCATTCACGTAGCTCCAACGTCCGTGCGCCTTCCACGACAACTGGATCAGCTTCAGCCAATTTTCGAGCTTCTTCCAGAGAATCCGCTTTGTAAATAACCAATCCGCCAAGCTTATCTGTGAAGGGTCCTGCCATGAACACTTTTCCCTGCTTGTACAAATCATTGATATACGTAAGATGCGCAGGTCTTACTTGAGCATTCAGCTCTTGATTGACGATTGGCAAAAATGCGGCATATAACATGGACGGTTTCTCTCCTTTTTCATGACCTTGTTCTTTCATGAAGTATAACATAATTATGAATACGGACTTTGGTCTGGTAGGATTTTTCCTTTCTACAGCGAACGATTCAAAGGTAGCAAGTAGCAACAGAGAGGCGGATAGGTATGGGCACGCAGATACAGTTATATACATCTCTCTTCCACAACAATCCTGACGCTGTTTTCATGTTCGACATGCAGGGCAGATTCACAGGAGTAAACGCTGCTGGTGAAGCATTGGTAGGATATACCTCTCAAGAATTGCTGCGGATGAAAATTTGGGAAATTCTCGCTTCTACAGAAGGTCTCGACAGTAAGAAACAACAACAAATCCTTTCTACAGGAATCAGAAAAAATAAGCATTATCAGTTGCTCCATAAAAGCGGGCAGGTTGTGGAAATTATCGCTTCCAGCTTTCCCATTTTTCAAAACGGCGAAATCATCAGTCGCTATTCCATTGCAAAAAACGTCACGCAGCAAAAGAAAATGGAAGAGGCTCTTCACCAGATGCAAGAGAACTTTCGGCTAATCTCCGAAAACATTATGGATTTGATTTTTATTGTAAATGTGGATGGAATTATTACCTACGCTTCCCCTTCTGTTCAGGCGGTTACTGGTCTCACGATTGATCAAGTGATCAACCAGCATTTTTCGATCTTGATTCATCCTGAGCAAGTAACCAACGCCAAGAGCGATTTTGCTCGAATGATGAAGCAGAAGATCACACTCGACGCCGAGTACCATTACCTGCACCCAGACGGTAGAATGTTGCTGTTCGATGTGAAAGGAACACCTGACATTTGTTCGAACGGTAATATTCTCAGCACGGTTTTTGTAGCACGTGATATTACAGAACGTCGGCAATCAGAGGAATTGCTTCGTTACTCTGACAAGCTGTCTGTTCTAGGGGAGCTTGCCGCAGGAATCGCCCATGAAATTCGCAATCCACTTACGGCTTTGAAAGGGTTTATTCAACTCATGGAAGGGGACGAGTTCGCCAATCAGCAATACTTGCAAATTATGCGATCGGAAATCGAGCGGATCACTTCGATTACCAGTGAGCTTTTGATTATGGCCAAGCCGCAAGCGTTGCGATTTGCTCCCAACGGCCTTTTGCCATTGCTTTCGTCTGTCATTAAGCTTTTGGAACCACAAGCACTTCTAAAAAATGTATCCATTCTTACTGATTTTCCGCAAGTTACGTCCCTCATATTGTGTGAGGAATATCAAATCAAGCAAGTCTTCATAAACATTATAAAAAACGGCATGGAAGCCATGCCGTTAGGTGGAAATCTCACAATCAAGGTTGTAGAGCGCTCTTCCGATGTTGTCATCCGAATCAGCGATCAAGGACAAGGCATCCCTGCCGAGCTACTTCCCCGATTAGGAGAGCTTTTTTATAGTACAAAAGAAACAGGAACTGGCCTGGGGTTAATGGTAAGCACAAAAATTATTCGCGATCACGGCGGTACAATCAACATCGCAAGCGATGTCGGCAAAGGAACCACCGTATCGATTTCCATACCAAAAGCCTTGAAGCCTTCTGTTTCGTTTAACGATTAATCTGCGCGCGCAGATAGGCATCGATAAACGAATCAATATCACCATCCATGACTGCTTGAACGTTTCCTACCTCCATATTCGTCCGGTGGTCTTTTACCAGACTGTATGGGTGGAAGACATAGGAACGAATTTGGCTGCCCCATGCAATATCTTTTTGTTCACCTTGAATCGCGGCCAACGTTTTCTCTTGTTCTTCCCGTTTTTTCTCAAACAGTCGTGCCGTCAGCATCTTCATCGCACGCTCCCGGTTTTTAATCTGGGAGCGTTCTGTTTGACACGTCACCACAATTCCAGAAGGCAAGTGAGTAATCCGTACAGCGGAGTCAGTCGTGTTGATATGCTGACCACCCGCACCACTGGAACGATACGTATCGATTTTCAGGTCTTCTGTACGTATGTCTACCGCATTATCGTCTTCGATCTCCGGCAGGACGTTGCAAGACACAAACGATGTGTGACGACGTCCAGAGGCATCAAACGGAGATATCCGCACAAGACGATGAACCCCTTTTTCTGATTTGAGGTAGCCATACGCATTGTAGCCCTTAATGAGCAGAGTAACACTTTTTACACCGGCTTCATCCCCAGGCAAATAGTCCAATGTTTCAACCTTGAAGCCCTTGGCATCCCCCCAACGTGTATACATACGTAGAAGCATGGACGCCCAATCCTGGGACTCTGTACCACCCGCTCCCGGATGCAGCTCCAGAATGGCGTTGTTTTTGTCGTATTCATCACTCAAAAGCAATTCCAGCTCAAAGCTCTCAAATGACTTCCGCAGCTCCTGCGTACTGTCATACAAATCTGGAATGAGGGACGTATCCCCTTCTTCGATAACGAGCTCCAGCATTACCTGGAGATCCTCGTACTGAGAATCCAGCTTGGTCATCGTCTCTACCAGGCTTTTGATTGCATTCAGTTCACTGATTGTCTTCTGCGCTGCATCATTGTCATCCCAAAAATCGGGTGCCAGCATGCGCTCTTCCAGTTCACCGATTCGTTCCTGTTTTACTGGGAGGTCAAAGAGACCCCCTAATATCCGCTAAACGCTTAGCCATGCTAGACATCTCTTGTTTGATGTCCGCAATATCGATTAATGCCATGTTGCGAATCACCTTCTCTTTACGTAAGCTATGTTTTATTGTAACGTAATTTGCCAGATGCGCAAATACGGCAGCTTGTCACGTTTAGAAAAGGGACTTCGCCGCTACACTTTGTCACGTTGCCACCGGTGGTGATGGCGAGGATCTGAGGTCTCGGATTTCATGTGGTTGTTTATTTTCCGCCTGCGGTGCGGTAACCAAATAGAGATGCGTACGCCGAGCTTGGCTTGTTTTCAGCTGGTAGGCTTTCTTGATGAGGGCTTGTCGCTTCCAGTTGTGTGTTTTTCGATATTTTTTGGCTAGCGGACTTTCACGCGTCCGATCCACCATTCCATTCGGCGGTGCAATCAAGGCCTCATTCCAATTCGGCTCCGGAATTTCCTCTATCAGTCGCTTGTCCTCAAAGACCGGATCTTGCGCTGAGATGACTCTCGGTAATTCAAATCCCTCCTCCTTTTCAATCAGTTGTACTTTTTTATTTTCTTTTCCTGTCTTTAGCACTGCTTTTAAAGTAACGGAAATGCGCTCCATAATATTCTTCGTTTGTATCCCCATCACGTTCACTGACGTTCTCATTTGTTCATTCCCCCGTCTTCGTGAATTTTTGGTAAAAGTGTTGTACTTACGATTCTATTTATTTTTCAGATAATTACCACTTGAATCGTTCGATCACATCTACCAGTGTTAGACAAATAGATCGTTAATATCAGACGAGGAAGAATAGATGAGGACGAATACTGTCAAGGCATTAGGAATGGGCAAGAAAAAAACATTCCCCTCGTACCGAATTTGCCGATACGAGAAGAATGTTCTGTTCTTGCTTATTGTTTCTTATTTTGACGTTTGCGTTCCTGCTCCTGAGCGCGACGCTGTGCACGGTTTTTCGGATCAGCATCACCGGAGGTCTCCGGATCTGGACGATCAGATGGACCGGATGTTTGCAAGTTGTCCGGGTCGATTCCTTGACCGCGAATGACATCCTGACGCTCCAGGTTTTGGCTGACTTCGGCTTTCATGATATACATAGCGACTTCTTCCTGAACAGCAGCCAGCATACCTTGATACATTTCGTATCCTTCGAACTGGTACTCACGAAGCGGGTCGTTTTGTGCGTAAGCGCGAAGGTGAATACCTTGACGCAACTGATCCATCGCATCGATGTGATCCATCCACTTGCTGTCGACAGCACGCAGAATGACGACTTTTTCAAACTCGCGAATCGATTCGCCGATTTCTTCTTCACGCTGTTTGTACTGCTTATCAACTTCTGCTTTTAACAGCTCGAGAATTTCTTCTGCTTCCATGCCTTTCAGCATTTTAGCTGTAATCGTTTCTTCATGGAGGAACCCATTATTGGCAGCATCGGCCAATGCTTGCAGATCCCAATCCTCTGGTACCTCTTCTTTTGGACAATGCAGAGACACTGCACGCTCCATCACTGCGTAGATCATATTCAAAGCAACATCGCTGAGATTTTCCTGTTCCAGGATGTCTTTACGCTGTTTGTAGACAACCAGACGCTGCTGATTCATCACGTCGTCGTACTGGAGAACGCCTTTACGTGCATCGAAGTTCGATCCCTCTACACGCTTCTGCGCGGATTCTACCGCACGAGTAACCAGGCGGCTCTCGATCGGCATATCCTCTTCCATACCCAGGCGATCCATCATATTCATGATATTGTCCGCACCGAAACGACGCATCAGCTCATCTTGCATCGAGAGGAAGAACTGGGATGAACCCGGGTCCCCCTGACGACCGGCACGACCGCGCAGCTGATTGTCAATCCGACGGCTCTCGTGACGTTCTGTACCGATAATATGGAGACCGCCTATATCCGCAACACCTTCGCCGAGCTGAATGTCCGTACCACGACCCGCCATGTTTGTCGCAATGGTAACCGCTCCGTACACACCTGCACGTGCAACGATTTCCGCCTCGCGCTCATGCTGCTTCGCGTTCAATACGTTATGCGGTACGCCTTTTTGCTTCAGCATTTGGGACAAGCGCTCCGAGTTTTCGATAGAGATGGTACCTACCAGGATCGGCTGGCCCTTTTTGTGTCGCTCGACAATGTCGTTTACAACTGCACGATATTTAGCTGCCTCTGTTTTGAAAACAAGGTCAGGTGAATCGACACGCTGTACGGGTTTATTCGTTGGAATAACCACAACGTCGAGACCGTAAATCTTTTTGAACTCTTCTTCTTCCGTCTTCGCTGTACCTGTCATACCCGCCAGCTTCTCGTACATACGGAAGTAGTTTTGCAAGGTAATGGTCGCCAGTGTCATGCTCTCGCTTTGGACACGCAGACCTTCTTTGGCTTCAATGGCTTGATGCAAGCCATCACTGTAACGACGTCCAACCATCAGACGGCCGGTGAACTCGTCAACGATCACAACTTCGCCTTCCTGTACCACATAATCGACATCGCGCTTGAATAGCACTTGTGCTTTCAACGCCGCCGTAATGTGGTGGTTCAACGTGATATGTGCCGTATCGTACAGGTTGTCGATGTTGAATGCCTGTTCAACCTTGCTTACACCTTCATCTGAGAGATTGACGATTTTCAGCTTCTCATCGATGGTGAAATCCTTTTCTTCTTCCAGGCGCTTCACAAAATGCGAGCAGATGTAGTACAGCTCTGTCGATTTGTTAGCAGAACCGGAGATGATCAACGGCGTACGTGCTTCGTCAATCAAAATGCTGTCCACCTCGTCAATGATAGCGAAGAAGAGCGGACGTTGTACCATTTGTTCCTTGTACAAAACCATATTGTCACGCAGGTAATCGAAACCAAACTCGTTGTTCGTACCATACGTAATGTCACACGCGTATGCTTCGCGTTTTTCTTCAGGGCTCAGTCCATTCTTGTTCAAACCGACTGTCAGTCCGAGGAAGTTATACAGCCTACCCATGATGGTCGAGTCACGCTCAGCCAAGTATTCGTTCACGGTAACGACGTGGACGCCTTTGCCCATCAAGGCATTCAGGTATGTCGCCAGTGTCGCAACCAGCGTTTTACCTTCACCCGTCTTCATCTCGGAGATACGGCCTTCCTGAAGAACCATACCACCAATCATCTGGACGTCGAAGTGACGCATGCCCAGAACACGGATCGATGCTTCACGTACAACGGCAAACGCTTCATTCAAGATTTTGTCCAGTTCTTCTCCATTTGCCAAGCGAGCCTTAAACTCAGCTGTCTTCTCCCGCAGTTGGTCATCCGAGAGTGCCTTAATCGTTGGTTCCAGCGCATTGATACTTTCTACGCGCTTAAACATTTTCTTTACTTCACGTTCATTGCTATCGCCGAATATCTTTTTAACGAGTCCTAACATGAGGACACCCCTTCCATATACTGCCAAACAAAATGCACAAGCCGGCATGAGTCCAGATAATAAAAAAGGATACCGATTCTACGAAAATAATACTTTCTAAAAAGATATTTTATCAAATAGAGCATCCTCTACACAAGTAAAGGGAGTTGCCAATAGCAACTCCCTAGTCTTATACGAATGAGAATGTGTAAAGTTTCGTTATTTTGGTTCAATCAATCCGTAACGCCCATCATTGCGGCGATACACCACACTGACGTCATTGGTGTCACTGTTTTGGAAAACGAAGAAGCTGTGTCCCAGCATATCCATCTGCATGACCGCTTCCTGTGCATCCATCGGCTTCAGATCGAAGCGTTTGGTTCGAACAATATCGATGTCTATGTCGATATCATCCTCATCCACATCCGGGATCATGACTGCTACTGGCTGACTCTCACGCTGTGCGATTCTTCCTGTCGAATCAACCCGAAGCTTCCTCATCAGCTTCGTTTTGTGTTTCCGAATCTGACGTTCCAGCTTTTCTACTATCAGATCGATAGCAGCATACATATCTTCGTGTGTTTCCTCCGCTCGGATAATGACCCCACTCAGTGGGATAGTTACCTCGATAGTGCCTTCTCCGCGATGTACATGCATGGTGACTTGTACTTCTGTAGGCTGTGGAGTTTCAAAATATTTTTCCAGACGGCCGACTTTCTTTTCGACATATTCTCTAAGTGCAGCGGTGACTTGAATGTTTTCTCCACGAATGTTAAATTTCATGGTTCCAACCTCCTTCCGTCTATACATACGTATTCGCCACTTCTGTAAATAATCCTTCCACTCAGCTTAAAAAAATCTTTGCAAATCTTTTACAAACCATCAATATCCGACATTATTTTACCAATACTTACTAGATTCCCTATGCTATAATAGGACAGGTAGTCATCCAATCCTATATCGCGGTCGTCATCGCACTGGAGGAATCCTCATGGCCGAGGTTAAACCTTCCCATTCACTTATCGGAACAACGCTCGCTCAAGACGTCTACAATGAGTACGGTCTGCTTTTACTACCCGCTGGTGCAAGCCTTCACCTAAGTGATATACGACTGCTAGAGGCTCATCAGGTGGAAGCCGTACACGTTACTACTGACTCGGAAGCACCCGAAATGCCTTTTCCGCTCCTTCATTGGAGTGAGACAGAGGCTGCAAAGGCCTATATGATGGCCGTACAAAAAACCGAGTATTTATTTAACCAGCTCGCAAATGGGGATACCCCCCGACTGCAACAATTTAGCGATGCTGTTCATCCTATGCTCGATCAAGTTCTTCATCACATGAGATTTCTGCGCTTCATTTATTTGAGTGAAGGAACAGAAGGTTATACGTATCGCCACTCTCTGCATGTAGGTATCGTGGCAGCTTTAATCGGAAAAATCATAGGATTGCCGCAACGTGATGTTCATTTTTTAGGCCTTGCAGGTCTTCTCCATGACGTCGGCAAGATGAAAATTCCCGATGAGCTGCTGTCCAAACCAGGACGCCTGACAGACGAAGAGTATACGATTATGAAAAAACATACCGTATATGGCTACGAGCTCCTGCGCACCATGGACGATGCCGACAATTTGCTGGCACAATGCGCTCTCATGCACCACGAACGTTGGGATGGAAGTGGATATCCCCTCGGACGAAAAAAAGATGGCATCCCTTTTGAATGCCAAATCATCAGTGTCGCAGACGTATTTGATGCGATATGCGCAGATCGCGTGTATCGGAAGGGAACCTCTCCCTTTGAAGCAGCGAATGTTCTGTGGGAGCTAGCTTGTTCAGGCCAGTTAAATCCGATGATTGTATCTCGTTTTATTCATTACATTATCTTGCTTTACGTCGGCTCCCATGCGCTTTTGAGTAATGGCGACCACGTCGAAATCATTATGATTCATACAGATGAGCCTATGCGCCCTCTCGTTCGTAGAGGTAATGATTTTATTGACCTGAGACTGCAGCGCTCCCTACACATTCAAAAAATGATCAGTTAAACGCGTTGAAAAGTTGAAAAAACGAATCCCCCTGTCCTACTCAAGGAACCAGGGGGATTTTGCTATTGTTTCGTTTATAACTTCACGACGTTCGCCGCTTGTGGACCGCGGTCCCCTTCTACAATGTCGAATTCTACAGCCTGTCCCTCATCTAACGAACGAAACCCTTCCGACTGAATCGCCGAAAAATGGACGAATACGTCATCACCGTCTTCTCGTTCAATAAATCCAAACCCTTTTTCTGCATTAAACCATTTTACTTTGCCTTGCATGAAACAGCACAACCCTTTCTTTTGTGAAAATAAAATCAAGTCTAGCTTCCCCCAATTCAGGCGAATCATTCTACACGCTCATTACCGTGTGGAATATTTTTTCTCAAGTCCTCGCACGACTACACGGGACAAGAACAACGTAAGTACCAGGTAAACCGCCGCTTCTGTTAAATACGGGGGGTAGCGCTCAAATGTACTTTTCGCTACGTTCATGGCTGCGTAGTTTAATTCCGGTGTCGCGATTACTGCCAGAAGAGACGAATCCTTTAAGAGAGCAATAAACTCATTTCCGATTGCGGGCAGCATTCGTGTAAACGCTTGCGGAAGGATAATTTGGCGCATCGCAAGGCCCTTGTTCATGCCAAGTGATCGTGCCGCTTCCATCTGTCCCGGATCAATGGATTGGATGCCAGCCCGAAAGATTTCCGCCATATAAGCAGCTGCATTGAGTGAAAGCGCGACGAAACCTGAATAAATTGCTTCCGGGCTGCTCGCTCCCGGATACAGAATACCCCAAATCGACGGAATCACCGCAAAATGAATCAGCAAAATTTGGACCAGCATCGGAGTTCCCCGAAACAGCTCTACGTAAATCGAACAGGTCCAACGCAAGATTCTCTTGGAGGACATTTTGCCCAAGCTGATGAACAACCCCAAAAATGTTCCGCAAACCGTAGCCACTGCTGTTAGTAAAATCGTATTAATAATGCCTCGGATAAACAATTCACGGTAGTCGTAGATGACACTCCAGTCCAATGGCTAATCCTCCCTTCTTCATGTCAGCAATCCAAGTTGCGAACAAACGCCGGCTACGTCGTAGGGACGCACCCGGCCATTTTGCTGCCTACTTATTGCCAAAGTACTGGGTGTAAATTTCCTGCAGCTTTCCATTTTCTTTTATCTTTTTCAATCCGTCGTTGATTTTGTTCATCGCATCGGCATTGCCCTTTTTCACGATAATTCCGTAAAATTCCTTTTCAAAGGAATCATCTTTAATCAGCTTAAACTTCTTGTCTTTTACTTTATTCACGTAATATGACAAAACGCCATTGTCGCCAATCACTGCATCGACCCGACCATTAAAGAAGTCATCGACGGAGGATGGCATGTCATCATAACCTTTCAAGCCTTCGTACGTATCTCCAAACGCCTTTTTGACCACTTCTTCACCCGTAGTCGCAGCTTGAACCCCGATCTTCTTGCCTTTCAAATCTGCCAGCTTCGTCACTGGAGAATCTTCCGCTACCAGAATGAGTTGATTCGCTTCAAAGTATGAGTCCGAAAAATCGTATTTCTCCTTGCGCTTCTCCGTGATCGTGATGGACGAGATCCCAATATCAACCGTCCCTTTGTCCAATCCATCAAAAAGCGGGTCCCACCCGGTGTTTTTCCACTCGATCTTGAATCCGCCAGCTTCCGCGATCGCGTTCATTACATCGATGTCATGGCCACTAATCTTGTCAGCCTCAAGCATTTGGAACGGTGGATATGCCGCATCTGTACCGACTACGTACACCTTGTCACCCGAACCGCCACTGCCAGACGTTTGCTGACCACCCGATCCACAGCCAGCGAGGAGTACCCCCACACCGACGACCAACGCGAGCGATTTGAACCAATTTGTCCCGATACGCATTTCGAAATCCCCCTTGTGTCTCTCTATCTGCCCATTTTGTCCCCAGTAATGTCCACATGAAAATCACGGATTTTTTGCGTTCTCCACAGAGTTATCCACATTATCCACATGACCTTGTGCACAAGCTGGGTATAACTGTTTCCTGTATATTCTGCCACTTTAGTACGAAAGTAAGGGGAACGAATGAGGAGAATAAGTGGGTCTAGCAGCAAAAAAACAGGATTCATATATACGGGATATAGTTCTATCCTGCATATAAAAATCCTGCTTTTATCTGAAAATAATGAATTATTCTTTTTCCCCCAAAATCACGATCTCTACCCGGCGGTTCTTCGCACGGTTCTCCGCGTTGGAGTTGTCCACAAGCGGCTTGTATTCGCCCAAGCCTGCCACTGTAAAGCGAGACGCTGGTAAGGAGTGAGCATCGACCATTTCACGCATGACAGAGATCGCGCGCGCCGAGGATAGCTCCCAGTTGGATTGGTAGGAACTGCGAGATATCGGCACATCATCTGTATAACCCTCGATTCGCACCTTGTGCTCAAAGCGCTTCAAAACCCCTGCTACCGTTCCGACGACTTGCTTGCCTTGGGCCTGTAGGTCTGCCGAACCACTCGTAAACAAGATCGTTTCCGGCAAACGGATACGCAGGCCTTCTTCGGTCTCCTCGTAGTCGAGATTCAGTTCAGCCAAAGCGGAGGATAGCTGGTTGCGTACCGTCTCCATATCGCGCTCACTCGAGTCAGTCAAGCCCATTGGTGGCTTCGGCACGTTTACGGTGTCCTCGGAGCCTTCTTCTTCTTTTTCGCCTTTGAGCTCCTTCTGGCGAGCCTCCAATTGGTAGACCTCTCGCTGCAGCTCCAGCTTTTGCAGGTTGAGCAGGTCGAGACTCTCATGCACCTGCTCCAAGCTCGCTTTTTCCTTTTGCACCTCTTCTTTTTGTGCCTGAATGCTCTTCGTCTGCGTCGCCGCGATAATAATCACGATCACGAACAACAGCGTAATCAGGTCACTGTAACTGAGCAGCCAGCTTTTCTCTAGCTCTTTTTCGTCGTATAACCGTTCGTCATGCATAGCGGTCCTGCCTTTCAATCGTGCCCTTCATGCTGCCTGCTTCTTTAATCAGCACCAGCTTTTGGTCACCTGGCAAGAATGAGTTGAGCTTTTCAAACAACAAGCGTGGTGTCTCCATGCGTTGGAGACCGATACACCCTTCGATAAAAAGACGCTTTTCAAACATTTCCCGGTCGTACAGATCCATCAGGCGGTAGTAGCATGGTAGCGCGAACAAGTTCGCCAAGAGCGCGCCATACAGTGTCGCTACGACCGCTGCGCTCAAACTGTGTCCGGTCAAGGCCATGTCTTCGAGCGACTTCAATACGCCCGTCATCCCCAGAAGCGTACCGACTAGCCCCATCCCCGGTGCTAACAAGCTGATGAGGCGGAAGAAGCCAGCTGATTGTTGGTAACGATACTGCTCTCCCTTGAGCTCATTCTCCAGGATCAGGCGCAGCTCTTCTTCTGGAACACCCTCGATCGCCAGCAGGCTACCACGTTGGACAAAAGAATCGGGTTCCTGTTGCAGCTCCTTTTCGAGCGCGATATAGCCCTGTTCCTTCTGGACGAGCGCGTAGTAGTAGAAGCGCTTGATTGTTTCTTCGACGTTGCTTTGCCGGCCATGGATGAGCAGGCGCCAGATTTTTTTCAAGTCGAGATGCTTGCGTTTGACTGCGTAGGACATGACTACGGAGAGCGCGACTAGCTCGATGGCGGTTACGTTGAGGAGGTCCGATAGGGTTCCGTTTAGGTAGACCGCGTGTATGAAGATGAGGAGGACGGCTCCGATTAAGACGAGTGAGCGGCGTTTTGTGGACACAAGTGATTCACCTTCCTGGTTAGTTCCATTTAAATTTACCCATTTTAGCAAAGAGTGGGAAAGAGCCAGTGCCATATGTATTGTTGTCGTAATAGAAGTTAGAGACAATGCCGATATAGTAAATAGAAGCAACCGATTGAGAGGTGAACATCATGAGTCCGATTCAACTTCAACAAGCGGTCAACATCAGTTTAACGAAACAAGTGCAAGAGACTGCACAAGCTCAGGCAGCTACGATGCTGGAGGGTTTTGCAAAGACACAGCAGAACATTCAGGCAGCGCAGGCGCCGCATCCTTCGTTGGGGAAGGTGCTGGATGTTAAGGTGTAGAGGCAATCGCCTCTACCCTTTTTTATTCCATTCCTTCAAAAATTCACGAAGTGCCTCACGCCAGGGACGAAGGGGCTCAAATCCATTCAACCTGATCGCCATGTGATCAAAAACAGAGTATGCTGGTCGCGGTGCCGGTCTCTTGAATTGCTCTGTAGTTACAGGAGTAATTCGTACATCTTCTCTTCCAGTCTCTTCAAATATCGCTGTTGCGAATTCGTACCACGAGCATTTATCACGATTCGAAGCGTGATAAACTCCATACAACTCCGTTTCCGCAAGTTTCGTCAAAAAAGCAGCCAAATCAACGGTATATGTCGGACAGCCAAATTGATCATGTACAACGGTTAGTTCAGACTGTTTGGAGGCAAGCTGTAGCATCGTTTTTACAAAATTGGCACCTGCTTGTCCATACACCCATGAGGTACGTACAATAAAATATCGTTTGCACAATTGCTGAACAAACTCTTCTCCAGCCAATTTACTCTTTCCGTAAACGGTCTGGGGGTTAACGGGTGAAAACTCGTCATATGGATGGTTTTGCCTGCCATCAAATACATAGTCTGTGCTGATATAAATCAATTTTGCATTGACTTGGTCAGCCATGACTGCCACATTCCGAGTCCCTAAAGCATTAATTCGAAATGCTGTCTCGCGATCCGCCTCGGCCTGGTCCACTTTTGTATAAGCAGCCGTATGGACGATAAGATCTGGTCTAATCCTACCTACTATTTGTTTCAATTGTTGAATCGATGTTATATCCAGCTCGTCTTTTCCATATGACCAGACCTCATGGCCCTTTTGTTGGAATATCGACGTAACATCTACACCCAACTGTCCTTTTCCACCTGTAATAAGTACCTTCATTAGCAAAACCTCTTACAAGAGTTTATTGTACTGTTGCTGATAGTAATCTCGATATTGGCCATTCAGGATCCGTTCCCACCACTTTTGATTCGATACATACCACTCAATTGTCTCGACAATCCCGCTTTCAAACGTATATATTGGTTCCCATCCTAATTGAGATCGCAGTTTCGTTGCGTCGATTGCGTATCGGCGATCATGCCCTGGTCTATCTTTTACGAACTGGATTAAATCCTCACTTTTCCCCAATTGTTTCAGGATTGTTTTGACGATATCGATATTCGTCCATTCATTGTTACCACCAACATTATAGACTTCTCCAGAACGTCCGCGATGGATAACAAGATCAATCGCAGCGCAATGATCCTTAACATGCAGCCAATCCCGCACATTCAATCCATCCCCATACACAGGCAATTGTTTGCCGCGTAAAGCATGTATGACCATGAGCGGTATCAACTTTTCTGGGAAGTGGTACGGACCATAGTTATTGGAGCAACGCGTAATATTGACCGCCAGTCCATACGTCTCATGGTAGGCGCGTACCAACAAATCGGCTGCAGCCTTACTTGCCGAGTATGGACTATTCGGAGCAAGCGGTGTCTCTTCTGTAAACAATCCTGTTGGTCCAAGTGAACCATATACCTCATCTGTCGAAATCTGTACGTATTTTTGAACCTGAAACTGCTTTGCCGCATCCAAGAGAGTTTGTGTCCCTAACACATTGGTTTTCACAAATAAATCGGGTTGTGTAATACTTCGATCCACATGGGATTCAGCAGCAAAATTCACGATGATATCCATTCCTTGTGAAACAAGCTGATTCACAAGATTTCGGTCAGTAATATCACCATGAACAAACTGATAGTTCGAGCAGCTTTCTACGTCTCGCAAATTCTCAAGGTTCCCGGCATACGTAAGATTGTCTACAGTGATGAACTCATATTCTGGATATTTTGCAAGCATATAATGCAAAAAATTGCTTCCGATAAATCCAGCTCCGCCCGTAACCAGTATCTTCATACAATAACTCCTTACTAAAAGTTATTTTCTGCTTGATGTAATCGAGGATGTTTGGTGTCTTTTTCTGAAAGAATAGGAGTCTCTACAGGCCACTCAATTCCTAAATCAGGATCATTCCAAAGAATTCCTCGATCGTGTTCCGGTGAATAATATTCATTTACCTTATAAAAAACGACTGTGTTATCACTTAACGTGCAAAAGCCATGCGCGAAGCCTTCCGGGACATATAATTGCTGCTTGTTCTCCTCACTAAGCAATACTTGTATGGACTTGCCATAGGTAGGCGATTTTCTCCGAATATCTACCACTACATCTAATATCGCTCCTGATAAAACACGAACTAACTTGGCTTGTGCTTTAGGTGACAATTGATAGTGCAGTCCCCTGATTGTACCCGCTGTGGCAGAAAGAGATTGATTATCCTGAACAAATGAATGCCTTATCCCAACCTCGGCCAATTTATCAGCATGAAAACTCTCCATAAAGTAGCCTCGGTGATCACCAAAAACTTGTGGCTCCAAAATGAAAACCTCGTCAAACATTGTAGTATGAATTTTCATCATGATCCTCCAACGTTTATTTCAAAATACCAAAGCACTCCCCAAAATTTAGCTCATATGCTAGTTGATTCGCTTTTTGCAAAGAAGGGTGGGTTCCTGCATCCGTCCACCATCCATTTAGGATATCATAGGTCAATTGTTTTCTGACGATATATTCGTTGTTCACATCTGTAATCTCTAACTCTCCACGTCCTGACGGTTTTAATGTTTGAATAATATCAAACACGCTAGAGTCGAACATATAAATACCTGTGACCGCATACTCACTCTTTGGTTCTTGGGGCTTCTCTTCAATAGATACGATCTGGTTACCGTACAATTCAGCTACACCGTATCTTTTTGGGTCTGGAACTTGTTGCAGCAAAATCTTCGCTCCGCCACCTTGTTGGATATAGTTTTGAACAAACGGAGAAATATCATCTTGGAACACGTTATCCCCAAGAATAACCGTCATCAGGTCATCCCCTACAAAATCCTTTGCCAGGCCCAAAGCCTGAGCGATTCCCCCAGCCTGATCCTGTACCTTGTATGTAAACGAAACCTCAAACTCGTAACCGCTGCCTAACAAATTTACGACGTCCCCCATATGTTCTCTACCCGTAACAATGAGAATGTCGGTAATTCCCGCCTGTTTTAATTTATAGATGGCGTGGTAAATCATCGGGTATTTACCAACTGGTAGTAAGTGTTTATTGGTTACTTTGGTTAGAGGAAAAAGACGTGTTCCTGTTCCACCTGCTAGAATAATGCCTTTCATCTTATAATCTCCTCTCATGGTTAAGACTTCTATTATGAATGTATTTGCTTACTTTAAAATGTTTACCTACCTGTTATATCGTCTAAATGTCGACGATACTGCACTTGAATTTGTTCGTGTTCAGAAAAAGAAACACCTCTTGGAAAGAAGTGCCGTGAAATTGATTTCAACAGCTTTTCCAAGAGATGTATAATCATTTCCTATTTCTTTTGATCAAAAAAGGCTCCATATCCAGAAGGTCCTTCACTGTTATAAAACTGTCGGACAGCTTTATTCTGCTGGATATTTCCAATCTTCTGCGTCAATTCCTGTTTACGAAGATCCATCTGTGGCAAGATTCTCGCGTTAATCTCACTCATTTGAAGAAGTTGTTCCTTTTGATCCGCGGTAAAAATGAACCCTTCTTGGACGAGTGCTTGGATATCTTGCATAAGCTGCTCTCGTTCGTCAAGGTAGCCCATCCATTGATCAACATCTGAATCTTTTTTCTCTACCAACAGAGCAAGGGATTGCGTCTTCTCATACAAATTCCCCAACAGTTCGTCCATTCTTTGCTCCATCACATATTCCTCATCCCTGGTTTTTCGCCAATACCATGGCTTCTTTCCAGGTATCACGGAACTGAATGAATAGATCCTCGACTTCGCTCAAAATCTCTACGTCTTTTCTCATGTTTGCTTCCACTGTTCTACGCAACATGTAATCGTACATTTTGTCAAACTCATAAGAAATAGGATACTCTTTTTTCAGTGAAGACATCAATTCATACAAGATATTTTGGACTTTCAAGCAAAATTCATGGGCTTTTGCATAGTTACGTTCTTCCAAAGATGATTTTGCTTGTTTTAAAAATTTGATTGCTCCATTGTACAACATCAATGTCAACTCAGAAGGAGTAGCGGTCGTTACCTGATTCGTCTGGTATGTCTGTGCCGCATTTTGTAACATCTACATCTCTCCTTATTGAGATTTACCCAACATTTGGGCAAACCAACTGCCTTGTGACTGTGCTTTGGACATCATCTTCTCCATTGCAGTAAATTGCTTGTAATAGCGATTTTCAATCATTGTCAAGCGATCTTTCCATTGTCTGATCTCGTCTTCTTCGCCTTTCATTTTCCTGCCAAGAAAACTGTCATCAGTAACAGAGGTAGAACTGCCCGCTTCTTTCGTTACTCTATCGATCACTCTCGTTAAATCTTTGTATAATCGTTCTGCAACCCCGCTCTTTTGATACTTCGTACCTTCATTATCAGCCGGATCGTTGCTGAAGCTGGTAAACAGCTTAGTTACCTCTTCCCCATTGTTACGGATCGCCGCACGGAGTTTGTTCTCATCGATGTAAAGCTTTCCGTTTTCTTGATACGCATACTTTCCATTAGGAGGTCCACCAATCCCAATCTCAGAAAGTGTATCGAACGCAGTATTTACTCCTGTTCCACCGAGTGGTATGCTGAGCGCTCTGCGCATACTATCCAGACCGTTTTGTAAAATGGAATCACGCAGGAGCATCCCGCTCTTGGCCATCGCTTCCATCTTTTCCGCTGTTTTTTCTGGAAGTGATTCCCTTTCCTCATCTAACAAAGGTTGATAACCCTTGTTCTTTTTCTCCGAAACTTTTTCATTAATTTTTGCAATTGTTTCGTTGTACTTGGTGACGAAACCCTTGATGGTGTTGAATAAACTGTCCTCGTCAATCTGATTGTTAACACTAATTGCGGCGCCAGGCTGTTTCAGGGTAAATTCTACTCCGTCAACCGTGATTTTGTTAGTTTTTGATGTATAAGTAACACCATTGATAACCACTTCTGCTTCTTTTCCGGTTCTATCTGAAGAAATTGCAGAGGCTGGCGCCTTCAGCTTGCTAGTATCTCCACTTGCCGTAAAAGAAAAGGCCTTGTCACCATTGCTATTCAATGCCATCCCCGGAGTAGAGGTAATCCATAACTTACCCCCAGAGAAGGTAGCTTCCATTCCTGTTTCTTTTTTGATATTTGCAATGACTTGGTCAAGCGTTTCTGACCCATTGACAGTTACTGCCTTGCCATTAATAGTAAGATTTAAAGTACCTCCGCCAATTGCTGTCGTTGTATCTTTAATACTCGCATCAAGTTCGATAGCCATCGAAGCAGGCATTTCAGCCTCTGCCAATCCCACAACTTTCACAGAATAAGATGCTTGTGTCGGGTTACCTACTACATTGGCTGCCACAGCCCCATCATTTTCAGACACAGCTTTCTTTTTATTAAAGCTGGCTGAAAAACGAAGTGAATCTACCGATGTACGCAGATCCATGAGCAAGCTGTTCATTTCGCGGTACGCATCGCGTTTCCACTCTGTAACCTGCTTTTCGCGAATCAATCGATTCATTGGTTCCTTCCGGGCATTCATTAATTCTTTTACCATTTTCTCAGTGTCTAAACCTGAAGCCATCCCACTAAAACGTATCGCTGGCATAATCTCAACCCCTATCTTTTTTCATCCACTAGTAAACCGACCATTTCATGGATTTTGGCGACCATATCCATCATTTTTTTGGAAGGGATTTCGCGGATAACTTCTTGTGTTTGATCGTTGATGACCTGTACATAATACTCATTCAATTTTTCATGCAATGTAAACTTAACATGGGTGTTTGTCGTCTGGAGCCATTTGTTTATACCGTCAATCTCTTTGCTTAGCTCTTCCTTGGAAACAGCTTTTTCCCCTACGACTTCTGTCTGTCGCATCGGCTTTACTGTAGCCTCTGCCTGAGCTTGACCTCCGTCCGTTTTAGCAGATGTTCTGCCCAGTGAAGAGGTTACTCCGATATCCATTTTTCCTACCTCCAATAAGAAAGTATTCTTACTACAGATATCGGAAAAAAAGATAGATTCATTTACGATCTTGCGAAAAAAATTCCATTATAAGGCTTTACCCGTTTATCAGTGAGCTCAAACGCTCTTTTGCCTTTTGGTAATCATGTTCCGCCGAAAAATGATAGTATTCAACTGCTTTCTTGTGATCTCCAATTACCTCATAGAAAACCCCAAGATTGTATGCTGCTAGAAAGGACCCGGCGCCAATAATTCCGCCGAACTCTTTTCTGTCTCCCAGTTCCAAGCATTTGTGGAACGAGGCTTCAATCCTGGGTAACTTATCAATGTGAGCAGCAGTATTGCTTAGAACGTAATCCATATAAAACATCCCTAGCGCAAAGTGAAAATCCGGGAAATTAGACAATTGATCCTGATTCTGTTCCGCTTGAATTACTGTATAACCAGTATCTAGCTTGCCGATTTTCATCAAGTTATAGAGATATTCCACAACCAGTTTGGGATAATAACCTTCCAGCTTGGTTGCATATAAATAAGCTTGAGAGAAGAAATAGTCTGCTTGTACATAATCCTGTTTGTTTTTATGTTCTCTTGCCAATTGCATGAGCAGGTAGGGGTTATTCCCGTCTTTCTGAAGTTCTTTTTCCAGCAACGGGATATTCCTACCTGTCTTATCTGTTTCGAAGTAACCATCGTGATAAACGGTTACCGAAGTCATTCGATGAGGCAAATCGGAGACAACTTGCTCGTGGATACTCCCCGTGTAATAGACACCCTTTGGAAATAATCTAGATATTGGTACGCTCTCATAGCGAATTTCTCCGTTATCCAAATAATTGCTTAGTTGGCTGATACGTCCGATAGCTGGAGGTCCTGAAATGAATTCTTTAATTGCATCTGCAGAACCCGGCGCCAGGTACTCATCTGCATCCAATACCAGAATCCAATCTCCTGTTGCTTGCTCAAGGGAGTAATTGCGTGCGTCAGCAAAGCTACCTGTCCAAGGGAAATCGTAGACTTTTGCACCACATTCAATGGCGATTTGCTTAGTGTTGTCGGTGGAACCCGTGTCTACGAGGATGATTTCGTCTACGATTACATTGGCGCTATCGAGGCATCTTTTAATTTTTGCTTCTTCATTTTTGGTTATAATTGACAAAGTAATTCGAAGCATACGTACCTCCCTAAACGAAATGATTGACGAGATATATTACCTTCTCTATATCCTCTTTATTCATTATTGGACTGATAGGTAGACTTAGTATTTCTTTATGAATTTCTTCAGTTATTGTCAATTCCATATGATTAAGATCGGAATAGGCTAATTGTTTATGTGGTGGAATCGGATAATGAATTAACGTTTCAACCCCATTCTCCATTAAATACGATCTAAGTTGGTCTCTCCGTTTTGAACGAACAACAAAAAGATGCCAAACATGAGAACGATCATCTCGGACTATATTTGGAAGAATAACCTGAGGGTTATGAATGTTATCTAGGTAACATTTTGCAACATTCTTTCTTAATTCATTGTCACTATCTAAATTTCGTAATTTAATCCGAAGAATAGCAGCTTGTATTTCGTCTAGTCTGCTATTTACGCCTTTTTCTATATTTTCATATTTCTTAATAGAACCGTAGTTCCTAAGAATTCTAATTTTCTCAGCTAATGAATCATCACTTGTAGTTATGGCTCCGCCATCACCAAGCGCGCCTAAATTTTTACCCGGATAAAAACTAAACGCACCTGCATCTCCAAAAGAACCTGCCCTAATTTCCTTTATTTTCGCTCCATGAGCCTGTGCTGCATCCTCAATTACTTTTAAACCATATGTTTTCGCAATCTGTAAAATCTGTTCCATCTCTGCTAATTGGCCATAAAGATGTACAGGAATAATAGCCTTGGTTTGAGGTGTAATGTTATTTACTATTTGATCTGGATCTATGTTATAACTCTTAGGATCTGGCTCTACTAATATTGGTTTTGCTCCTACTGCCGAAACTGCTAGAACTGTAGCAATAAATGTATTTGCGGGAACAATAACTTCATCTCCGTAACCAATTCCATATGCCCTTAGAATTAAAGTCAGTGCATCAAGCCCGTTTGCTACTCCAATACAATACTTTGAACCGCAAAAATCAGCGAATTCTCTTTCAAAAAGACGTACCTCCTCACCTAACACATACCATCCAGAGGATATTACTTTTTTAATTTCTCTTTCTATTTCCATCTCGTATTGAGCGTTAATTGCCTTAAGATCCAGAAATGGAATCATACTCTTCCCCTTCTTGCGTACATAGTTTTATTATTTTTTCCAATTCAACATCAAACAATTCTTCGGCATAGTAATCAGCTATCAAATACTTTTTATCTCTAATCCCATTCGTTACTGCTATAGTTTTAAGTCCAAGCATTTTTGCAGGAACCATATCTTCCTCACTATCGCCAATAAAAATACCAGTAGAAAAGGAATACTCACTTAGAATATTGTATTTTCCGTGTTTGATAAAAGGAGAGCAACTTCGTATCTCATCAAAGGACTCGTACAAACTTTCTTTTTTAGTCTGCCATACTAGATTTTCAAGTGAACTTCTCATACTAACTAAAATAATCTTGTGACATAACTTTCGCCACTCGATAAGAGTTTCTTTAACTTTTGGCTTTAGTTGCGCATATTTCAAGTACTTCTTTGTTTCAATACGCTTTACCCATTCTTGATAAAAAATAGTTTCTTCTTCGGTGAAATTTGATTTTTTCAAAATATCTCTCAGACTTCGCTTATTTCTCTTTAAATTCCAATACACATCTAAATCTAATGGTTTGCAACGGAAATTTTCCATTATTTGAGAATAACATTCGTAATGCCTAAATTTATCCTCCATTACCGTGCCATCAAAATCCAAAAAAAGGACATCAAGTTTCATAAATATCTCCTTCCCCTTAAATAAGTAAATCTTCGTACACACGAAGGACATATTTAGGTGAATCTTGATATTTTAAAAAGCCTAACGGATCATAGGGTAAGTTTCCATGAATACTTAAAAAAGCTGAGGCAAGAGACCATCCATAGGTGGTACTCATAGATGTACCCGCTCCAAGTCGTGGATTTATGTCAATAACTACCCACTGATTGTTCTCATTTTTCATAACCTGATAACAAAACGCTTTTGGTAAGGAGATTACTCCACATATCTTTTTTGTTAACTCATGAAGCTCCCTATCAAACCAAATTTTCGCTTTTGTACATACCCCTGATTTAATTTCCACTCTCTCTCTACATAAACTTCTTATAATCCCATCATTTTGAAAAACCTCTACTGTTATTTCTGGTCCATTACAAATTTCCTGTACTAAATATCTTTCATCGTTCTTATAAAAATCCACTTCATCTTTTGCCACTTTTCTTACATCGCGGCTTCCAAACCCTAATACGGGTTTAACTATGTACAATGAATTCTGCTCGACAATGTTTTTTGTATATGTTTTCGGTACAGATATTCCTTGTTCTTTCAAAAATGCTGTCCATACTGCTTTATTCTTTAATAGTGTACTGGTACCTTTTGTTATACCTGTAGAAAGCACTTTTATCTTTAAAAGATCTTGATCGTCAGTATTAAAGATGTGAATATCGTGGTCAATTAAAGGGACAATAATATCAATATTATTATCATTTAAGAAATCTATCATATATTCTCTATAACCTGTTGACATAACAGAAGGAACCTGCTTAAAATAATCGGCTAATTGAGCCGAAGGAACTAAATGTCTAGGGTTAGTATCGCATATATATAGTTTAAAATTCTCTTTAAACCTTGATTTGATTAATGTAGAGAGGTGCCAAGCTGTTGCTGTCCCTCCAGCAGTTATTAATATTTTTTTCATTGTTCCATCCCCACTACTTCACAGTTGCAATAATATATATTTCTGCGGCAATATCTGGGTACAACTCACCCAGTTGAAAAAATGCTTCTAACATTTCTTGTGTCCAAGTTTGTTCAATTTGTTTATCAGACACTGGTTTTAACCAGTACCCACCAAATTGTTCTATTTGATAGCCTGCTGTTAAAAAATGCTCCCTAAACATTGCTGGATTATATACTCTTCTATGACCGTGGTGAATATCTGTAGGATTCAAAGAACTTTCTTTCTCCAGTAATCCCATAAGAACAGCTGCTTGTCTGTGTACACTGTGGGAGTTTGGGACAACTGCGATAATTTTTCCATCTGGTTTTAAAAACTTTTTAATATGCATAAGTATAGCTATTGGATTCTCAACATGTTCTAATACATGACCTAGCAGAACATAGTCATATTTTTCTTCCAACTCCAGTTCCTCGAAAAGAGAACATATAACTTTAGCATGTGGGTACTTTCGGCGAAGAACATCACAAAAAACAGAAGATCCATCAACAAGCGTTAATGAATATGCATACTTATCAATGTAACTTGTCATTAAGCCCTCTGCTGGTCCTAACTCTAGAATATCCCCTTTTCTCAAAAACCTTGATATAATTTTCGCTGAATACTTTATTGTCTCAGCATTAGCGCCTTTTGCGTACCAACTATCTTCGGCAATTTGATCCAGCTTTTGTTTTTCATTTATCACAACTACCACTCCCGTTAATCAAGTTCGATAAATTGATAAACGCTGAGTAATCTCGAATATATTCTTCTTCATCATAGAAATCATCAGCTAAAACTACTACAATGCAATCCTCGCTAAAATTATAAAGTTCACGCCAAATTAAGCCACTGAGATACAATCCTTTTGAAGGATCATCCAAAACTAAATGTTGTGTTTTTATTCCATCATCCAAACTAATATTGCACGAACCCGACATGCATATTAAAACTTGCTGTAATTTTCGGTGAGCATGACAACCACGTCGCATCTCTATTTTTGTTCCAAACATATAATAAATACGCTTTATATCAAAAGGTATATTTCTATTATTTTCAATTGCGATTAATGAGCCGCGGTAATCGCCTAATTTTTGGAAATCCAGCAATTCTATTCTCATATTTTTCTCCTCTTATACCATCTTCAATTTCATTTAATCAGACTAATTTATTAAAATAATATTTGAGGAAAATAATGTTTTATATATGCATCTTGTAACAACCTTTGTTTGTGTTGATTTAATATTGATAGTACTGCATCATGGTCGCCAACGAAATTATCACTTTCTTTCAAATTGTTACCGAAGCCGACAATATGAGATTTTGGAACATTACTCATTACTTTCTCAAGTTTATTGTTCCAACTAGCTCCTACATGGTTCTTTTCTACATCCTGCTTTTGTGTTATCCCGCATGAAACCCTGTATTCTGAATTATTGATATATTCTTCAATTTGAAGAAAATAGTCTTCAAAGTTACTGGCATGTTCTTTCATACCGTCATAGTTGCTCATTGAAAATAGTGGTGAAAGTGGACTAGGCGATTTAACAACTGGAATCCCATATAGGCAAGCATCAAGTGCTGCGGTAGCCGATCCAACAGGAAAACTTTCAAGGTAGATATCAGCCACTGAGTAAAACGGAACTAAGTCATTTTGAGTACCTGTGGCAATAATTTTTCCTTCTGATTCGTTGTAAGCATTTTGCCATAAAGGGTGTTGAGCGCTCGGCCCAACTACAAGAAGAATTATATCTGGATTCCTTTTTAGTAACTCGATACTACTTTTTATAAAATTATACTCTCCAATGGGTTCATATTTATATGATGACGCAATAGAGAGGAGTACAGTCTGATCTTTATGAATACCTAGCCTTTCACGAAAGTATTTTTTATCTTTTATTTTTACTTCGTCTAATGGAAGTGGTAATACTGTGGCATTTCGAGCAAATCTCTTTGAATGTGTTAAAAGATTCCCCGACTCCCTAATATCTAAAACAACATCAGCGACACCACTCCCAAGCCAAAAAACATGGTCCGCATGATTGAGAAATAATACTGGTGGACCTCCTGGTACTCCAAACGCTATTAAAGGAATCGGATCATTAGGGTGAATATGTAATACAATTAGATCTGCCCACTCATATGCAATTGATCTAAGAGCCGCTGCTCGATCTACCATAGAATAACTATCTTCAATTTCAATACATACACCTCCAGCCTCTTCTGTAGCTTGAATTAGCCAAGCAGGTACTGGGTATGAATTACCTAATTCTTTTTGATTTGTAATAACAATCGCGTGACGTTCATTCCTTAGTTTGTTTTTCATCCATCTCTCCGCGACCTTTGTGTGTCCCCCTACCGCGTATGTTGTACTGAAAACATGGAGAATTCTACGACTGTCTTCTATAGATGAAGGAATGTAGTATTTAAAATCCTTTGTATGGTACTGTATCTTTCGTGCAATTTGGTACAGTATTTCTTCCATTTCAGGGTGGCAATAAAAACCCGGGAATGACTGCCATGCACTGGTTGAAGCAATAATTGAAGAGAGAATAATTTTGTTATCATTATCCCTTTCAAGAGGAGCAAATACGTGCGTCGCTAGTTTTTCAAACATAATTCTATTTTCTTTGATGATGGACATACATATCGCCCCTTTAGATTACACTAACCACTCGTCTAATTAACTCTCTCAAATGTTTCTCATAAGGTATTAAACTTGCTATAAATTCTTCACGGAAATTATTTGCATACATGATATTCATTATTTTATTATGGCATTCAATAACTACCTCAATGAATTCTTGATTTTCTAGTTTTATCCCCCACGCTTCTCCAAAAATTATCATTTTCGCCTGCTCGATGACTTGTCCGATCTCATCTTTCTGGGGATTACTATTATCAATTCCTGAGAACCCGTTATTTTGTGTGACAATAATATTTTCGAGACTGCATAGCTTCAATAAAGCTAAAACATAACTTTTGTTGATAAAACAATCTTCTAGTAAACCTTGAGTAGCAAAAAGCTTCTTATCAAATAATCCGTCGAACAAACTTTCGTCCTTTTTCACATCATGTAAAATGATTCTTCCTGCTATTGTATAATTTTCCCCATATTGATTTACATTCACTTCTTTTCTTATTGACAACACACCATTTATGTTTTCTTTTTTACTATTTAATAGCGTAGTTACTTTATGCTTTATGTTTTCACTACATAATTCTATGCCCTCTTGAAAAATATACACGTACTGACCAGAAGCAGCTTCAATAAGTTCATTTACTCTAGACACCATATCTATACTATTTGTTTGAATATATTTAATTGGGATTGAAGTATCGATCTGTATATGATCGTTACTGTCATAATAGCCATCCGCGATGATCTCTATATGTTTATATGATTGTCTTAATAAACTTCGGATTCCTAACTCCAGATCATGAGACAAATGGTAACTAGGAATAATAACACTTACTAATGGGGGGTCAATAAGCGTTTTCTCTTCTAAATGTTCAAGTGAGTCAATTGATTCGATTAGAATCCTATAAAATCTTCTAAATTCATCGTTGCTTTTAGCTTCTTCTTTGTTGCCCTCTTGACTTATTACTTTATCTGCGTACTTTTTAGCACTCTTTAATGCTGATAGATACTTACTAGAATTATTAAAAAAGCCATATTGAGGAGCATGCAATATTTCATGCATGTAGTCTGCAGTTCCCGCAAGCACCATATTACTTGATTGCTGTTGTTGTTCGCCATGAATTCGAAAATAACTTAATGTCTCTGAAATATACACGATCTTCCCTTTAGCTAGTAAGTTAAGCCAGGTAGCCATATCTATATTGCAGCCATACTCTCTACCAGAAAATGTTCCAAAGGGAACCGTAAGATCAGATTTCCGAAACAAAGCTGTTGTAGGTTCACCAATAAAGTTTCCGTTTACACTTAGAATAAAATCCCCAAACTCTATTCCATCTACAGTGGAATCTACCTCGAACAGTCGTTTAGTTATTCCCTCTTCTGGATAAGGATTATTTTGATCATCAATAATCAAACGATGTGAGGTTACAATCGTAATCTCCTTATTTGTATCCTCAAGGAAATACTTCATCATCTTTTCAATCTTTTCATGATGAAACAGATCAGAGTCGGTCAGATAATTCACATATTCACCATTTGCCAAATCAAAAAGCATAAGATGTTTTTGGAACTTCCTTACATTTCCCTCGTTTTTTACATAGCGAATATTTTTAAACTGACTAACGTACTTTTTAATCAACCGTTCAGTCTCGTCATTTGTACTGTCATCACCAATAATCACTTCAATATTCGGATAGGTTTGCCCTAATGCGCTTCTTAATGCCAGCTCAAATAATTGAGGTCGATTATAAGTTGGTATTAAAATACTCACGAGCGGCAGGTTCTTGTTCTCAGCTTTTTTCCATTCATAGTGGTGAATAAACAAGCTTTTGTAGTAATGATAATTGTCTGTACTCATGATGCCGCAATCATGTAAAGCCCAAGGAGACTCTTGTCTAGGAATTACTACTTTTAATCCGTTCAGACAGAACTCGATACTTTGAGATAGATCATAAAAATCCCAGTCATCAAAGATTTCTTCTTTCCACGGAATATCATACTGTGTAGCCATCAACAGCCCATCGATGACTTCTACACTTTGATATGCTTCCTCAACTTCCCGAAAAGCCAATAGTTGCATTTTTCCGGTATGACTGTCATATACCTTCCCGAATAGCTCTTTGCTTTCCCACCAGATCGCGCTAGCAGTTAACTCCTTCGCTCCCATCAAACCTAGCATTCCTACTTCAGGGTCATTGCAAAACACTTTCAGGATGTCTTCCACAAAATTTTTATTAATGATAGATACATCTTCCTGTAGATACACCTTGTACTTGGCATCGCTAGCTTTCATCGCGTAATTGTATCCTGCAGCCATGCTGGGAGCATCCAGAACAGGTAAAATATCAATCTCATAACCTTCTGGAATCTCTAAAGCGTGTAAAAACTTAACTGACTCCTCAAACATTCGCTGATCTTTTACACAATAGATAAAGCAGATTTTCTTGTCATTCATCTGTTATGCTCCTTTGATTGCAGCCATTAGCTCAAGCACTGTCTCATCTGGCTGCTCAATCTGCTGTACGAAGGATAGTGCTAGTTGTTTTTCACCGTATGCATTCATGACATAGGCCAAATTATACAGTGTGTGATGATCCAATCGATTGATATCATACGCAGATTGAAGTAGAGGGATAACCTCCTCATGCAAGTCGTTCTCATAACAATGAACTCCAATTAGATTAAGTACTTCTACTTTATTTACCACGTCATCTGTTACTACATTTATAATCTCTTCTACAGAAACAACCGCTTGCTTGAGTCCGTTCAGTAATTCTAAAACTGCTTCCTCTGTTTGAACACCGAACTCAATCCGGCGCACTAAAAATTTAAGTTGCTGCCTATCGAATGGTTCAGGTAACGTCTCCATATCTTCACTGGAAACCTTGCTAATCTGCTCTGCGTACCATGCTGCCAGCTCTGTTTCTCCGCTGATTTCCATAACAGCAGATAAATTGTATAGGGTATCCAGATTGTGTTCATCCAATTCATAAGCCTTTTGTAAATAGGGAATGACATCTTCGAGATAACCATGTTCAAAATTTTTCACGGCTAGCAGATTTAACGTCGCAATTCTGTCATTGGCTTCCGTCATGACCTTCTCAATTACTCGATCACAACCTACATCGCGCAAGGCTTGCAATTGAAAATCTACATTCTCTCCGCGTTGCAATTCTTCTATAGAAATAGAAATAGACGGAAATGCTGAATTAGCCGTGGCTTTCAATACAAATTCATAAGCACGATAATAATTTTTCATTTGCTCGTTCGCATGAGGGATGATGCTTTCCATAAACTCAACTGTAGACTTATACAACCATATTGGATGTGAACTGTACTCTACTTGTGAAAAGCCCGCAATCCCGAGCATTTCGGTGAGCTCGTTCAATGTGAAGTACCGCTTCTCATCGTACGCAAATGGAGAAACGCCTTTTGCCAATCCTTCTATGACATGAATATGGTTCAAATTTTTGTTGATCATGATCAAAGAGCCTCTTGGGTGCAGCAATGATTTTGCTTTTTCTATAAACGCAATAGGATCCGCTACTTTTTCAAGCACATTGTTGATAACGATGTACTCAAACAACTCTCCTGTATACTGAGAATGAAAACTTTCCCAATCACCCGTCCTGACATCAGCAAAAGAAGAAGCTTGTCTCGCAGCCGCTTCATGAGAATCAAATCCATAAACTTTTGATTTAGGAAAACTATTTTTTGCTTGCAACAGCGTGCCACCGCATCCAGATCCAATCTCCAGCAAAGAAAACGAGTCTTCTTTGTCATGAGTAATAAGTGGAAGGATTTCATAGCGAATTAGCATCGTTTTTTGGGAATCAAATCCCCATTTCTCAACAAACTTCTCTTCATTTCTTTTTAGCAAAGACTGATACTCCTTCGGCTTCTCATTAAAAGAAACCGAACCAAAATGATGAATAAACGTGTCTTTGCACAAAATCAGTTTATATCCAGCTTGCCTGATTCGAATCGAATAATCGTCATCTTCAAAATTGCCTGGGCTGAAAATCTCGTCCAGCTCGCCAACCTTTTCATAGACAACTCTTTTAAAGAGAAAAGCATACCCGATTAATTTTAAACGTTCTTCCCAAAGGTCCGAATTGCTTGCATTATGTTTTGCAGCAAAAGGCTGCATCTCTTCAAGGGTTTGATAGCTTACTGGAATGGTTTGATAGTAAGCACATCTATTTGTAATTGGCCCAACAGCACCGATATTATCCTGACTGTACAAGCATGTCAGCAAGTTCTCTAGCCATCCCTTTGTTACTACGACATCATTATTTAAGAGCATAATGTTGTCACCGATTGCTATTTTCATTCCCTGATTACACCCTGCTGGGAACCCCATATTTTGGGTATTAAAAATACTACGGATATCCTGCTGCTCTGATAACCACTGAGTCGTTCCATCTGTTGAGGCATTATCAACTACAATCAGTTCATAACTTTGCGGATTCGTATACTGGCGTATGCTTTCTATGCAAAGTTTGGTCACCTCTAAATGATTGTGTGTGAGAATAACGATGCTGGTTTTCATTCGATCACCTAATCCGTCCATACGTTATTTAGAAAAAAAGAGAGACCACGGTCTCTATCTTCCCTGGAGAAAAGTCTTGGATGACAATTTAAGCTAGTATCGATTGTTCTTTGAGGTTTCTTAAATAGTTAGAATCTGGATATTTTCTTATCGCAGTTTCCAAGACACTCTTCACTTCATGCACACGCTTGCTATGTTTAGCTAACTCAAATAAGGATTCATACACACGAAAATCTTCTGGTACAAGAGAATGTGCTTTCTGTAGAAAAGCCCATGCATGTTCATGTAATCCACATTGTAATAAGCAATCTCCCACTTTAAATGTAATCTCTGCAAGCCTGTTACTCGGTAGCTGTTCTCCTTGCTCGAGAAACACATTGTAAAACTGATAAGCATCTACATATTTTTCTTGAATGTACAGATATTCAGCCATCTCCAAATACAAGTTTGATTTTTTTACTACATCAAAGAGTAATTGGAAATCGGATATTTTTAACGTTCCACTTACATAAATCAAAAACATAAGCATGCTTTTTTTATCTATATTAAATTGGGATGTTTCCCCTAAAATATTCAATGTTAGTTGGTGCAACTCGCTATCGTTAGAAAACAAATTTTGAAGATCGGTATAGTAATTTGGATTGTTCTTTTTCCATGCTGCAGCCAATGCCCCATATGCATACTCTATTGTTGATGTCTCTCGATACAAATCACAAAATACGCTATAAGCATGCTCATAATTGCCAGTGAGAAAATCAAATATTGCTTTAAACTCTTTTAATGCCGGGTCTTTCTCAGGTAGATTTTTCAGCAGAATAGTAGCTACTCCAATATTATTTGACTCCAAAGAAGCCCTGAACAGATATAGGCACTCTCGAATATTACTCCGTTCGTATATTTTGTCGAGGAATGAAACTACAGTATCAGGTTTTTCAAAGCGTCCAAGTACACTTATCAAATTAACTAATGAAGTATATAGGAACTTATCTATTTGAAGAGCCTGAACATGATACGTGACGGACTGATTCCATTCCCTTAGTTTGCTGTATAAAAAGCCTACACTGTCTAAAACCCTTGCTGCAGTAGCATAACCATTTGACTGTGCAATAGATGACTGGTTCAGTAAATTTACTCCTATTTGATAAACATGAATGGCATCTCTATAACGATAAGATCTTTTATGAGCATCCCCCAATAAGAGATATAAATCAGGGTAATTCGGATATTCTTCAATGGCCTCCAGTATTGTTTGTAAAATAACTTTTTCTTGCTCTCCAAGTTGATTTAGGCATTTAATGATATTTACATAATTTTTTTCATAAACGCCCTTTAGCCCAGAGTTTCTATATTTTTGTGCACGCTTCGCATATTCAAGTGCCTCTTCGTATTTTTTATCTACTAAATAAGACTCTGCGATATAAAATAACAAATCGAAACTGTCTGGTTTTTTTTGTAATTCGCTAAACAAAATTTCGAGATTACGCTTTCCCTTTTCCTTTGTATGCAAATCTTCATCACAGTATCCTGTATGAATGATCGTAATATCTTGTTGGACATCCAAAGCCTGAGCTGGTTTATCCATCCGTACAATTCGCTCGTGAATAGCACCCACATAACGAATTTGCGGGTGATTTCTGAATATCCGAATGTGAATATTAGAGAAGGTCAATTTACCTGTTTTCGGCTCGATATGGGACATCATACATAAAATCATATCTAACTCTTTCTGAGTTGCTTCCAAAATTGCTCCAGGAAGATATTGCACGCAATCAGGGGAAAAATACTCATCTGCATCCAAAAAAATGATCCAATCTGATGACGCCTGTTCGATCGCATAATTTCTAGCTGCTGCAAAATCATGTATCCATTCAAAAGAAAACACTCTCGCTCCAAATTCTTTTGCAATTTGAACCGTTCGATCTGTTGATCCTGTATCCACTACAATGATTTCCGAGACAATGGATTGTATACTTTTTAGGCAAACAGGCAGATTCTTCTCTTCATTTTTTGTAATGACACAGGCCGAAACAGATATTTTCATGGAACGGTAAGTCCTCTCTTTTGAAAATAGATTCTAAAAAAGAGAGCAAGGAAACCTTGCTCTCTTTTAAACTTACATTTAGCGGAGAAGTTGCAATACACCTTGTGGCAGTTGGTTAGCTTGAGCAAGCATAGCTTGAGCAGCTTGAGTAAGAATGTTGTTCTTAGTGAATTGCATTTGCTCTTTCGCCATATCAACATCGCGGATACGGGATTCAGCAGCAGTGAGGTTCTCGGAAGTTGTGTTCAGGTTATTGATTGTGTTTTCCAAACGGTTTTGGTTCGCACCCAAGTAAGAACGTGCAGAGCTTACTGCGTTGATTTGAGCATCAATAGTGCTCAATACTTTGCTTGCTTCTGCTTGGTCGTTCAGCTTCCAAGTTGTATTCATTGCTACGTTTACACCAGACAAGCTAAAGCTTGCAGAATTCAGACCGAGAACTTGAGTGTGCTCTTGACCAATTTGCAGAGAAATTGTACCAGCAGATTCATCCAGCAATTTGATGCCATTGAATTTTGTGTTGTCTTTAATGTTTGTTACTTCTTTACCCAGTTCAACCAACTCTTCTTGAATACGAGCAAGGTCGTCTGTTTTGCTGTAAGTACCGTTAGCAGCTTGAGTAGCCAATTCTTTTACACGAACCAGCATGTTGTTAACTGTTTGCAGAGCACCCTCAGCTGTTTGAATCAGAGAGATACCGTCTTGGGAGTTGCGGGAAGCTTGCTCCATACCACGGATTTGTGCACGCATACGCTCGGAGATGGAGAGACCAGCAGCATCGTCAGCCGCACGGTTGATGCGGTAGCCAGAAGACAGTTTCTCTACGTTTTTGGACAGGTTGCCAGCGTTAACGCCGAGTTGACGATGAGTGTTGATCGCCGACATATTGTGTTGGATAATCATGTGTAATTCCTCCTTGAGTTTTCGACAGTCACGTCCCTGTGACTGTTCCTATATTTTGAGATTCAATCGCAATCGCGCGCTTGCAACTTCCTCTCTACATTTCTATTATCGGATTCTCTTCATATCTGCATTAGCATTTTTCGAGTTTTTTCTTCATTTTTTATTTTTCTACGGATTGTTCTTATTAAAGAAGCTGGAATCTCCGAATAGTATTAGTAGGGGAAAAAGGAGGATTATTCGATGACCAAACAGATTATGCTAGTTCCTAAATATCTGGAACAATTCCAATGCATTGGCTCTTCCTGTGAGGATACCTGTTGCAAAGGCTGGAGTGTACCAATAGACAAATCAACCTACAAAAAGTATAAAAAAGTAAAGGACACCCAGCTTGCCAAGAAACTAGATGCAGAAATTACAAGAAATCGTTCCACTCCTTCCGATTCTCACTATGCAAGCATCCTGTTGTCGGGATGCCAAAGCTGCTCCATGCTCTCTCCGGAGGGCCTTTGTGAAATTCAATTAAAGCTGGGTGAAGACTATCTGTCCACTACTTGCTCTGCTTATCCACGCGTCACAAACATTATTAATGGGAGTTTTGAACAATCAGCCAGCATGTCCTGTCCCGAAGCGGCGCGTTTGGCGTTATTAAATCCAGAGCCAATGGAATTTTTTCAGGTCCCTTCAAAATCTCGTGAGAAGTATTCTTTCCAATCTCAACTAAACCCTGACTCGCTCACACCTGACCACATACAGTTTTACTTTTGGGATTTACGTATCTTTTCAATAGAGTTAATACAGAATCGGCAATACACCATCACTGATCGTATCCTTATGCTAGGATTGTTCTATCAAAACGTACAAGAAACGATTGATAATGGCATTATTTCAACTATTCCGCAGTTAATTGAGGATTACCGTACGTTAGTTAGAACGAATACTCTTCGCGATGCATTGGCTAATATTCCAATTGAAAGTACAGCACAAGTTCAACTGCTTACTGAATTAATTAGCCTTCGAATTCATATTGGGACAGAAAACCAACGTTACTTAGACATCTTCAATACCTTTTTAAAGGGGCTTTCTTACGAAGATGGATATACCCTTGAACAGACAAATCATAATTACCAGGTTGCTTATAATTCCTACTACCGACCATTTATTGCTAACCATTCATACATTCTTGAGAACTATCTGGTCAATTATATTTACAAGTATACTTTTCCTTTTTACGGACAATATAATGTTTTTGAAAATTACGTCTCCCTTGCATTACAATATAGTCTAATTAAAATGCACCTTATTGGGATCTCGGGTTTCTACAAAGAAAATCTAACAGTAGATCATGTCATTACCTTAATTCAATCCTTTTCTAAAACAGTTGAGCACAATTCGAGATATTTACAAATTGCTTATGACTATCTGCAAAGACGTGGGTTCGTGTCAATAGCAGGAATGGCTATTTTCCTAAAAAATGAGTAAGGACTCTCGTTTCAACCATGGCTGCCGAGCACACTCGATGCAGCCTCTTTTATTCTATAAAAAAGAAAAAGATGATCTATTGACCATCTTCCCGTTTCTGATTCATTTGCATAAGCTGTTTCAAAGCCGACCAATCCGTCTCTTGAGTCGTTGCCTGCCTATTTTCCTCCTGAATGGCATCGTAGATTTCCTTTCGATACACATCCAGTTTCCGTGGAGCTTCAATCCCAATCCGAACTTGATCCCCATCAATTGAAATAATCTTGATTTCGATGGTGTCACCAATCATTATGGATTCATTTTTCTTTCGAGAAAGGACCAGCATGTTTGGACACCACCTATTCAGTATCCGCAGCTTGTTGCGAGAACAACGGCTGGCGGATAGGATACGAATCTTCCTGCAAAATGACCTGTTTGCCCATTCGATTGGCTAAATTGAGCACGATAGGAGCCTTCAAATTAACTGAAGCTTGATTTTTGCCCCGAATGGTAACGATAGAAAACACAACGACAGGAGAATCCGCTTCCATACGCAACGCCTCTTTCGATACCTCAGGGAGAGTAAATCGATAATCAGGGAAGAAAGAAAAAGGATTTACCACCCAAAAACCAATATCCTTTTCTTCTGTTGACTGAATGAGAAAAAAGGGACTCTCTTCTTCCTGTATCAATTGAAAAAACTGCAAATGAGAAAATCCAGGAATGCCGTCTTCAAAAAATAGCTTGCCCAATTCTACCTGCTGACTTGCGTTCATGTTTTCCCCTCACTTACATCATTCGGTCCAACTGGCTACCAACGACCTCTATTTTCAAGCTATTTTGCTGTAAGATGTATGGCTCCACTTTGCCTGGTATATACGTAAATTCAGGCGGTCGGATCACCGGGTCCATACTCATTCCATTTCGTCTTACGTTGATAACTACTGGCTTGAGCTGAATACTTATGTCGACACCCTCGTCCCCCGAAGATGCTGGAGGAGAATAACCACTGTCCAACACCCGCATACCTCGCTCTCTTCCGATGGCTGCGATTGCATTCTCCTTGGTATGAATTCTCATCAGCCGATCGCCTTCTTGACTCTTCTCTGCAATAGCTTGCATCGCTTTCTGATATCCGTAAGAGGCATTGCTGTCACTAAACTGCATGGGAGTCATGATTCCAATATTGGCCCTTGCCTGACTAGAATCAATCTGTAATTCGGTCCGGGCTTGCTCAATCGTGAGCTCAGCTGGCTGTTGACGAAGATTCATTTCGGCTTGCGGTTGCTTTATTTCATGTGTTGCCTTTGTCACATTTAGTCCTAATCGAGCAAAAGAGCTTTCCATTTTAAGTTGAGGAATCTGCATAGACCCACCTCATTTTATCATTAACGGAGGAAGTCTAGAAGTGTAGGCTGTATAATTCGCGCCCCGGACCCTAGTGCAGCTTGATGAACACTCTCTTGCGTCTTCAGGTCCGTCATTACTTCCGCCATATTTGCATCTTCATTTTTGGACATGAGTCCAGTAATGCTTACTTCTTGGGACTTTAATCGCTCTGCAATCAGCTCAACGCGATTGACATTTGCACCTAGCGAAGCCCTCTCTGCCAAGAGCTTATCGAATTGCTGCCCAATTGCTTCCTGAAATTGCGTTGCACTTTTTCCACTGTCTAGCTCTGTAATAATATTATCCAAGACTTTGAACATATTGCTACCGTTATTCGGGAAGTTAAATATATTTTGAGCGTTAATATTGGATGTAACGAATACATTTTGACTTACCTCTAAATTAATAGGAGAACTATTTGTGTTTACAAAATCACCCTTGCCACCATTTGCTGTCATGTCGTATGGAGGCTTGTTGGTATCCGTACCTGCAAAGATGTACTTCCCATTTATTTGTTGGTTAGCCAAGGTCCCCAAGTGATTTTTCAATTCTTTAACCTCTGATGACATCGCCTTTAAATCGTCGGGCGAAACTGCCCCATCCCCGGAATATACCAGAAGCTCTTTTATTCGTTTTAATACGTTTCCTACTTCATCCATCGTAGCATCAGTCATATCCATCCAAGACTGTGCTTCATCCACATTTCGGCTGTATTGATCATTCTCCATCAATGAAGACCGATAAAACATCCCCCGTGCAGCAACTACTGGATCATCGGATGGTCTTTCAATTTTGCTCCCAGACGAAAGCTGTTGTTGCAGCTTGTCCATGTTACGCATGGAATTATGCAAATTCCGCAGCATATTACTATTCAGCATGTTCTGCGTTACGCGTACCGCCATAATCTATCCCCTCCTAATTAGAGGCCAACCCGGCCCATGCCATTGATGACTTTATCCAAAATTTCGTCCATGCTTGTCATGACACGTGCAGATGCACTGTACGCATGCTGATATTTCACCATTTCCGCCATCTCGTCATCGATTGATACACCAGATACCGATTGACGTTGACTGTCAACGGTTCCAACGAGCATTTCAGAGTTCAACTGGTTACGTTTGGCTTCCTGGGCGTCGACACCTAATTGGCTGATCGTATAGCGATAGTAGTTATCCAACGTAGAGCTTTCTGCCAAATCATTAGGACCCGCACCTGCAGTCAAAACTTTAAATTTGATCGATGCGATAGCAAGCGCACTCTTATTATTCCCTACAGGAGTGCCTCCTGCTTCTTCTTGTGCTGCCGCGATGGCATCCAAGCTCTTCATGATCTCCGGGTTAACAACCAGGCTGGATGCGCTTGTCGGATAATTTTTGGAAGCTGGGTTCGTTGCAAGAGAGTTCGCATCCACAAAGAATGGGAGATCTTGTACAGTGCCATTATTAATGTCACTCAAGCTTCGTCCTGCACGATGCAGGTCGTTAATTTCCCTCGTAAGATTCACGGCCAAAACATCCAGGCGTTTCAGCATGTTCGGCACGATCTGATCACGAGATTGGAATGTTCCTGCCATATAGCCGGTTGTCGGCACAAATGCAGCTCCACCCAGCGTCATGTCACTCAAGCCTGTAGCTGGATTTTGTACAGTAGCTACAGGCTGCGATGTAATTCCTGTAACAAAATCACGACCTTCAATCGTTACATTGACCATTCCTGCTGTTGTTTGCGTTGCGCGGATCTCAACCAGTTTAGAGAGCTTGTCTAAAAGGACATCACGCTGATCATACAAGTCGTTTGGCTCATATCCATGTGGAACAACGTTTGAAATTTGATTGTTCAAATTAGCAATTTGTTGACCCAAGGAGTTAATCTCCATCGCTTTTACATTGATCACGTTGTTGAGATCGGTTTGTACTTCCTTGATATGATTGGTTAACGTATTGAATGTATCCGCTACTGCCTTGCTGCGTTCCCGAACAACTGCGCGAGCCGATGTATCTGTCGGGTCCTTTGCAAGGTCCTGCCAAGCTTGCCACATTTGATCCATAACTTTTTGCAAGCCAGTATCGGAAGGTTCATTCATGATGCCTTCCAATTTCTCCAGGGTTTCCAGACGAGCATCCCAGAGACCTTGACGCTTATGCTCATTCCGAAACTGAATATCCAAAAACTCTTCCCGCAAACGCTGAATACTAGTCGCTTGCACACCAGTCCCGAGCAAACCCGGCTCAATACTCGCTTGCATCCCCACATAAGGCAACCCAGTCGTAGCCTGCATATTCACGCGCTGGCGACTGTAGCCTTCCGTATTCGCATTGGAGATATTGTGTCCCGTTGTATTTAGCGCGGACTGTTGAGCGAACAAGCCGCGTTTGCTGACTTCAATTCCATGAAAAGTAGAGCGCATTTCGACACCTCTTTACGCTTTTTTATTGAAAAAAGTTCGATTAGCCTGACGATACGTATCCGAGGTCGGTCTTCCGTAGATGAAGTCGTCCTCGGGCGTATCCGTGATCAGGTCGAGCGTCATGTTTACAAAAGAAAGGGATTGCTCCAGTAACTGCTGATTCAGGTCGTTAGCATCGCGCAGTTCGGTCACAATCCGGCTTAGCTCATTACGACAGGAAGTGAGTCGCATCTTCTCTTCCGCACTGGTCGTCAACTTGATCAATTCAGCCAGTGTGCCTTCTTGCAGCGCAAAGCCCTTCTGTGCTGTCAGTTCTTTTACAACTTGCTGGCGGGCTGCTTCAGCTTCTGTGACGCCCTTGATCAGTTTTTGCTCCTGGCGTGTAATGGCTATCAATTCATCCACATTCCCTTTTACCAGCACCTCTTTTTTGTGCATGGCTAAGGTGTACAAGGCTTTGTGCAACTGGATCAAGTTGTCGAGCAGATCGTAGAGTCTGTTCATTCCTTGCTTCTCCTCATCTTCCATCGAAAACTATTTAAAGAGGCTGTTCAAAAAGCCCTCTTTAGATCTGTGTTACAGCTTTTTCCAAAAGGACAGGAGCTTATCAGCGATTCGCTCACTTGAGACGTGATATTTTCCTTCCTCCACTTGCTTCTTCAACTGCTCCACTTTTTCCCGACGTTGTGGAGAGTTGACATCCTCTACTTGCTTTTGCATTTCCAGCGCTTCTGTGGAAATGTTCACTTCATCCTTGCCCATCGGGATTTTGCCGCTTTTGCCTACCTGGTTGTTACCTGTCTTGTTGTAAGCATTGATCATCCCGACACGGTTAGGTTCATTAATCCGCATCTGATTACCATCCTCTCATACCAACGGTCTTTTCATAGAAAAAACCGATGACACCTCTTAGTAGTATCATCGGCAATTTCATCATGTACGATTAGTTTTTTTGCATAAAACTATTCGTCACTATTCTGCTTTCTTCGATAAGCTGCCTGAGCCAGATCGGCGCGTTGGAGATCCTCCAATCGTTGCTCTACCTCGAGTTGTTGCGTGATTTCGTGCTTCAAGCCTTTTAGACAAGATTCGCAAATGTTGCCTGCTCGAATCAAAAAACCGCAGCGCTCACATGGATAGCCAAGGTTGGGATTTCCAGCAACTGAAATGCGCCCTTCTTTGATAAATTTCGTGATTTGCTTCACGCTCACGCCTGTAGCTTCGCTTACTTGGTGAATATTCGATCCGCGATTTTCGCGCTTACGCAAAAACTGGGCGCATGCTTCATATTCTTGTTCCACTTCTTTATGACATTTGGGGCAAATGTCACGGACTGCTTGTACAAATACAGCATCACACCGCGAGCAGTTTGCCAACTTGCCCATAGACATATCGGACAACCCCTTTTCCGTTCAGAAAGTTCATACGGTTCCATATCCGTTGTATGCCTACATAATAGCTTAATTTTTCCAAACTGGCTATCGGTATATTGTCAAGGAATATATTTCACAGCTTGGCCCCAAATGTTCTCTGATTGTCCTCGCGCACGAACGCAACGTCGAACCAGTCGTATAAATATCGTCCATGAGCAGGATTTTAGCAGCAGAGGGCCTATCCTCGCTATCCCATACAAAAGCTTCGCGCATGCTTTCGTGACGTGCTGCGCGCCCTCTCTGTTTGCTTAGCTTCGGGGTGTCCTTCGCTCGACGTAGCAATGGTCTCACGGGAATCTTGATCGCTGCTCCTAAATGGCGGGCCAGCAAATCCACCTGATTAAAGCCGCGTTCCCGCAAACGTTGCGGATGTAAAGGAACCGTCGTGATACAGGTAAAACTCATGGACCTGTAATAACGCTGAACCGTAATGGCGAGAAGCGTACCGTAGTATAAAGCTAGCCGCTCGTCACCGCGGTATTTAAACATTCCGAGCAAATCCTTCTCTCCTTTTTCATAGCGAAGCAAGCTTCGATTTGCCACCAATATCTGCTCATCTTCTCCATAAACACAATCCCTGCATAGCCCTTCGTTGCCGATACTAGCCTGAATCTCCTTATCCCGCCCGCACCGCTGGCAAATATCACGCCCAACCACAGGCAAAGCATTAAGACAAGCTCCACACAACATAAGCCCTTTTAACATCCGGTAGATGACTGGATAGTTCGCCTGATTGGATAGCTGTCGGGCCTTTTCACGAACGACCGTTTCCTTTTGGAGAGCTGTGATATGTCCACCACAACGTACACACATCCCACTGGTCATGAAAGGCCTCTTTGTTCCGTGAGCTTTTGAGCCAATCTGTTCATCTGTGAAATCTGTCTGACGGCCCGCTTTGGAGAAGTAGCGCGTTCTGCTTGCAAAAATAAAACACTACCCGTCGTATTATCAATGGATCGTCCTACTCGACCTGCTATCTGCACCAATGACGCCTCGTCAAATACTGGCGCCTCAGCACCTACCACTACTACGTCACTCTTCGGTATGGTCACACCCCGCTCCAGAATCGTAGTCGTCACCATGACGGTATAACGCTTTTCCCGAAATGCAAGTACCTTCTCCTCCCGCATAGGATCTGCCGCATGAACACCGGCCATCTCCCCCGCGTGAGCAGGAAGCCACTTTTGAAGGTACGATAGCACCTTGTCAATTTCATCAACTCGTGGGACAAACACAAAAACTTGTCGGCATTCATTCAGGGAAGTACTCACCGCTTCTATAAACGGTGCCACGAATCGATTCGTCTGAATACGCTTATGTAAGCCTTGTACCGTGAGAATCTTGGGGACAGGAAGCGCAGCACCATGATAGCGCCCAGGCAACAGAACATGCGTATCAGAAAATAGCGGTATCGCGCCAGACGAGCCTAGGAATGAGCGCCCTTTTCTAACGAGCCGCTTTTGCAAATATCCCGGAGGTGTCGCGCTTAAATAGAGGAGCTTCCCATTCTTTTTCACCGCTCTGGATAGAGCGCGATACAAAATAGGATCATTATGATAGGGGAACGCGTCAGCCTCGTCGAGAACGACCAGCAAAAAACGCTGATGGAAGCGCATGACCTGATGCGTGGTCGCAATCGTGATGTCACTCTCTTCCCACTTCTCTGAGCTCGAACCGTGGACGGCTATCACTTTAGCCCCGGGAAAGACTCGCTGAATCCTCGGAGCCAGCTCCAACACGACGTCTTTTCGAGGTGTCGCAATCAAAACGCGACCGCCAGCAGCAAGTGCCTCTGTAACAGAAGGGAATAACAACTCTGTTTTGCCCGCTCCACAAACTGCCCAGATCAAAAACTCCGACAGCCCCGGCCTCGGATTGGCTACAAAGCAACGCGCTCGCTCAGCCGCCCGCGATTGATCTGCCGAATACTTCCCCGCCCACTCCAATCTCGCCACGTTCTGTATGTGATCTGCGCTACGGATAAGGGATGCCCCTGCATCCATTAAAAAATACGGTGTACAACACTTACTCCTGCCCATCCCTAAACAAGCTGTGCAATAAGCGCAGCCTTGCTCACACGTATGACAATAAGTAAACTCCACCTTCGCCCCTGCACTTCCGCAGCGTTCACAGACCAACTCCAGCCGATTGCGCCACCATCCTTTTGTAACCGCAAACCGAATGCCCGGTCGCCACTGCACTTTATTTGCGAGCACGAAAGAATGCAAAACGGCTGACAAATCATGCACGTCCACCCCTCGCTTTTTCAGCAAGGACTCCACTTCATCCCAAAGGAGTGCACGCCCGTCTAAAATCTCGCTCAAAACAGCTTCTTGTGGTTTCTCGCGCGATGAGCTCCACCGAAAAAGTTCGCGACCACCCAAAAAGCCCAACTGAGTACCCGGCAATTTCCCCGATACTTTGCTACCTCGATACGAGACTTCCACACTCTCCTCAACCGACTCCCAAGAAAACCACCCCTGCTCCCGGCGGTCCTGTATACTCACTGCTTCCCGTCCATATAAGTTGCTCGCTTCGCACACGCTACTTACCGCCAGCGCTCTCAACTCTTTTACATATCCATCAGTCAGCATCCGTCCTTTACCGACTTGTTCCATCACATACCCGTTCACCTTCGCACGCAAGGAAAAAGCCAGAGCAAGCGAAGATGTCTTTCCGATGACATGCAGGACACACCCTTCTCTCTCCTGCCAAAAAGAACGATCTACAGAAAAGCTCGGCGTAACATAAGTCTGCACCTGTGGTGTTGATCCGCCGCAAGCCTTGATATACAGCAAATACTCACGCATACGCTCACTCCCCCGCCCTCTTGCCCTTAGTGTGCAAAAAGACAGGCAGGTCCTGCAAATAAATTTCGGAGCCAAAATCAGGTCGTAGAAAAATAAAAAAGCCGCCGATCTATTGTCGACAGCTCGTAATATTTACACTCACCAAACTTTTATGCTCCCTCTTTTGTCTCCCGCAGATCAATGACGATGGTTCCAGCCGTCATCTCCTCCTGTCCGTCTCCCAAACAATGTCCGTACGGATAACGATTCAAGACGGCTGTCATCTTTTTCGTATCATCGTCTGATCCATCATCTATCAAGGTAATTCGGATAGGTCTGCCACTCCAATACGAGCGAAACAGCAGACTCCGTACTACACGTTCCAGCACCTGTTCCGAATTGCGCACCAGCAATCGATAATGCTCATGCGGGAGCTCGCTCGCGCTATCCGTCCGATTAGTCCAGCGCTCCGCGATCATTACCAACAAAGAGGAGCAGCCAAATGCTGCCAAAAGCCATACAATCAGCTCTTCCATCACGGTCATACCTCCTCCTATACCAAGGTATGCCGCACGGCTTGAACAGAGTGCAAATAGGAAGCGCTTCCTACAGTTTCACCCAGCCGTTTTTAATGGAAATGACAACAGCTTGTGTTCGGTCTTGAACATTGAGCTTTTGCAAAATGCTGCTAACGTGATTTTTAACCGTCTTTTCACTAATAAACAAGAATTCCCCAATGGCACGATTGCTTTTCCCTTCTGCCATCAGTTGCAATACTTCTCGCTCGCGACGGGTAAGCGATTCGATCACTTTTGGATCGATGGCTTGCGATTCATCTACGGAGAAGCTACGCTCTGCCGTCCCTTCCTGCTCGCTCAGACGACGGAATTCTTCAATCAGCTTGCCCGTCACCTTTGGATGTATGTACGCACCACCACTCGCTACTACACGCACAGCGTCAACGAGGTCTGTCGTTCCCATTTCCTTTAGCAAGTAGCCCGACGCTCCAGCGCGGAGTGTACGATACACATACCCCTCATCATCATGAATCGAAAGCATAATCACGCGAGTAGAAGGGCTTACAGAAATCACATTTTCTGCAGCAGAAACGCCATTTATGTTTGGCATATTAATATCCATCAACAAGACATCCGGCTTGTGCTCTTCCGCCAATACTGTGGCTTCTCCTCCGTCTGCACCTTCCCCGACGACCTTGAAATCTTCTTCCATTTCCAATATTCGCTTTACGCCTTCACGAAATAATTGATGGTCATCCACAATCACAATGCGGAGTTCTTGCTGTCTCTTATCCATGGTTCATCCCCCAGTACTTATTTACGTATCATGTCACAATTTTATCGGTATTTGGAATATAACCTTGGTTCCCTCTCCCGGAGTGGATTGCAGCTCGACACTGCCTTCTAAGAGCTGTACACGCTCACGCATTCCCAAGAGTCCAAAAGAGTTGCCATTCGCCATGCGTTTTTCCAGATCGAATCCGACCCCATCGTCTTTGACGACAAGGCTTAACGAATCTTGTACAAATTCCAGCTTCACTTGAACGGTCGTAGCGCCTGCGTGCTTCTCCACATTGTTCAGACATTCCTGAACCAAACGGAAGATCGCAGCCTTTACTGAACTTCGCAAAGGAGGCTCCACACCAAATACTACCAGATCGATGGAAGACTGAATACGCTCTTCGCACGTTTGAATATATTTTTGCAAGGTAGGTACTAGCCCTAAGTCATCTAATGCCATTGGACGCAAATCAAAAATAATACGTCGAACATCCGCCAAGCTCAAGCGTACCATTTCCTTCAGCTCGTGAAGTTCCATTTGCGCTTCTAAAATGCGCTCGTTTTTCAACATGCGCTCTACAATTTCCGAGCGCAACACGACATTCGCCATCGATTGAGCTGGACCGTCGTGAATTTCGCGCGCGACACGCTTGCGTTCTTCTTCCTGAGCCTGGATTACCTTTAGGCCCATCAACTGATGCTGCTTAGCCGATTCCAGCGCCTCGCCTATCTTGCTTAAGTCACCCGTCAAGTAACCAAGCACGACGCCCATTTGAGAAACCAGCTTTTCTGCACGGACGATGGTTTCTTCCAAAGTACGCAGTTGACGCTCCAAATCATTTCTTCTGCGCTTCAAATTGTTTTCCCGCTCGCGGTAAATGGACAGCTCTACCTGAATACGGCTCGCCTCTTCATACGCAACCCGGATATCTTCCTCCGTGTACATATGAAAATTACGACTGACCAACACGAGCTTGTTGCGCGATTTGCGATACGCGAGTTCAAGCGCATCTACTTTTTGAATCACTTTCGAAATCTCTTGTCGAAGTTCATGTAAATCGAACTTCAATGAGTTGCCATGCTGTCTGGCGTTTTCTGCTATATCAAATATTTGGGTTTTACTCGTTTCTACGGTTTCAATCGTTCGTTTGATCACCCCGTCCAGCACGCTGATGTCTATCGCTTTGTTCATGATTGCTCTCCTTCAAACTCATTTTTAGCCTTCGTGAACAACTGTTGGAGGTGCTCTTCTTCTACATCTCGCAGTCCCATGTCATTGCGTGGAATGGCAAACGGATCTGTTCCCTGTTTTACGAATCCACGATTGGATGTAAACACATAGCGGTAGCCAGCTTGACGTGCTGTCTCCAGTACGATTGGACTTGTGAATCCAAACGGCAACGAGATGACTTTGATCTCTTGCTTCATCCATTCGCTTAAGCTAACGCGAGATATACTGAAATCCACATAGAGGCGGTCCCTGTACTCTTTCTCGTCCTCTAAACGCTGCAAGTCTTTCAGATAGACCGGAGCTGTTTCTGGGCCAAGATCGCCCCACTCATTTCGTTCTTCCTCTTCATGCAGACTGTACGTGTGGGACCCGATCGTAACCAGTCCCGTATGAATCATTTCGTTAACCTGTTGACGCGTAAGTGGTGGCGTCATATTCTCCCGTTTTCGGTCAGCTACATCTCTTAAGCGCCCCGCAATTGCGAAGTTCACTGAAGGGTAGCCGTATGTACATAAGATCGGAAATGCTTCTTTGTAATAACTCTCATACCCATCGTCAAACGTAATCAAAACAGCATTCTCAGTCGGTAAGGTACCCGTCTCCATAAATCGCAGGAACTCATCCAACGAAATCGGATTCAGGTCGTTATCATGCAAAAATTTCATGTGTCGGGCAAATTGGTCAGGAGCTATGACATACCGCTGATTCGATTGATCCGTAACATGATGGTACGTCAAAACCACAACCTGATTGTTATACCACTTTTTCGTTTGAACCGCTGCTTCTTCAATTGGTGTGACGTTTGGCTCAGCATTTTTTGTCTCACTTATGCTTATAGACGTATCCACTTGGGGAAAAGGTTGCACTTCTTGTTTATTCTTTTTTTCCAGAAAAGATTCGCCTAACAACCCAATAGCCACTGCAAAAAACAAAAAAGTAAGAAACACGATCAGGAAGAGCCTTCTGTTCGGCAAAAAAACCCCTCCTCTACTTCCTCACTAGGAGATTCGACACAGTCCTACAAATTCCTGTGCAACAATCGACCCAATAATTGGATGACTTTGCTCCTAAAACGAAAAAGAGCCCAGTAGCAATACCAGGCTCTTTTTATGTCATTCAGCAATATTACAGTTGAGCAGCCTCTTGCTTCAGAACTTCTGCTTTGTCTGTTTGCTCCCAAGGAACATTCAGGTCATTGCGTCCGAAGTGGCCATATGCAGCTGTTTGTTTGTAGATAGGACGACGCAGGTCGAGCTGCTTGATGATACCAGCAGGACGCAGGTCGAAGTGTTTGCGAACCAATTTCACCAGAGCTTCTTCGGAAATGGTACCTGTACCGAATGTATCTACTGCGATGGAAACTGGTTGTGCTACACCAATCGCGTAAGCAACTTGTACTTCGCATTTGTCTGCGAGGCCAGCAGCCACGATGTTTTTCGCTACATAACGAGCAGCGTAAGCACCGGAACGGTCAACTTTTGTCGGATCTTTACCGGAGAACGCACCGCCGCCATGACGAGCATAACCGCCGTAAGTATCTACGATGATTTTGCGGCCAGTCAAGCCAGCATCCCCTTGTGGTCCGCCAATTACGAAACGGCCAGTTGGGTTGATGAAGTATTTGGTTTCAGCGTCCAACAGTTCAGCTGGAACAACTGGTTTGATTACGTGTTCAACCAGATCTTGCTTGATTTGCTCCAGAGTTGTTTCAGGAGCATGTTGGGTAGAAATAACGATTGTATCGATACGAACTGGTTTGTCGCCATCGTACTCAACAGTAACTTGTGTTTTTCCGTCAGGACGGAGGTAAGCAAGTGTTCCGTTTTTACGTACTTCCGTCAGACGACGAGCCAATTGGTGGGACATGCTGATCGGAAGTGGCATCAGTTCAGGTGTTTCATTGCAAGCAAAACCAAACATCAAACCTTGGTCACCAGCACCAATTGCTTCAATCTCAGCGTCAGTCATTTGGCCTTCGCGTGCTTCTAATGCTTGGTCTACACCAAGTGCAATGTCAGCGGACTGCTCGCCAATTGCAGTAATAACACCGCAAGTATCAGCGTCAAAACCGAATTTCGCACGGTCATAACCGATTTCACGAATGGTTTCACGAACGAGCTTTTGGATATCCACATAAGTGTTTGTAGTGATTTCACCTGCTACGAGAACCAAACCAGTAGTTACGGAAGTTTCGCAAGCTACGCGAGCGTTTGGATCTTTGGACAGGATCGCATCCAAGATGGAGTCGGAAATTTGGTCACAAATTTTATCCGGATGTCCTTCAGTTACAGATTCGGATGTAAACAGACGACGACCTTTTTGCAAAGCCATGAGAAAATACCTCCTTTGACCTCATACAAATAGTGTGGTAGCCGAGTCAGGATTTTATCTACGTAAACGCAAATAAAAAACCTTTTCCATTTTTAGGAGGAAAAGGTTTGAGCGTTTTTTGCTTCCTTCATCCTCTTATCGGCCAGAACAGATGTCCGTTCTGCTGGTTAGCACCGCTCTAGATCGGTTGCCGGGCTTCATAGGGCCAGTCCCTCCGCCTGCTCTGGATAAGAGTATCCATTACGGATAATAGAATAATTGTTTTTTTCAGAGATGTCAATAGGAATAATTTTACTTATAATTGATAGGCTTTGGAAAGTACCACCACTACCTCGGCGCGCGTTGCCCTTCCGTTCGGTTTAAAGGAAGATCCGTACCCACTGAGCCAGTTTCTAGATGTCAAAGCTTCAATGGCAGGAGAAGCCCAATGACTCGCTGGCACATCCTGATATTTCGAGGTACCGCGGTTATACATCAAAACATCACGTGCCCGCGCGATCATTACTGCCATCTCTGCACGCGATATCGGCTGATCCGGCTTCATTTCACTCTTCGGGTACCCTTTCAAAATTCCTAACTGGTAGGCTACACCTAAGTTGTGATACGCCCAGTGCCGCTTTGGCATATCTCGGAAGGTCGTTTTTCCTGTGTAGGTAGTCGCTACCTTGGAACCGGTCGCACGCATCGACTTAAGCAGCATCGTCGCAAACTCTGCACGGGTCACTGCCTGATTCGGCTTGAACGACGCATCATTAAATCCATTTACAATATCGCGAGAGCTGAGTCTGACGATCTCTGAGCGCGCCCAGTGGTCGGAAATATCGCGATAGCCCGCTATCAATTTCTGCTGCGTCACCGTGAGTCGGTACGATTCATATTTGAACGCAGTACCGCTATTGAGGCGTACATAGTATTTTCCTGGCTGTAAGCGCAACCCGATAATGTCATTCCCACTATTGGAAAGCTCGGCTACCTCATTCGTCGAAGCAAGCGCATAGTTCATGTTTCGATCGCTGTAAAGTGCGTAACGAAAGCCACTCTCCACAGGAATATACGGCGCCCGGAATGTCACGTATGATTCGCTATTCACAGTAAATTGGAACCAGTCGGAATCAGTTGCTGTCGGAATTGTTCCTGACATCACTGTCCCACCGCTTAACGGAGACGCCTTTTGATAGGTATCATTCGGCTCATTGAGATCCTTTTTAACTGGCGTGTACCCCAAATCTAGCTGGTATTCGCCATTGACTGCATTCCGCGAATACTCGCTCACACGGATGTAATATTTACCCGGGGACACCTCTTTACTGACCCGCTCTGTCGGATTGTCCTTTGTCCCATTATCGTACAGAGGATCCCAGACTACTGATTTTTGACCGGGCGCTTGTTTACCAAGACCCAGCAACAGATCCACTCGCTTGTTGTCAGGGCTAACAGAAACATCTAAATGCCCGTACTCACGAACGTAGTAGGAGAACCAATCCTGATCGCCTTCATCATGAAAATTGCCTGTCACACTAATTTGGTTCCCTACGAGCGGTCTTGCCGTTTCTTGTGTATCGTTCGGTTCATTTCGGTCAGGATTGATCGAAAATTTACTCGTCAACACGTATGTAAAAGCGTTGTTAACGCCTCCACTGCGCATTAAGCGGATGTTCATTCTTCCTGCCTTGGCCGGGACTGTTATCGTATCGCCATTCCCGAAGTACTGTGTAATCGGTTGACGATTCTCAGGGTAAAAGGTAGCAGCCATCGCTGAAGAAATACCCGATGTCACTGTAGCCGTAAAGCTGACCTTTCCATCGTAAGGAATGTCCATCTTCAGCCAATCTACGGTATCTTTTGGACCCAAATTGCCGCGTATTTGTGACTCAATCGGAAACGCCTTCGCTTTGGAAGAAGAATCATTCGGCTCTAAAAAGTCGTAAGAAAGTGCCGTTTTTACTGCTTTGTTGACATCTAACAAGCCGTATCCAGTCTTCCGATCCCATCCTTTCTCCCCCAAGTCAGTAGCCGTTTGATAAAGCAATTGCCTCACATCAAATGGACTAAGATTAGGGTGCCGAGCGAGAATGAGCGCAGCTGCACCAGCTACTTGCGGTGCCGCTGCTGAAGTACCACTAAACGAGCCGTATTTTCCCCCAAGCTTCGTTGTGTATACATTCAACCCAGGAGCAACCATATTCAATTCGGGCCCCGTATTTGCCTGAGACAAGACTTCATTGTTACTTCTCACAGCCCCTACCGCTACGACTGTTGGATACGCAGCCGGATACGCCACACGGCTACTTTCATTACCACTTGCTGCAACCAAAACGGCTCCACTTCTCTCCGCGCGTTGTACAGCAGCTGCCAACGATTTGGAGTAAGCCATACTGCTAAAGGACATCACAATGACTTTAGCACCACGATCCAAAGCTACATTGATGCCTTTCGCAATCAGCTCTACATCCGATGACGCCTTGCTATTCAAGACTTTAATCGGTAAAATCCTGGCATTCCAAAGAACACCTGAAACACCGATATTATTATTTCCACTAGCAGCAAGAACACCGGCTACTTCTGTGCCGTGCCCGTTGTCGTCCTGTGCTGACTTCCCAGGATTGACGAGATTCACACCCGGCAAAAGATTGCCCTTTAAATCAGGGTGTTTATAATCTGCCCCAGAATCCAATACAGCAATAATAATCTGCTCATTGCTATTTACCGCTGGCCAAGCTTTATCTGCTTTAATTTGACTGAGATGCAGCTGGTTGGTCAAATAGTAGTCATTGGATGCGGGAGGTGCTGCTGCGAAGACTGATTGGTTGTTTGCCATAATGAGCGTGACCATTAATGTAACAGTCACTGACATGTTCACTGATCTTTTCATGTAAAACAGTCCTTCCTTCTCTCCCCTGCAAAAGTAGCAGTCTAAAAGGAATTCAGGTATTTGTCATCTGGTCTTTAGCATAGCGGATGAAAAGGGGGACACGCAACCCTCATTCTCCAATATTTGGAACGCTTTCACAGAAGAAAACCCTTTTCACCATCGGCAAAAAGGGTTTTTCTCCTTACTGTAACAAACCTTTATTGTCTTCTACTTCAGGTGCTACCTGAGCTTTTTCTTTTTTTCGTTGTTGCGCTTTCGGAATAAAGGCAGTCAGTTCAGCAATATTTACCGTTTCTTTTTTAAAGGAAGAGGAAGGAATATCGAACGCCCACACGCGATGGCTGTTCGCTTCCACCTTCATGTTTTCCAACGTGAAGTGTACACGTGCTACCGTATCGCCCGCTTTATCATGAACAATAATTGGTACTTCGGTAAACTCCAGACGTTTTCCTAAGCCGTTACGGAAAGCAACGATAACTTTCAAGCCATTATCTTCACCAGGCTTGATATCGAGGACTTGCAAATCTACTTCGCCCTCTACAATCGGATTCTTCTCTTCAGCCTGTTGCAAATACTGCTCCGACTCATTTGCACTCAGACCCCAATTATAATTTTGGTTATCCTCTACTTCGTGCTTTTTAGGCTTGATAAAAGTCAGCATCAGAGGTATCTCTTTTTCAGGGATACGGTCGAACTCATCCCAACGGAACATAAATTCCATCGGGCGACTGGACATCTCTCCTACTGGTCCCGAAGCAACCAGGTCAAACGTTTTTCTCGCGACCTCTTCTCCGTCCTCCGTAACCAAAGACAACGGGAGCTTTTGAAGCAAAACGCTGCGCTCTGTCGCATTGCGAATGTAGGTAAGAACCAGATAACCATCATTGGTAACCTGCGTGAAGAACGGAATGATACCCACTTCGTTACGAACCACCGGAGGCATTTCATCATGCGCGTATTGCAATAGCTCCTGCTCAGCGTCATCCAATTGATTTTCCCAAGGACCGTTCATCACCAAAAACAGTTCCTTCGAGTCCACACGGTTCGCAGATTGTTGCGGATTATCCAGTCCGGATACACCCAAATAAAACTCTCTATGAAGATTCTCATGAATATCTTCGCGTACTTGCTCCAAGCTCTCTTTGGAACCAAACCAATTTTCCAATAACCAACTCATATAGCAACCTCCTCTTTCCCATCCTGAAAAAATGTGCGTTCTACTCTACAGTAAGCGCCCATCTTTTCAGGTCGGCATCAGGCTTTTTCACAAATTTAGGTGGGAATACAATCAGCCATGGACGGCTGTTTCCAGGCTTCACCCGAATGGTGCTTGCATCCAGAGAACCTGTCGCAACTACATCTCCATCTGAATCCGAAATCGTCAATTTGAGTTTTTCCGGACGGTAATCATGGCTGAGTCCATTTCGGAAAAGCATGGCTACCACCAGGTTTCCTTCCTCGGTTTTCCGGATGTCAAAACCCGTTACTTCCACCGTATTAATAGGAACCAACGGCAAAGACTGTGTCAAAGCTTCCAGACGATCCTTTTGACGATCAGTCATGCGCTTCTCCATTTCAGGATCAAGCTCCAGTGTACGAGGCCAAACATGTGTACTTCTGCTGGCCTTCATTACCACTTTCCAACGGCTAAAGGTGAAGTTGTCATGCAAATAGCTTTCTTCCGGGAACAAAACCTCCCATGGACGGCTGGAATGCGGTGGAATAGCCTCCATATCTGACAAATCCACTCTGATCCGCGCAAAAGGCTTGTCGTCCAGATAAATCGCTAATCCTACGTTTTTAATACGCACAGGTTTATTTGTGGCGTTGCGGAAAAACATAGCGACAGTCATTCCGTTTGGCTGCGGAATCATACTGAAGCCTGTTACGCTAATCATGCCTGGTACCATCTCAGGCAACTCTGCTTGCAAAAAGCGGAGAGTGTACTTTTTCTCCGAATCCAGCTCACTTTCCCATATCGGGCTCAAGGATAGCTCCGTTCGAATTTTCTCAGCCTTCGCAGCAGACTTTTCCAGTTCACCATTGCTATCCAATTCGACTTCGTTGCTAGTCATGGAAGCTAAATCAATTGTCGACTCTTCCTGAATCTCTTTTTTCAGATCCTCGAGGGAGCGCTTCTGTTGATCTTTACCTAACAAATTCTTCATAAAGGAAAACATATGATACCTCCTCACACGTCCGGGCACGAACGAAGCTTCTCTTATCATCATAAACGTTTTAGACTAGCCCATGCAAATTCGCCTCTCGAAAAATCAAGCTCCTTGGGGTACACTCACTTTCCAACGAGACAAATCTGGCGCTTCCTTTTGGAAGCTTGCCGGCGGAAAAATAAACACCCACGGCTTACTGGTATTTGCATGGACAGTCAGACCATCCAGTTCAAATAAGCCTTCCGCCACTTTATCTCCACTTGCATCAAACAGCGCCAACGGCAATTTTTCCAGGGACAGGGACTGCCCAGAGCCGTTGCGTATCAGAAGCATGACATGAAGATCGCCTTCTGACGAACGACCAAGCTGTACACTCTGGATATTGACCTCTCCCTCTTTTAATGCAGGAAGATTCTTGGCTAACTGAATCAAGTAAGTTTTCTGTTCTTCAGATAGCGCCTTAATCCAGGATTCCTCTAGCTCCAACTGATGTGGCAGAACCATTTTCTTTTCCGCCAATTCAAAAGCAATTTTCCAATTTGCCAAAAGAACATCCACTTTCAGGAAGTGTTCTCTATCAAATACAAACGACCACGGTCTAGCGGAACGTGGTGGAATTTCCCCGATCTCGCTCATATCGAACGTCTGGCGGGTAAACAACTCCTGATCACCGAACAGTACCACCAGTGTCGTCTCATTCAGCTGCACAGGTTCATCAGAACTGTTCCGGATGAACGCTGTCACTTCAATCCCTTCATCATGCGGAACAAGTGCAGTCCCTGCCAGAGAGATATTCCCCGCCTGCAATGGTGTCAGTTCTTGAGCCATAAAGGAGAGCGAATACTTCTCCTGTGGACTAAGCTTATCTTCCCATGATTTATGCAGGGAGAGCGTTGTGATGACGCCAGAAGATGCATCCTGTACCTGGTTTTCTTCTTGATGTGACTGTGCGGTATCAGAAGCGGACAAGATTGATTCCTCCTGAACCTGCTCTTGAACCTCTTTCGCCGTTGGTTTATTCCCCATTAAATTCTTCAAGAAGGATAACATATCGTCGCTCCCAACTTTTCTCTACATCTATATACAGTTTGCATTCGTCATCCACTATAGCATAGTGACATCCTTTTGCAACATAGAAAACTTGGCATTACAAACAGCAAATAAACGGTTATTGCAACCATAGAACAGAGCCATTCGTAATAGTAGTTATGTTAGGATACCCGTATGGAGCAGATGATGTCAAGGAATGGAAGAATCGCCTTATGTATTTCATTTCCATAACGAGATAAAGTTTACATTGTTGTTTGTAATTGATAAAATATAGGAGTCTAAACAAATAACTTGGGGAATTACTTTTTGCCAGCTGAATCATTCAGTTGGCTCTTTTTTTGTATGCCTAAAAAAATAGAAAACCAGGGCTTTTGCCCTGATTTTTCCACTTCATTCATTATTTCATTATACCAGTAAGGCTCTGATATTTTTTTTGTACTCTTCTACGCCTGGTTGATCAAATGGGTTTACGCCCAACAAATAGCCACTCACAGCACATGCCTTTTCAAAAAAGATAATTAATTCACCGAAAGTATACTCGTTCATTTCATCCAGCTCGATACTCAGGTTTGGTACTCCTCCCTCGACATGGGCGAGGACCACTCCTTGAAAGGATATTCGATTCAAATCATGAAATGTTTTTCCCGCCAAGTAGTTTAACCCATCTATATTTGCAGGGTCAGATTCAATGAATAGATGCTCTTGCTGATTACTTACAAAGAGTACGGTTTCAATTAAATCCCGTCTCCCATCTTGTATATATTGCCCAATAGAATGTAAGTCAGTAGAAAATTGAACGGAGGCAGGAAATAGAGCTTTATGCTCTTTCCCTTCGCTTTCACCAAACAGTTGTTTCCACCACTCTGATAAATATTGTAGGGACGGTTCATAACTGACCAGCAATTCAATGGTCTTACCCTTTCGATACAATACATTCCGGACGGCTGCATACTGGTAGCTCTCATTACTCCATAAATCCGGATTGTCATAGTGATGAGAGGCTGCTCTTGCCCCTTCCATCATTCGTTCTATATTAAGCCCAGCAACGGCCATTGGCAAAAGCCCTACTGCCGTCAAAACAGAATACCTGCCACCTACATCATCAGGGATCACAAAGGTTTCATAGCCTTCTTCTTCTGCAAGCTTTTTGAGCGCTCCTCTGGATTTGTCTGTCGTCACGTAAATGCGCTCTCTCGCACCTTCTTTTCCGTATTTCTTCTCTATGAAATCCTTAAAGACTCGAAATGCTAGGGCCGTTTCTAGCGTGGTTCCCGATTTTGAGATGACATTGATAGAGATATCTTTCCCGTCTAGTATTTCAAAAAGATGACTAAGGTATCTGGTACTCATATTATGGCCTGCAAAATATACCTCTGTAGAACCAGATAGCTGGTTGTAAAAGGAATGAGTTAATGCCTCAATGGCTGCACGTGCTCCTAGATACGATCCCCCGATTCCAATGACGATAAACGCCTGGGAATCTTTTCTGATGCGTTCTGCCGCTCGTTGGATTCGTTCGAACTCAGCTTGATCATAGTTGTTTGGCAAGTCAACCCAGCCGAGGTAATCAGAACCCGGTCCCATCTTTTCATGAAGGAAATCATGCGCTTCTTTTACGAGTTCACTCAGGTTGTCTACTTCTTTTTTATCGATAAAGGGTAGCGCATTTGAAAAATTGAAAGATAGTCCCATTTATAAAACCTCCAAGCTATCGTCTCTGATCTCTAAATTCTTATCTCTTGTTTATGTATCGGTTATTTGTTCGATATCTGGAAGGACTGTGCCCAAAATTCAATAAGCAAATGGAACAAAAAGACTTTTCACCTCAAAGACGACAAAGTGAAAAGCCTTTAAGTATATCTACCCTAGTGAAATTTCATCGACACGTCTCAAAACTTGTTCCTTTATTTGATCCATTCGTTGAATTGATTCTGCTTGACTTTGCCCTTTTATAGAAAAATAAATCTTAAGCTTGGGTTCCGTTCCCGATGGTCGTAAGCAGAACCAAGACCCATCCTCAAGCCAATACTGCAAAACATTCTCTTTCGGCAAAGATAAGGTGGTTTCTATACCGCTTTTTGTATCGAGAGCAATCTGTTTTGCATAATCACGGCTTTCCACGATTGAACTTCCAGCAATGGTAACAGGGGAATTTGTCCGCCAATCGTTCATGATAGCCTGAATACGCTCCAAACCATCGATTCCTTTCAACGTGCGGGATTCTAACCCTTCCTGATAGAAACCATGTTCGGCATAGAGATCATTCAATACATCGATCAAGCTCTTCCCTTGCTTCTTATAGAAGGCGCCCATTTCGCATATCAGCATGGTAGACATGACAGCGTCTTTATCTCGGACAAACGAATCCGCTAAATAACCATAGCTTTCCTCGTAGCCGAAAACAAACTGGCGCCCTCCCTGCTCCTCAAACAGACGAATTTGTTCAGCTATATATTTGAATCCCGTTAACGTGAGAATCGTATCTATACCATATTTGCGAGCTACAGCACTCCCCAACTCACTGGTGACAATTGTAGTGAGTACTGTATCGCCAGATGAAAGGGTTCCCTTTTGGGCTTTGACAGACAACAAATACTCTACCAAAAGTGCCCCAGTTTGATTCCCTGTCAGGAAAACATATTCTCCAGTTTTGTCGCGGGCAGCTATTCCCACCCGGTCACAGTCAGGATCAGTGGCAACAACGATATCTGCTTTCTTTTCCTGAGCGAGCGACAACGCCATCTGAAACGCTTCTTTTTCCTCGGGATTTGGTGATTTTACCGTACTGAAGTTTGGATCTGGAACATCTTGTTCCTGCACGATATGAACTTGAGTAAAGCCGATTCTTTTTAGAGTTTCCGGTACTAGCATTCGTCCAGCCCCATGGAGCGGAGTATATACTATAGAAAAAGAAGTACTCATGTCGCGAACTACATCGGAATTAAGCGATACCTTTTCCAATCGTTCCATGTATATCTGGTCCAGCTCATTGCCAATCATCTGCAAAAATCCAGATTTCTCTGCATCCTCGCGAGATATATAGTGAATTCCTTCAAATGTAGAAAGCTTATTCACTTCAGCGATGATTTGGGCAGCGATGTCTGACGCGATCTGCCCGCCGTCTTCCCAGTACACTTTGTATCCGTTATATTCGGGTGGATTATGACTAGCTGTAATTACAATTCCCGCTTGTGCTTTCAGGTAACGAACAGCAAATGAAAGCTCAGGTGTCGGACGAAGCTGGTCAAATAAATAAACACGAATGCCATTTGCAACCAACGTGCACGCCGTCTCTTCCGCCAAGAACGCTGACTGGTGACGGGAGTCGTACGCGATAACAACACCTTTTTTCTTTGCATCTGCACCAACTTTTGCGATATAGTCGGCTAATCCCTGAGTCGCACGCCTGACGGTATAGCGATTGATACGGTTCGTGCCAGCTCCTAAGACTCCTCGCATTCCCCCAGTACCAAACTCCAAATATTTAAAAAAACGGTCTTCTATATCTTTGGGAGAATCTGTAATGGAGAGAAGCTCCGTTTTCGTTTGTTCGTCTATCCCTTGATGTTCTAACCATTCCTGGTACATCTCTAATTCGTTCATTTCGCTCCCCCGTTGTAACCGTCCGGATTATTTTGATGCCACTCCCAGGCGGATTGAATCATGGTTTTCAAATCGCTGTATTTTGGCATCCAGCCCAATTTGCCCATGATCTCATCTACTCTGGCAACAAGCATTGCTGGATCTCCCATTCGCCGCTCTGTTTCCAAAACACGGATGTCACGCTCTGTGACACTGCGTGCTGTTTCGATAACTTGGCGAACTGAATATCCCTGACCGGTACCGACATTAATCGCTCTCGAAGGTTGTCCTTCAGCCATGGCTTTCAGTGCCAACACATGAGCTTCAGCTAAATCGAGAACATGGATATAGTCACGGATACAGGTTCCGTCTGGTGTGTCGTAGTCAGTACCGAATATTTGAATGGCAGGACGTTTTCCCAAAGCGGTCTGCAAGACCAAGGGAATCAGGTGTGTCTCTGGAAGATGATCTTCACCGATGCTCCCATCCAAAGCAGCCCCTGCGGCATTGAAATAGCGTAACGCCATCCATTGCAAACCATACGCTTGTTCCAACCAATGCATGGACTGCTCAATCATCAGCTTGGACAAACCATATGGATTGATAGGTTGAGTCGTCGCCTGCTCAGGGATTGGAACATCGTTAGGTATGCCATAAACAGCCGCAGTAGACGAAAATACGACCCGCTTCACGTCATTTTGAATGAGCGTAGAAAGAAGCTGGGTCGTTTTGGCTGTATTCTCCTGAAAATACAGATCCGGTTTCGCGATGGATTCGCCGACCAGGCTGCGTGCAGCGAAGTGGATGACTGCGTTTATTGCGTGCCGTTTTACAATACGGGTGACCAATAGGGAATCAGCAATGTCCCCCTCATAAAACGGTACAGTGGAAGGAACAGCCTCCCTATGCCCTGTAACCAAGCTGTCCAGCACAACGACCTGTATTCCTTTTTCAAGCAAAACCTTTACTGTATGGCTTCCAATGTACCCTGCCCCGCCTGTTACCAGTACGTTCATTGTTTACCCCCAGATCCGACGGAAACCGGTTGTTGGAGATGTTTCACTATGTCCAAGAGATACTCCTGAAATTCATTCCGCAAATCATCCCGCATTAGTGCAAACTCGACAGTAGCTTGCAAAAAGCCCAACTTGTCCCCCACATCGTATCGTTTTCCTTCAAACTCTAAAGCTACCAAACCTTGTGCCCTGGCTAACTCTTTTAAAGCATCAGTTAATTGAATCTCTCCACCTGCTCCAGGTTCTGTACGAGCTAGGTAGTCGAAAACTTCAGGTTGTAATATGTAGCGGCCCATTACTGCAAGGTTTGAAGGAGGATTGATTTTTGGCTTTTCGACCAAGTCTAGAACTTCCGTCTCATTCGCTAGTTGAATGCCCGGCGTTACAATACCATATTTACTAGTTTCTTTCCAGTCTACTCTTTGAACACCGATCACTGATTTTTTCTCTCTTTGAAAAACATCGATCATTTGTCTCAAGCATGGTTCTTTACTGTGTATAATGTCATCGCCAAGAAGTACGGCGAAAGGTTCATTGCCAATAAATTTACGAGCGCAGTATACTGCATGCCCTAAGCCAAGGGGTTCCTTTTGGCGTATATAATGAATGTCTACCATGTTTGAAATACTCTCTACTATTTCTAGTAGTCCATCTTTACTTTTCTCTTGTAGATTCAGCTCCAATTCAACGGATCTATCAAAATGATCTTCAATGGCCCTTTTGTTTCTTCCGGTGACAATGATAATGTCTTCGATACCGGAGGCGATTGCTTCTTCTACGATAAATTGAATTGTAGGCTTATCAACGATTGGGAGCATTTCTTTTGGTTGAGCTTTTGTAGCTGGAAGAAAACGTGTACCTAGCCCAGCCGCTGGGATTATGGCTTTTTTAATCATCTCGCACCTCTAAAAATATTAGTAAGCATTCTTATTCACAAAACCTCTTAATATTGTTTTGTATATGATCTTGATGTCAAATAATAATGTCCAATTTTCTATATAAAAAATATCGTGAAGAATCCGATCTTCAATTGAGGTATCGCCACGTAGACCATTAGCTTGAGCCCAGCCAGTTATCCCTGGGCGAACATGATGTTTCACCATATATTTCGGAACTTCTTCTTTAAACTGTTCTACAAAATAAGGTCTCTCAGGTCTTGGTCCGACAACACTCATGTCTCCCTTAAGAACATTAAAGAATTGAGGAAGTTCATCCAAACTGGTTTTACGTAAAAAAGTACCAAATCTTGTTTTCCTTGGATCATTTTCTACTGTCCATTGTTTATCAGAGGTGTCCTGCGACATCACTTTCATTGAACGAAATTTGTACATTTCAAAAGAACGCCTGTTCATACCTACACGTTCTTGTTTAAAAATAACAGGCCCCTTTGAAGTCATTTTTATTCCAATCGCAATTATAAACAGTAAGGGTAGTGTTAGTAGAATCGCAACTAATGAAAAACAAATGTCAAAAAGACGCTTTAGCATACGATTACTGAGTTCATCGAGTGGTATGTCTCTAACATTAATCAATGGTATATCTGCAAAAGTATCAATATATGGTCGAGCAGGTAAAATATCGAAGAAGTCCGGAATAATCAGAGTTCGAACTCCTGCTTTTTCACAGACAGAAATTATATTTCCGTATTTTGTGTGCGCGCGTAATGGCAAAGCAATTATCACTTCATCCACAAGATGTTCATCAAGAACTATATCGAGTTCATTAATACCACCTAATATAGGACTTAAATGCCTATTCTCACCATCGTGCTCAATGCGATAATCATCCAAAAAACCAACTACTGTAAATCCAAGGTCTGGATTTTGTATTACTGTTTGATGAAAACGTCTACCTATCTCGCCAGCACCCAAGATCAATATAAATTGTTTATTGTATCCATTTTTTCGAAAAAGTTTTAACCCAATCTTGACGATAAAACGATATAAGCCGACAAATACAATATTGCAAGATAGAAAAATAAGCAAATAGGACCGAGAGAAATCAATTTCCTTCATGACAAACAATAAACTTATCAAACCAAAAAAACTTATAATATGAACTTGAATCACTTTATATGCTTCATAAGAAAATCGTTTCTTTCTTTTCGGAGAGTAAAACCCTATAATATACCCCACTATATTTGCAATAATTCCATATACGAAAGCCCATAAAAAATATGTACCAAATGTAAGATGCGCCTCCCCAGTTGCAAATATATGAAATTTTAACCACCAAGAAATCAAGAAGGCTATTTGAACAAATATCAAATCAAAAACAGCGTATATCTGCGACAGAAACTTTTGATTATCGCGTATCAAAGCATTCACCTCAAACGCTTTCTTGCATTTTGCATCATCGCCAACAAGAGCTTAAGGACAATTCCACCATAAACAAGCAAGTTCACAACAAGCGGATATCTTTCTTGGTAATGTTTCTTATGAAAAAGATACATCGCTCGATGAAACTCATACACAATTTTATACGGCTTTCTTTTGCTACTTGCACCTTTGTAGTGAATAATGGAAGTATAAGGATAATAGATGATTTCCCACCCACTTTGCTTAATCCGATAGCACCAGTCAACGTCTTCACCGTACATAAAGAATTCCTCATCAAGCAATCCTACTTGCTTTATCGTTTCACGTCTTACCACCATAAAGGCTCCTACTAGACAGTCTACCTGATAGGATTGATCTGGATCGAGATGTGTGAGCTGATACATATTAAATCGTGCTTTATTGGGAAAAACTTTCGATAATCCAGTCAAGTAGTAAAAAGAAGCGGAAGGTGTTGGAAAACCACGTTTGCAAGCTTTATCCAAACTGCCGTCTGGCAACATAACCTTACAACCGCTTGCTCCTACTTTTGGGTGTTCATTCATATAAGAAACCATTACTTGTAGGGTATCCGGCTTTATTATTGTATCTGAATTCAGTAGTAATATATATTTTCCACTTGATACTGCAATTGCCTGATTATTAGCCTTAGCGAAACCTACATTCTCTTCATTTTTGATAAGGCATACTTCTGGGAACAATTTAGTAATGGTTTCTACCGAACTGTCTGTTGAATGGTTATCGACGATAATCACTTCGTAGGCAAAAGCAGTAACTGACAGAAGAACTGACTGAATTGCATCACACGTTAGCCTACAAGTATTGTAATTGACAATAATAATACTTAGTTCCATTTTACCTAGCACCAATGTTTTGACGTTTTTCCACATTATATCATGGTTTTACAACGTTTCTTACGTTTATGGACAAAAACAGTTGGGTACATTAGGCCAAGTTTTATATTTTTCGTATCCTAATATATTCCTCACCTAGTTACTTTATTTTTCAATAACAGACCATCAATAATGTACCCAACATCCTTTTTGAGTTAGTAAACTTAAATATACCCATCGGAACAGCAGTATCCAGCTTTAACTTAAGAATTACCTTACCTATTCTCTAGCAGTAATCATTATGATTGTTTTAACTAGCTAAACAATTTGTTTCCATGTTCAAACTTGTGATACTCGCCCTTTTTGGATTTTACCCGATTATTCCGCAATATCATAAGTACATTAAAGATAAAAGAACCGTGGTCGGTACTGGAGCACCCATTGGCTCTCATCTCACCGAACACGATTCCCTTATAAAATTACCTTATATAGAACTCTTATCTTGTACTATCTAAAAAAATCGAAACTCATTTCTTTGGAATTTTTAGGGTCTTGAGATAATCGTACCCTATCTCATTTTTCGAAATGCGATATATAGCATCTTCACTCCGGCAGCTATCAAATTACCAAAACGCCCCTATTCGCATTATCCGTTGAAATTACTTTACAATCTTGAGATTATTTTTTTCAACATAATTCTCAAATTTTATAAACGCACCACTATAAGATTTGTTAAACTCTGTGTAATCAGCCATTTCATATAATTCCTCTAGCGTTTTATCAAAACAAAATTCTTGAATATCTATAGTGGGGAACTTAAAATACTCACACATCTCTTTTGTTCTTGCATCGATTGAAATAAATAATGATGGAACCCCTTCTAAAAGTGGGATAACATTTCCATGGAATCGACCACTAAATGAAAAGTCAAGCTCTCTGGAATACACTCGCCATTCTTCTATATCAAAGAACATTTTGCCGAACTGTTTAAAATAAGTATGGAATAATCCTTTGAAACTTTTGTCAGTCTCTGATAAGAACTCAATCCAACTATTGTCTGCCTGCTCAATAAAATCTATTTTATTTCTTATTGCATATCCCAAGTATTCTTTCACTAAGCTTGTTGACATTTTTTCGTTTGGCCATGGTGTTATCCCAGTAGCAATCCTGGGATTTTTACGTAAGTAATTACGCTTAGACAGTTTAAAATTTGGATCTTTGGTATGAAATAATGAGGGACAGCCGATCACTTCAACATTTTTTACACCATTTTTACTAAGCAACTCAGCCGTATACTCGCCCCTACAAGCAATTACAGCTTGCTCCGAAATCTCTTTAAGAAAAGACAGAGTTGTTGGATCATATTTAAAATCAGCCTTATAATCAAACACTTGAGTTCCAACACTAATTGGAACAAATTTCTTTCCTTTATTCGTGATTTTACGAAAAGCATCATAGTAAAAATCAGGTAAAGGAGTATCCTCAACTATCCAAGAAAGGTTCCCGACTATATAAACATCATATTCATCATCTTCTAGTGTTTTATCCAATAGTTCGTAATCCACACGTGCAGCTGAAAAAATATCCATCAAGGCAGTAATATATGCATTATTCCCTGTATTTCCTCCTACTGAATTTAATTGTTCAGTAAATGTCCTGTTTGGATTGTACGGTTTACACTCTGTTAATATAGCAACTCTATTCACAGTATCCTCCTATTGACAATCCGAAGATTAAAACTTTCTTTTTACCAATTTCTACTTAAAAATCATCCGTTTGAATCCCCGTAGCATACGATAAGACGTAGATAATACCTTATAGCTTAATGGCTTTCCTAGATATCTACTTTTCACCTTATTCTTTAAAGTATCGCGATCGAATAACGTAAAAAATATAATTCTTAATATCCGACTATGATATTGAAGAAAGTAAAAAGGTGGGGCTTGATGATCCTCACTCATCTCTGGTATTAAATGTTGTATTCTTAACTTATTTGTCTCTGCATTCCACCAATTTAATACACTATTTTTATCTTTCCCACTGTGTACAGTATCATCAGAATATGAGTGCATGAACAGTAAACGGTCACTCTGCTTTGAACTATGAATATACATTTCGAGAGGCAAAGATACTTCATGATTTTTAATATTAATTAATGACAAGTGGTCTTTAAAACAACCCATAAAATCAGTTGCAAAATCTATTGCAGCATTTTGCAACGTTTTAATCATTAGTTGATTGATGTGATTCGTATAATAGTCTTCAAATACTGGCTCTATTAAATTGTTACTTTTTTCTTCATAACCAATACACGAGGGTCCTAATTCTGCAAACAAATGCTCTCTTAAAATTCCACTAACAGACGGCTTTAATTCAAAAAATGATTTCACTTCAAAATCATTTCTTCTAGAATATATCTTCGACAATTCCTTACTCGTATGTACAAAATAGGTATTACAAGGGTACCCAAGGATATTTACCATCATGGTTTGTAATCTAGCTGAATATCCTAAATCAAATGTTGCATCATTAGATTTAATTACACTGCTCAGGTATTCTTTAATATTTGAATTGTACTTTTTTGTCTTTTCCCAATCAATTCCGTCCTTTATGAGTACATCTAAGTATTTTTTGAATTCAAATTCAGAGGAGAAATTCTTTGATAATATTACTCCCTTTTCCTCAAAATTTTCCAACTTTAAATCATTTTTTAGAACACCACTAAATAATCCCAAAATACTGCGAGGTGTATGCGAATAAATAGAAACAAACGAAGACAAGCCATATTTATTATGCGAAGAAAGCAAATATGGTAACATAGACCTTCTCGAAACGTATAAATAATTTGATTCTGGTGCATTTGAATAATATTTAGAAATCACATCGTAAACTTTATGAGGCAAGTATCCGTCTCTAGCTAAAAAATGAATTGTATTATAATTCTTGCGCACTGCATCTTCAACAATCCATTTACAGAGTCCAACTGTATGCATTCCTAATGCGTAATATCCCACAAAATACGGATCCACATTAAAATCTGAGTCTGGGTTAAAGGAAATATATGGATTATCAAATAATTTATTTGCTACTGTTGCAAGCATGCACCTAGTACCCAAATATTCATTATGCTCATAACTTGTCCATTGTTCTTGTCTAAATTCATTAAAATACTTAACACTATTTCCGGACTCTTTATCAGCTAAATTATTCAGTAATAGATCTAGTGTTTTAGCGATAAAAAATGCATTCCAACCAGCTTTTTCGGCCATCACCTTATCCGATTCCCAGTTGTCACCTATATGCAAAATACTATTTGGATTTATCTCTAGATCAATTGTAACGTATTTAAACATATCCCCAGTATATTTCAGTAATCGTGCTTCAGAGGAGACATATATTTTTTCATAATCACAATATCCTGCTTTTTCAACGATATCTTTAATAACAGTCCCTGGAAGATACATATCTGAAACAAATATTATCTTTTTATTACGTTCTTTAGCCATTTGATACAATTCATATACACTTTCTCTTCTCATTGTATATTGTATTTCCAACTCAATCTCTTTAGCTTTGAGCTTATCAACAATATCTAATGGAAAATTATACTCTGATCTAATATATTCATATATTTCATTCAGATTTACATCTTGCCATGAAGGATTATTTAATCTAATTAACTGTCTTGTCCTGTCTTCAGCTTGTAATCTTAACGTTGAGAATTCTACTAAATTGTTATGAGGGTAAATTTGGTGAAAATAATTATCCAACGAATTAACAACAAATTCTTGGTCAAAAAAACGGACGAACAACTAACGTGTCAAAGATATCGAAACTTACATATTCTATTTTTAAGGCATCTTACAATTAACTTCTTTATTGCTTCATATCTATGTTCCCATGGAGTATGTTAACAGTCTGCATGCTAATTAGTTCTTGCTGGTAAATGGCAAGCTCATTTTCATGTAGTATTAAGGGCTTTTTTTAATTCCAATATAGCCTGTTCTTTAGGCGGATGGTTTCATTTCAGTAGACTCTAAGCGACTCATTCCAAAGCCTAAAGTATGCTCTTTTTCCAATTAAGAAAGATTTTCTCCGATTATTTCTCTAATTTGCTCTCGCGGGCCCTCCTAGGTAACGATTCTACAAAGTTGAAGAGCATGTTCCCATATCACTGAAGTTTATCAAGAAATTTTATTTAGATCTATATCGGTTCCAGTAGATGCTTCTGCCTCTTATACTAATAAAAATATCCATCATACTTAATTGAGCATATTTTTTAGCCTCACAAATAATAACGAAGAAAAATTAGATCTTTCTGTCATAATTAAATTTTAACTTGGTTCTTAAAATATGGTAGACGATACATTTCCAATAAATCCATATCTAATATATTTAAATTCCAGATCATCACATGCCAAAGTGATAAAAATAAGGCCCTCCCTGAGAAAAGAAACTGATCCTTAATATACGTCTCCAGTAAGTTTATCAAGAAGTATATTGTTGAAATTTTGGATAAATCTATATCCATTTTCGTCTTCCCTAATAATTCTCCCTTCTACAATATCAGCATCTTCCTTAATACCTTTATCAATCAGTAGTCTGTAATAATCAATTGAAAATATAATCATCGCTTATCAACAAAAGCTATATATTCGCCAGTTGCAATTTCAGAACCTGTAACCTTGCATGGAAAAGACCTTGTTTTTATCATGTTCAATATATTTAACCCCTGGAATCTCTTAGCAAATATTCATCACTATTTTTTTCCGTATCACCAGGTGAACAGTCGTTTACAATAATTAATTTCTAATTGAGTGTATGTCTGATTAATAATACTATCGAGACATTTGGGGAGGAATTTTTCAGTATTAATAAACAGGAATTACACACCAGATAATTAATGGCTTAGTTTTCGTCAGGTTTGATTCTTTATTCATCGTCAGCACCCTCTTATGTGAAGGAAATAATGATCAATTACGAAAGCATCGATGCCTTAATTCTATTTCATAAGATACTTAATTCTTCTCTCAATGAATTTTGACAGCCTTTCTAGGATTTTTAATAGCTTTACTAATCTTTTCTTTAGTAATCCAGCTAACCCCCTAACATTATTGTAGCCTTTTTGGAGCGATCCTTTCTTTTTAGTTTCTGATAAGCTTTCCTTGAATGATAAGCGTATTCTTCCATAAATTTCTTGTTAATATCTTGTTCAATTTTTCTTTTGTTTTTATAGTATTCTTGAATGGAAGTACAAGTAACATATTTCTGAAGATCCTTGAGAGTTTCCAAGATGCTACTACACTCGACAATTTGGTAAATTCAATAAGATCCTCATATCTTTTTGCTTTCAATAAATTCAAAATACCCCATCTAAACAATCTTTAATATTGATATCCTTAAGATACTTATAATAGGGTAATATACTTGTCTTACGCTTCGCTATTACACTTGAATGAACATCTGAAAGGCCATTCGTAAAGGAAAGCTGTTGTTTTTCAACTTCTTTTAACACCGGGTATATTATTTCATTTTCCTTCTCTAAAAACCAATTAATGACCCATGAGGTGCGGAAAATACCAATTCCATACATCATTAATTATTCCATAATCTTTTCTGCGTTTATATGTGATTCCCTAAATTAAATGCATAACCGTGTACATGATCTAAAATGTCATCATATACATTTGGGGTTGTACCCAAATAGTACCCGTCAGTTACGATACCTGTGATGTCTTTAATAGCTTTTTGTGTAGAACTCTCCACCCTACCATCGACGACATGGAGTTCATTGACACCTCATATACGCCCATTTTGGCTAAGAATACTTTTCTACGTAACGATTTCCTCTCCCCGTTGTAAAACAATTGTGACATCCTGTATAAATCCGATTTCCAAAACTTCTTTAGCTCTGCTCTATCATTTTCAGTTTTAATTTCCATCATTAAAGTCATAAAATCCCAAAATTTCTAATCACTTGATCATATTTTTTCCCCATATTTAAACAAATATTATCAAAGATTTCTCCATAGTAATCTTTTGGCCAAGACTAGGATTATACGCAGTTAATAGTTCTAAAGCATCACTTTGTTCCCATATAAGTATGTTCGGTATTTGATATGCCCTTCTGGAAGCGTATAGATAATTAGCTTTTGGAGCCCTTCAATAATAGTCCGACATTTTTAGAAAAATAATTTATATGGCAAGTAACCATCTCTTGATAAAAAGTGAACATTGTCCCTTCCCCTTTACGCTGATTTATTAACCCATAGTGTTAAAACCAAAAAAAAAGAGAAAGAAACTGTATTAACACCGAAATCGTTGCCAATAGGGTTAAATTCACTCCATGATTCACAATAGTTAATTTGAATAGCTTTCATGTATTGATAATTCTACATTAGAATTAAACTTTTTAATTCCAGCTCTTGTTCTTATATCCCTTATAATAATATGCACTCAAATTACATGTTGAGAGCATTTTCATAATCGGATGTCATGTTATCACCGATATGTAACCATGAGCTGTTTATATTCATCTCTTTTCTAACATGATAGTATAAATTTGTAGAAGCTTTTGAACTCCCGATGGATCCCGATATGAAAATATCTTCAATTGATCAAACCCATTTCTAATCAAAAGATTGGATATAAACTCTTTAGGGGAGATACATATCTGATATAAATATGATCTCTTTATTGTTTGCTTTAGCATAATTATAAAACTTCTTTTATAAATGGATTACTTACTGTAAATTCTCGTTCTATAGATAGTTCTATATTTTTTATAGTTTGGCGTTAGCTGCTCTCCTAAATTACCTGATATCATTGATATATATCCCTCTAGCGTTACATGTTACATTGAGAAAACTTCCTTGCTTTTTCTTCTGCGGAAATTCTCAATTTTTTAAAAATCTTTTAGAAATATATCATTTTCTTCAAGCTCCGAGAGACAATTTCAAAAATATCAGTAGGGTAGAGCACCATTTCTAAGGAGAGCTTGTTAATCATCAAATATCCAAGGAAATCAACCTTATGTTTTATTAACTAAATGTGCACATTCAAGAAATTCTTTATTAGTATCACTCTTCACAATTATCTCCTTTCATACTGATTTTAGCTCACTCCCACTACTGATTGTTTAGGCTTTAAAGTTTTTTTAATTATCTCTTTCAGTAGCCCCCTACCTGTTTTACCCTTCCCTGTTCCAACCAAAGAACTTTATTGCAAATAGTCTCTACTTGTCCCAATGAATGAGAAAGAACAACACTGTTGTTCCATCTTGCATCATTGACCGAATCTTCTTCTCAAGACTTCTCCTTAAATTTGAAGTCACCGACGGCCAGTACTTCATCGACTATTAAAATTTCCGGTTGAACGACTGTTGCTATGGCAAAACAAGCCTTGCTTTCATTCCTGAGGAATAGTTTTTCAAAGGAGTATGAAGAAACCTTTCCAATTCGAGAATTCAACAATTTCATCAAACTTTTCTTTTAATAAATTTCTTTGAATACCCAGCAACAATCCATTTTAAGTTTATATTTTCAGCACCAGTCAAATCGTCGTTAAGCCAGCTCTAGTTCGATTAAGGGAGCTTAATGCTTCCACTTCTCTTTATAGTACGGAAGTAGGTTTTAAAACCCCTGCTATGATCTTAAGAAGTGTACTCTTTCCCCGCACCGTTCATCCCAATAATCCCAGAACTTCTCCCTTTTGAACAGTAAAGCTAACTTCATTCAAAAGCAAAGAAATCTGCATATTGAATTTCCCTATTTAGCTTCTTGATTAAAAAGTGCTTTAGAGAATCAATCTTTTCTGTAGCAATTCTGTATTTCATTGTCACACTTGGAAAGTTGAATCACTATGTCGCTCATCAGTAATTGTACCTCGACTTTAACAAATAATAAATGAATCTGTCCTGCGTCTTATAAAACACTAGAAAGCCAATCACTCCATATATAATTACATACGAAATCGAGATCAAATGTGTCGTTATATCTGGAATAAATTCCTTCGATCACGGACATCACGAAAACATTTCGACGACCGGATACAATGGATTCAACATAATTATTGGCATAAACTCTTCTGGAATAATAGATGCTGGATAGAAAATTGGTGTCAAATACCATTAAAACCAACAATACAATTGAGTAAAATGATTCATATCCCTAAAAAACACATTAATTGAAGGGCCAAGAGCAAACCAATACCAGATGATATAATTAATAAATAAATCAAAGGAACTACAAACAACAAATTGATCCAACGAAATTCCATACCTGGACGAGCATGCATTATCACTACTGGTACAAAGGAGATCACTGTAGTGATGAAAGATGAACATACTCTAGAAAGTGGAAAAAAGTACTTTGGAACGTACACTTTCTAATTAATTGTCCGTTAGCAATGATCGAATCCATAGCATAGTTGGTTGCTTCAGAAAAAAATTGATAGAGAATCCTTCCAATCAGCACATAGACCGGGAAATTAGGAATATCATTTTCAAAACAATGCCATAAATACGACACTTAAGACAATCATCATTAGTAACGGGTTCAACATACTCCAAAGAACCCCAAAAATTGAATTTCTATATTTTAACTTTATGTCTTCTCACCAATTCAATAAATAAATCTTTATACTTTAATAAGTTCTGGAAATGTGACATCACCACAGTTACTCCTCCAAGAATCATACTTCATTTTTAGAAGCTGTTAACCTGAAAACTTGAAACAGTTCCGCTCATTCTTCAAAAATCTTAATAAGGTCTCTTTTAAAAAATATATCGTGGATTTCGTCATCATGTATTCAATCCTTATGTAATTCATCGTGTTTTCCTTTTTATATTTAAATTCTTTTAATAGATTTAATTGTTTTAAAAGCTTCGATTAAACCTTCGATGTAAATAGCTCACAACCCAAGTCTTCTAAATATAATGCCTTTATTAAGAAGCCAACAATGAGAAATGGAGCATTAAGAATTAACATGGCTATAGGAATATTTTTAAGCACTAAGTATGGCGTTATTTCTTGCTGACAATCTTACTTTAAAAAGAATTGGTGTCTATTATTTCCAGATGTAGCACTACCAAATATGGAGGAACTTTTGCTTTGGGACAATAAACATTTTTATATCCAAATAATGTTTGCTCTAAACCCTAAATCAACATCTTCTAAATTATGCAAAAAACATATCGTCAAAGTAACTTATCCTGTCCAATATTTCTCTTCTAATATATAGCCGCACCAGCGCAAGAACTAAAAATTATTCTATCTTTTTCATTATAAGTTACTTGAGTCCCCCATCGCCTGTTTTAAAATGCCCATCCCATCAGAGACAATTGATCACCGGCGTTATCAATGATGCTCGGATTTGAATATGATAACATTTGAGAGGCAACGGAAAAGATTCCTCTATCAGCATCAATGCAATTAAATAAGTGTCTCACAAAATTTTGTTGGGCAAATGCATCATTATTTAATAGTATAATGTACTCTGAGCATGAATACTTAATGCCTTGATTAACTGCGCTAGCAAAACCAAGATTCCTATCATTTATGATTAATGAAATATCCGGATATTTTTCTTTAATTAATACAACACTTTTATCTTGGGAATTGTTATCAATTACGATAATTTCTTTTTTATTCTCTATTTGATCATATATACTTGCAATACTATCTAATATGTAATTTGCTCCATTGTAGTTTGGAATTACAATCGAAATATCCATCGAAAACATCCCCACACTAGCTAATGATAGTGAACTTTATTCGCTTAGTTTTTCTTTACTACCGAATGCTGTCATTATATCACATAACTTTAGCTAAACTCATTTTGACCATTAATTAACATATGATAGAAAATTACAAGAACTATAGCACGTTTCAATCACTCACATATTTTCTGAGATTCATTTTAATAAACCACTAAATATAAAGGCCTCCAACCCACTTACGTTGAAGGCCCAAAATGTTCACTGCACAATAATTCCCCTATACTTTACAACCCTTTGTGCAAAGTCAGTATATTGCGTTATAAGCGACTTCGTAATTGATCCCGCCTGGTCTACCCATCCCATTTCTTCATAGGCTACAACAAGCAATGCTTTTGCATCAACAATAACTTTTGGATCATTTACTCTTTCAAGTAATTCAACCCCGTTTTCATATTGCCCGAGCATTATGTATGCTTGCCCTATAAAAAAGTAGCTGTTGTTCACCAATTCGAGGGGTCTCTTATCTGGAATATTTTTAGGTTTAAATGGCTCAATTCTTACATGATATTCTTCATAATGACTAATCGCCTTCGTTGCCAACATAATTGCGGTTTCTTTTTCCTTCAACACTGCAAATTGCGCTGCAAGTTGTGCTTCGACTCTCATAGTGCTCTCAATAAGCTGTACATTAAATGGATCATTTTCCATCGCAATGTCAAAGTACACTAGAGCCTTCTCCCAGTCATTCAATGCTAAATAACCATTCCCTATGTTGGACAGCACCTTTGAATTATTAGGCTCCAGCGCTTCTGCAGCTTGAAGTCTCTGAATTGCTTTTGTTTTCCACTCTTCTTTTTCTTCATTCTTATATTTAGCAGCATACACATTCGCCAAATTAACTTGATAATCAACTTGATAAGGGTTAAGTGAGACTGCTCTCTCTAGCATTTGTTGAGCCTCATCTATCGATATTTGTTCTTCTGCTTTAGGAAGAGCCTGCTCTGCTAAATAGAATCGGAAAGAATAAACACCGAAGACAAGCACAAAAACAGCAGATAAAGATAAAATGACTCTGACTCCTATTGCGCCTGGGACTAGCTTCACTATATTATCGACATTCACTGTAAAAGCTGGTACCCCCATCGCAAACAACCAAAAAGCAACAAACCATACAGTCCCATAAGAGAAGTCAAAATCTATGAAGCCATGCATGAAGATCATTGCTAAGGCCGGGAATACAGCTATTGTTCGTATTTGCTCTTCTTGCTCTTTTTCTTTATAAATCCGTAGAGCAATTTGATAAACCAAGAATGCAAAGACCAACAAAAAGAGGATTAATCCTAACCATCCGGTATTTAACAAGACTTCCAGATAACCATTGTGAATCTCATTATTGAAGTACGGCAGCTCTTGATGCTTAGAATAGAGGATCTTCCATCCCTCACCACCAACTCCTAATAGAGGTGCCTCGCTACTGAGCTTGAATGCATCTTGATATACATTCGTTCTCCCCAACAAGCTGGCAGTTTCCCTATTAATATCCGTTACCCGTTCCTGTAAACTGCTTGGCAATTGCTGATATACCAGGCCACCGCTCTTAATATCTAATACCAATAATACTCCTATAATAATGACGGCACCTGGCAAAAGGAACCTTGCAAACTTTTTATCTCCAAAGCTAGTGAAAAACGATTTTCTATCCAATACTGCTCTGATTAAAATAACCAACATTAGCACCACAAAAGTAGAAACAAAGAAAGAAAGCATGCCCGGATTTGCTGAGCCCTGCTCCGCCTGCGTAGTAATTTGTCGAAATACAATGAATGAAGCAGCACCTGAAAGGGCTGAGTATATTATGTATGTAATCTGTCCCTTGCCTTTCAGTAACAAAAGTCCGATAAACCATGCCAACGGAAAAACAAGTAGAGATCCACGAGAGTAAGAATGTAATAAGCCTACGCCGTATGCAACCAAAGGTAAGCTAAACAGTATGGTAGACCAGATAGGAAGATTCTTCTTCGTCAAAACTACCAGTGCATACAACCAGAAAGCACATATAACCGTGGCGAAAGTATTGGCATATTGGAAAGTGCCTGTTAAACGTTCAGCAAGCATAAGGTCCTTAAATTCAACAAATCCCCACATACCAAAAACAGCAAAGAAAGAAACCCAGATTCCCGTCAATTGAAACACAGTTGAATATACTTGTTCTAGCCTCGTTGATTCATCTGCTTGTTTTGCCCATACTAGCATGACAAACATAGATGTATAGGCCAACCAACGAAAGAGGTTGTCAAAAGCTCCACTTGTTGTGGCTGCATTGGTCAATGATAATAGATGCGTCAATGGTATAAAAAACACAATTAAATATGGCAGAATGGCCTGCCGTGGATTCTTACCTATTTGTCCAACTACATTGATAAGGAATAACACTGCCAATATTCCTTCGATCAAATAAAAATCACTATCAAAAAATAAACCCCGTAGATACGGAGTGTAGATAAAAAGTAAAGAAATAGCGATTACACTTATTAGGCTTATTACTCGTCCCATTGTAACCTCCGGACTCTGATAAAATCATTATGTTACTTACTTTTCTCCAATTCAGCTACCATTTGTTTTACTGTCTCTTTAAAAGGTATACCTTCAGGAGCTTGCTTTAGATAGATATTAAAATGCTCTAATGCCTTCGTTTTATCATTTAAGTTAATATAACTCAATCCCAAAAAACGACTTGCCTCAAAATAAGCAGGGTCTTCTGCTAATGGTGCTAATAGTGCTATTGACTCTTTAAATTGCTGCTTTACATAAAGAATTTGTGCTTTCTTAAATTGTAAATCAGCAAAATCTGGTTTTTGAATTAGTCCCTTGTTAACAGTTTCTAGTGCTTCGTCAAAACTTTGAGTGGCCATTTGAATAGCAGCACTATTATTGTATGCTTCTATTAAGTCAGGAGACTTCTCAATCGCATTTTTGTAGTTCACTAAAGCATTTTGAAAGTCGTTATTTTTACGTAGAATGTTCCCTATATAGTATTCATAGCTTCCATTTGTTGAGTCTTTCGCAAGACATTCCTTAAATATCGCTAATGCCTCATCGAGTTTGCCTTGATTATATAAATTTACTCCCTGCTCATATTTTGTTGTTAGTTCACTTTCTTTCTTTGCCTCTTGCACAACCTTTTCTGAAGATGGTTTTACATTTTGAGACGGAGTCTGTTCAGTTGAAGCTTGATTTTTATCATTACACCCAGAAATAACAATTAACGAAGTAATACAAACTATTGAATACACGATTTTTTTTGATATCACTCAAAATTCCTCCACTTGAAAGTGCATTATGTATAAAAAGTAAATGCACTATACATTTTATCACAAACTTTGTGCTAATAACATGATATTACTATTCGATGTAAAACTAATAGGCAATTACTATTAAGTATACAAAAAAAGAACCCCTAAAAGGGGTTCTTTTCACACAATACAATATTAGCGGTTGCTTACAGAACCGTCTTTAACTGCATTGTTTTTCTTATCTACAATGTTAGCACCTTGGAAAGTAACAGTGATTTGATCGTTCACAGTCAAGGAGTTTGCATTGTAAACTGCAACAGTTACAGACTTGTTGTCAGAGCCCAGTGTAAATGGTGTAGTATCTGCAAGTTTTGCAGTTGCTCCGTTAACTTTAACAGTTACACCTGTAACAGCTTGTGGCAATGTACCGATTTCTTCTGAGAAGTTGATTACGAAGTTGGAGGAATCAACCAACGCTACAGAAGAAGCTACTGGTTTCACGTTCTCATCCAAGTCTACTACGTCAGTATCTTCGCCAGCTTTCAAAGTGTTACCATCAACGTCTACAACGTTAGCAACTTTCAACAGGCGGTTACCGGAAGCACTAATGAAGCCTTCTGGCAACTCGATAACCACTTTGTCTTTAGAGCTATCGAAGTACAGGTTAGAAGTGCTTGGGTTCAGTGCAACTCCATCCAAGGAATAGTTGCCTGCAACCAGAGCAGAAGAAGCCATTTGTTTGTTGAATTTAACCAACAATTTGCCTGGTGCTACTTGTTTAGTATCTGCATCCACTACTTCAACAACAGCAGAAGATTCGGAAGAACCAGTTACAGTCAAAGTAAATTTAGTATCAGCAGTAGTTGCGTTAGATACTTTATCTTGTACTTTGCCTGCAGCGATTGTTACTTCATATTTACCTGGTTTCAGCTTAGCATTTTCAAGCAGGTTTTGTTCAGTAACTGGGAGTACCAAGTAATTCTCATCTTCACCATCGATTGCTCCGTTGTTGTTAGCATCATAATGGCTAGCAACTTGACCCAATGCTGCAGCTGAGATGTTAGTTACAACATTATCTTTGTCTGTGTACTTAATTGCAACGTTAGTGAGGTTGTTTGCATCAACATCCTCATCAAACTTCACAATCAGTTTATCATCTTTAGAAGAAGCAGACACAAGTGCTGGTGCAGTGTTATCTTTAGTGAGCATTACAGAAGTTGTGAAAGCATCTCCTACCAAGCCAGACTTGTCAGTAAATGCTTCAACTTTAACTGTAGCATTCAGGAAGCTACCTGTCACATAATTGGAAGCATCCAATGTGAATTTTGTTTTGTCAGTTTGATCTTGATCATTGGCAGTCAGATAAACAGTGCTACCACCGATGGAAACTTTTGCAAATTCAACAGTGTTATTGTCGTTGTTAGCATCAACAAGTTTGAGTGCTTCGCTGAACTTGAAAGTCAGTGTAGTGTTTTTCGCAGAAACAGCTACTGTAGGCTTCACAGTATCAACTGGTGCAGTCAATGTAACTGTTGTTGGGTTTGGAGCGATGATGTTACCTGCATTGTCAGTAGCACCTACAATAACCAAAGTGCTAGCTTTACCAGCAGTCAAACCACTAACTTCAAGTGTGTCACCGGAAAGTTTGTAGTCGGACTCGGTCAATGTTTTACCATCAAGTGTCACAGTTCCCACAGATTTCAGTGGTTCGCTGAACTTCACGATAGCAGTAGATCCATCATAAGTTACTCCAGTGTAAGTAGGAGCAGTAGAGTCTGTAATTTTTACGTTACCAAGGAATTCAGCAACTTTTTTGTTTACATCGTCTTTGCTGATGATGGAATCTTTCTTAACATAAACGGAGTAGTCACCGTTGAATGCAACATCGTTTGTGATAGTAAGAGTTTTACCATCTTCACTCAAAGATGCAGTCAGATTTCCAATTGCAGCAGCGCTACCCAATGGAGCTACTTTCACATTATTAGTGTTAAGAGCTTTACTTTGAGCATTAAACAATTCGCCGCCAGCATTGCTTACTGGAATGCTGAAATTGATCTTGATTTGGCTACCACTTACAGCAGCTACGGAATCAACTTTCAGATCGCCAGTTGGACCATCGATTGCATCGTTACGAGGATCGTAAGTTGCACCGTTAGTACCATCGAGGTTAGATTTCGTATAAACGCCTTCGAAATCGGATTTTTTCAGGTCTCTCTTAACTTTGCTGAACTCACCGTTCATGATTTCGCGGAGGCTTGCACCTTTACCGTCGAAGTCAACGTAGATCAGTTTGTCGAAAGAAGTTACTCCCATGTCAGCTGCAAATTTTGTTTTACCTGCATCTGTCAGGTTGAACAGGTCACGCAATTCATAATATCTGTCTACATCTCCACCCAGGTAAACACCAGATTTTGGTGCTGCAAAAGCGGAAGAAGCCATGCTAGCAACTACTGTAGCAGAAAGGATGGAAAGAGCTACTTTTTTATTCACGTACTACCCCTCCGTAAGTTTGATAGGAAGTCTATTTTTGTGAGTGAGTATGTAATGAACAGCGGAGAGAGGTAACTCCCTCCGCTGTTCGACTCACGTAAAAGGTTTTAACTCACAAAATTATTTTTTGAAAGTTACGTTTGCTTTGTCAGTTTCGCCTTTTTCACTTGTTACAGTGATTACACCGGAAGTAGCATCTGTTTTGTCAGTAGAGAATTCGAATACGATTTCTCCGTTGCTTACTTTACCAGTGAAGGTTTCGCCACCAACTTTGATAACTGCTTTATCAATCTCGGATTCTTTACCGGATTTGATTTCTACAGTTACAGAGTAAGAGTTTACTGGACCGATAGCGAACTGTTTACCAGTTGCGTTGTCAGCAATAGCATCCCATTTACCTGGGATTTCGCCACCATCGCCAGGTGTTTGTCTCAGGAACGCTTCTGCTTCATCTTCCCAACCTTGTTTATCTACTTCATCTTCGTCGGAGATGATCAATACGTAGTCGTATTTGTTACCGGAAACGTCGGAGCTATCGATAGCAACGATGTAGTCGCCTTTGCTTACGCCGTCAACGCCTTCCAGATCATCGAAGATCTCCAGGAATGCAGTGGAAGATTTAGTGTTGATAGTGGATTTTTTGTCATCAGCATCTTTAACAGTGATGGTGTTGCCATCTACGTTGGATACCAGACCCACTTTGATTTTGTCGATGCTAGCATCTTTCCACTCGTCTTCGTCAGCAATCTTAGCGAGCATTTTCTCGTCGGAATCTTCGAGGTTGTTGTTAACTACTTCAACAACATCGTCCACAACTACTTCATCGTTAGTATCCAATTGGAATGCGATGAAGTCGCCGCGTTTGATACCACGATCGTCTTTCAGATCTTCGGAATCTTTGTCCAATGGGTAAGTTTTCAGTTCTACTTTGTCACCGGTTTTAGTGAGAACTTGGATAGTGTCATCTCCACCGGATCTTCCGTAATCCCAAACCATACCGTATTGGGCATCGCCACCCAAACCGTCGCCTTCAACTACGAAGATTGCTTCAACTTCATCTTTATCTTGGTCAACTGTGTAGTATACAGTCAGATCGTCTTCGTCTGCAATGTCTTTGAACTTCGCAGCTTTAGCGTTTTTCAGTTCAGGACGTTTGTTAGCGTCTTTGATCTCACCAGTCATGTTGAAGATAGCAGTATCATCAGTTACTTCGTAGTCGTCAACCATTTCGTCGTCTTCGTCAGCAATTTTGTCCCACTCTGCTCCAGAAGAACGAATCAGATCGGTTTTCAGGATACGAACTTTTTCTGCTTTACCTTCTTTGTCAAGTTCAACTTCCAGCAGAACGTTGCTGTCGTCTTTCTTAGGTTGGAGAAGGTCTTCCAGTTCGCTCTCGTTACCGTTTTTGTCGAAGTTTTTGCCGTTTACATCATAGATGTCTTCAGCTTCCAACTCAACATTCACTTTTTTGCCTTTTTGAGTCAATACAGTGAATTGCCATTTGTCTTTACCATAGTCCAGGTAAGCTGCACGAGTAACGATTGCTTTTTGTTTGCGATCGTCGATTGGATCCTTAGTAGTTACGTGACGAACACGACCAGAAGCATCCAGGTACAGTTTTACTGTTTCGCCGTCAAGATCTTTGATCAGATCCCAGTTGGATCCATCAGTATCTTCAACGTCTTTGTTTCCGTTATCGGAGTAAGTAGCACCTTTGTAGATACGGTATGTTTTGTCTCCAACAGTCAGACGGTAGTCATTGCTGTTACGCATAACAACTTTGTCTACTTTACCTTCTACAATTGTGTCAGTAGCGAAGATCAGGAACTTGTCTTCGTCACCTTCTGGATAGTAAACACTGTAAACCATGTTTTCTTTCAGATCGCTGAATTTAGCTGGTTTACCATTGAGGAACACGAGGAAGTCTTTACCTTCGTCTTTGTTTTCCAGCTCATTGAACTTGTCGTTGTCAATGTTCGTGATCTTTTTCTTTTCAACATCGACTTTGCTGATCACTTCAGAACCATATTTACGACCTTCGTCAGTTTGGTTCATAGTTTGATCGTCGATTACGTGCATGTAAGCAATTTCGTTGTTGTCATCCAGAACAACTTTCACACCAAAAGTGAAGCCATCGCCATCTTTGATGATTTCTTTCAAGCCGTCAACTGCATCAGAGTAACGTTTGAAGTTGTAAGTAACAACAGTGTCTTTGTTCAGACGGTAGGATTTCTCGCTAGCATCCAGAACCAGTTTCAGATCTTTCAGATCGGAGCTGCTCAGATCTTTAGCATCTGTGAAAGATTTGCCTTTCAGTTCCCATTCGCTCACACGGTCCATGATAACTTCTTCGTCTGTGGAACCTTCCATCCAAACGATTACGTCTTCACGGTCGTCTTTGATCCACACTTGTACGTGTTGACCAGCGAATTCGTTAGAGTTGATACCGTCAGCTACTTTGTAAGTAGTGTTGCCGATACCAGCGTCTTTACCATTCAAAGTAACTTCGTTAGCTTTGATTTTGCCCAGACCGATAGCAGGTACGTTTGTTACCAATGGCAAGTCATCGCCATCGCGACCAGCTTCTTGAGCCCACTCCATGTCACGAACAGTAACTTTCAGGTATTTAGTCAGGAGGTTTTCATTCGTGATTTCATAACGAACGTCAGTCCCGAATTCTTTTTGCTCCATCAGGTCTACACGAAGAGCGTTGTCGAGCATTTTGAAGATGTCGCCACGAGTTGCTGCATTGTTAGGAGTAGTGATGCTCTTAGCAATGTTCAGCTCAGAAGCTTTGGAGATCATGCTGTTAGGCCATACACCCTTAACGGATGGCTCATAACCCAGTGCACGAACGATCATAGTAACCGCTTCTGCATAAGTAACTTGGTTTTGTGGTTTGAAAGATTTGTCCGGGAAACCTTTTACGATTTCTTCGTTGGAAGCTACGTTTACGAAACCAGCAAACCAATCAGTAGATCTAACATCAGTATAAGTATTGCTGAATTGTGCCAATTTCGCACCTTGCTCCAGTCCGCGAGCGCGAACGATCAGAGTAGCGAACTCTGCACGAGTGATAGTTTTGTCTACACCGTAATCGCCGTTGCCATAACCTGCTACCAGGCCAAGAGCTTCCAGACGTTTTACGGTTTTTTCCATTTCAGCGTCCATTTTAGGAGCTGTAGTTGTTGCTGCTTCTTCTGCTGCGAAAGCCATTGGAGCAACAGTAAGTGCGAGTGCACTAGCCAATACACTGTTAACGACCTTTTTCATAACCTTGTGTTCTCCTCCTCTAGTATAAACAAATTGTTCTTGGGGAATATTTGTTGTTAATCTATCTTTCTTTTTAAAGCCCGAATCCTGCAAGCGCGTGTCACCTCCTTTCGCAGGAAAGCCTCGCTTTTTGTGTTAAAAATCTCTAGTATATTCAGTATTGTGTAAAATGCAACAATCACTAGTGTAACACAACTGCTAGAATTCGTGAATCTTTTTTACACAATTCCCCGTTTTTCGTGTGACATCCTATTAAACGCCTGAGCGAATCAAAAGTTGCGGCGCCTTCGAAAAAAAATTAAAGTTTTTTTCGTGGTTCGTTATTCACCTGTCAGTTATGTACGAAGTGACATCCGCCACAATCCGTATTATAGGGGACATATGGCAGGCTGTCACGACTGAACCTTTTTCCAATTTGATTCAAAAGCTTGCAAATCTTGTTTCCAGTTAGTTACCCAGTGCTGTTTCAAAAGCTACAACAGCCAGATTGTATGTCAAAACAGCTTTTTGGTACTCGTTCTCACTGGTAGACAATGCTTCTTCGGACTGGATAACCTCCAAAGTAGTTGCGAGGCCATTTTCAAAGCGCAGATTTTTCAGGCGATAGCTCTCCGCAGCAGAGTCCTTTGCAGACTTGCGGAACTCAATCGCTTCTCTTGCCGCATTCAGGTTGAGATATGCTTCTGTTACATCTTTAGTAACAACACGCTTTTGTTCATCGATGGAAAGCTTAGCTTTTTCCACATTGTTGCGTGCCTGCTGACCTTGAAGAGTAGATACAGCCAAATACTCATCGATCAGCTTCACGTTCAGTTCAGCCAGCTTGAGCTCTTCTTCTGCTCTCGTAATTTCTACCCGGTTGGTGAGTGCCTGCTGCTTCGCTTGTTCGAGCGTCAGCTTAATAGGAGCCGTTTGCTTATTCGATGTGACGAGCTTCCATTCTTTATTTAAATCTACTCCGAGGAAGTCATTCAGATTCATGAGGGCAATTTCTACAGCGTTTTCCGCAGACTTCAATTGTGCTTTTGCCGCTGCTACTCCCATCTCTGCTTCCAAAACATCTGTTTTTGCATTCGTCCCCACATCGAATGCAGCCTTTGCTACCTTCAACTGTGCTTCTGAACGCGCCAAGCTTTGTTTCTTCAAGTTTAAATCATCTTGAGCAAAAATCAGCTTGTAATAGACATCTTGTGCCCCTAGCTTTGTTTTTGCTTCAGCTGATTTTACGTACAGTGCATTGAGCTTTTTGTTCACTTTCCCATTCTCGTTTGTTACAAATTTGCGTTGTGCATCTTCTAGCGTCTCTATTGTACTACTTGGCATTTCAGAGTTACTCACATAAGTAAGTGACTGATTAATGTCTGCATTTTTGGCATCCAGACGTGTCTCATTCAGCTTAGCATTTGTCTTCAGAGACTGTTCAACAGCTTTTTCCAAAGTCAGCTCATCACTTGTAGCTGCCTCAGGAGTAGACTGGCTTTCTGTACCGGTTTGTGCTGCTGTTTTATCATTTGATGCTTGTACAGTTGTAGGTGCCTTTGTTTGATCGGAGCCTGTATTCGCAGATGCCGTCAAGCTTCCTGCGCCAAGTGCTGTTGTTAATACTGCCGCCAAACTGATGGACATCCATTTCTTTTTCGAATATGGAAAATTCACTGAATTCCACTCCTTTATTTTATGTTAAGTATAAAATTATTAACCACATTAAATATGTGGTTTGTCCCAAGATCACTATATCACAGAGTTATACTTCTCACACGCAAAATTATGCCATACCAGCATTTTCATAAGGGAATCATCGATAGCTCCTCCCTTTCCTTTTTTATTCCACAAGCACTACATAGAGTACTACGATTATGTGTCAAAAACATTTCAGTGTTCGCCAACATTTCTTTTGCATGCTATCCTTTTCTTGAGGTGATTGTACGATGCTTACCCAATACAAAACGATCGCTGGCTACGGTGAGGACTATATCGTTATTGAACGCTCCCGTTTTATCGGATATGCCCAGCGGGTTACAACGGAGGAAGAAGCGACAGCGTTTATCGCGATGATTAAAAAGAAGCACTGGGACGCTACCCATAACTGTTCCGCTTTTGTCATTGGCGAAAACGATCAGATTCAGCGCTCAAGTGATGACGGGGAGCCCAGTGGTACAGCTGGCAAACCGATTCTCGAGTGTATCAAGAAAAACGGTGTGAAAGATACGGTCGTCGTCGTCACCCGCTATTTCGGCGGAATCAAGCTAGGGGCAGGTGGACTCGTTCGGGCTTATACAGCGGGAACGGTCACTGCACTAAAGGCTGCGAAGATCGTGGTGCATACCTTGCATCAAACCATTTCTGTCAGCGTCGACTACACGTGGTGGGGCAAGGTGGAAAACGAGCTGCGTCTGGGCGATCATCGCGTAAGTAGTACGGATTTCACAGACAAGGTTACGGCGCATGTGTTGATTCCTGAGGGTGAACAGGATGAGTTCGTCGCGCGAATGGTTGATTTGACGAATGGACAAGCTCAGATCGTGCTCGGGGAAAAGGAATATGTCGAGGTTCCGGTGGACGCGGTTGGAGATGTGGAAGAAGAGTAATTTCTCAACAAAAAAGCTGAAGAGGCAGATGACCTCTTCAGCTTTTCTTCTATTATATATAGCGAAATAGATTCGCTTACTGCTTAGGCAGTTTTTTGAGTTGGACCATCACACGTACTGTGATAACAGCCATCTCTGCACGAGTCAAATTATGAGTTGGCTTGAAGCTGTAGGTTGGCTTTTTCACGGATGGGTCATCGACTTCACCGTTCATCAGCTTGCCTTTGCTGACAGCCAGTACAGATGGAGCTGCATAGTAGCTTACATCTTTCGCATCTGTAAACATTTTATTCAAGGCCACTTTGGATGCATCGAGTGTAGCCAATTTCATGTTGAGTGCACGCGCAATCATGATTGCTGCTTCTTCACGCGTCAGAGAGTCGTCTGGACGGAAGTAGCCTGGCTGTTTTCCACGAATAATCCCAGCGCGAGCAGCCGTCTCGATGTACTTGTACTCATAATCCCACGTATTGCGATTAGGACGGACATCCGTGAAGGTTGGTTCTAACGGATCACGCTCATTGCTATCCTTATATGGACCTGCGTTAATTGGCAGTGCCAACGCTTTTACCAGCATTGTTGCAAATTCACCACGTGTCATGTCACGGTTTGCACCAAAACTGCTTCCGCTGTATGCTGGCATGATTCCTTTTGCATACAAGGTCTCAATCGCATCGCGCGCAAAATCATGGGTAATGACATCATCGTAGGATTCTCTTGTTTTCATGACCATGTAGTAACCAAATCCAGCAAACGGTACCTGTACGGTTTTCGCGCCAGTATTCACTACACCACCAATGTTTCTCCACTCGTCACCATTGTGATAGTAAATGGTCAAGATGTTGTTCGCAGCATTTACGATCGATGGATCATATTTGATGGTAAGTGTTCCACGGAGGCTTGGAACAAGATTGTCCTGCCAACGGCTCTTAAAGTCCTGAGCATCGCCTTCATCGTAGTATGGATCACGTCCACCCGGAGCCTCTGTGTCACCTGCATCGACATAGTACAACGGACTTGCGTAGTTAAAGTTGGATTCGAGTACCAGCCTGTCCTCCAAATTGTCTTCTTCAATGGTTACTTGTCCTGTTGTTCGGTCTGCCATACCAAAATAGAGAGGCACATCGACAAAAATGTCTCCGTTTGGATTCTTCACTTCTTGGCCAGCACGGCTGTCATCTGGTGACAGCAATACGGTTCCTTTCGGGAACTTCAGATCAAATTGCTTATCAAATACGCTAAACGCTACTTTCTTCCCTAATACATCACGATATTCAGCACCATTTACATTCGAGCTCGCATTGTAAATCTTGATTTCGTCTTTATAGGTGCTATCGCCTACTACAACCGAGAATTTCACTGTGTTTAAACCTTTTTTAAGTGGAACTGTAGATGTAAACACGTAGTAGGTTTCTGGAATTGTTTTTCCTTGGTCATCGTCGTAATAGAAGTCAGGGTTTGTTGTATTCGTTACTTTCGCTTCTGTTTTGCCGAACAATACTTTATCCGCATTTTCCGCAAACACTTTTACAACTGCACTGTTGCTATTAACGATGATGTACGGATCGTTTTCTTTTGCTTTTACTGGGGACAGAACTTCCCAGCTGGAATATTTCTGATCGATGTTGATGTCATAGCGAATGACAGTACCATTGTCATCTTCTGCTACGATTGTGTAGACCGTTGTTCCACCCTTTTTCAGAGTCAGAGGGAAGAGGCCCAATTTTTGTTCCTGTTCTTTCGCATCAGTTACAGCATCTTGCACTTCTTCAACAAGATCGCCATATTTCTTCGTGCTCATTTTCCCTCCAAATCGGGAACGAGACTGTGAATCAATGTTGTGCTCATCAAACAGGTCTTCCAAATCGTTATTCAAAGCTGCTTCCAGACGAGTCTTTACGTATTCCTGATTCGTTGTGTCTTGATCCCAATCCCCACTCTTGTAGCGGAAATCATTGATCCGTTTTCCGTTCTTTTCGATATATACATGTGTCGCATCATTTACGGTAAAGCTCAGGCTGCTCAAGAAGTTGGCACCCGTCTTATAGGATGGGTCTCCAGCTTTTTTCATCAGCTCTTCGGTTTTACCATTAGAGATGATCTCCAGCTTCACATCCTCTACAGATGGCGTCTTGGATGTGTTATACGAAACATTGTAGGTAAAAACGGTTTTTGGATCGTCTTTTAACGTGATTTTCAGGACGTTGTTACCCTTTTTATAACCAAGTTGGTCTTTTTGAATCAGGAATGTGCCCTTGTTGGTATCGATATCGGTAATGTTGATAGTTGCTCCGTTCAACGTCGCCTCAATATTACCCGACTTCAATACGTAGTTGTACACTTTCCCGTCAAGATTTCGGATATCGTTCTCACTCTTCACTTGATATCCGTCTTCGAAGCTGCGAACCTGTCCTGTTGCATCTACATAGGTGATTTGCGCATATGGAGTAATACGAATATCCAGTGTATAGGCAGCAGATGTCGATGCTGTACCGCCATTATATCCAATTACCAATTTTCCCTGACCCTGTGGCAGCTTTCTCAGCGTAAGTGTAAATCCATCGGACCCTGCCTGGATAACATAGTCAGTCCCTGCCGCCAGTGTTTGTCCGTTGTAGGTAATGTTTACAGTAGAGTTTGGATTCGAGATATTTTGTGTGACGACCTTCAATTCCAGCGGCGAAGTAACTATCGTATTCGCAGCCGTTGGAGACAACTCTTGTGCATTCGCCAAATTAACCACTTTTGTAATATTCGGCTTCGTGCTGTCCAAGTACTTGAACTCGTACTCGTAGTTCGCAACATTAATAAAGCCAGATGGAGAAGTTACGGTATTGTTCGATGCTTTTGTCAAGTATTGGTAGCTCAACGATACTTTGTACGTTTTTCCATCCTGGAAGACTCCTGCTGGTACCCCTACAGTTACCGCATATTCGGTAAAGCCGCTTTGCGGATTGCCGATCGGTGTAAAGGTTAATCCACTTCCACTCTTGTATTCACTCTTACTTCCACCTTCGGAAATCGTGACCTTGAATTCCTGGAACTGCTGCTCACCAGCAATATCTACAAATTTCAAAAGTGCCGCACCATTCAGTGTCATGGCTGGAGAATACGTTGCACCTGTTACCGTAGATAGTTGGTTCGGCTGTAGTGATACTCCACCCAGCATTACTTTGTAAAACTGATCAGAGCTTCCGGACGATGTAGTGGTAACCAACAGCTTGCGGACGAATGTCCCTACTTCCTTATTTTGGTTGAACACTCTGATTTCCAGGGTATTTTCACCAAGCTGCGATGGTACACTCAATCCAAAAGATCCGGTGCGGTTCACCTGTGTTTTGACTACATCACCTGTACGCAGATTTTTCACTTCAACTGTATCTGCATTGAGTGCTTTTCCGTCCATGTTCAAATTCAGACGGTTAGTCGAAGGAACTGTGATATAAGTCGGACTCGAAGTGACATTCGGATCGTTCAGTGGTGTATCATTCACTTTCAAATCACTAACGAGTGGTGTGTTGTTGTATTGAACAAAGAACTGGTAGTGCTCTTTTGTTACATTTCCCACCTTTTCATAGAAGGCGACTTGATTCAGACCTGGTTTCAGGCTGATATTGCTAAATGTAAAAGTGCTTCCGTTAATCGATGGAGCAGTATTCGATAAATCCTGAACCGTCTGGCCATTGTTCGTAATCAGCTTGATTCGCAAGCTGCTTCCGGTTACACCACTGCCATACGTACCAATCAGTGTGATTGTGGAATCGCCATAAACCACTGGGTTATAGGCTGTCGTTCCACCCGAAAAGTTTGTAATCGAAATCGGGCTATTCTGCGAGTTGTACTCGTAATAAATAACATCACGCTCACCTGTATTCGGTGCAAAAAGCTGAACAGCATTCAGACCAGGAGATAAATCAATATCTGGCAATACGCCTCCTGCTCCATTTACAGTTCGAACGGTCACTCCGTTTACTTGGACTTCGACAGCCTGTGTTTTATCCACTGCGGCTGAGATGCTATAGGTGTATGGCAAGCCCGTTACTGTTCGGCTTGTTACCTTTTTTGGATCGCTTTGATGCTCACCTTGCCCAGAATTCGTGAACTTTAGCGGGCCTGTTCCCGAGGGGGAAGGGGTTGGTGTGTACTGGAAGTAGATCTCTGTTGTATCATTTGTTGGATCTAGCGTTACTTTTGGTCTTACCGTAACTTTAGTCACTGCCCCACTGCTGTTCAGTTGAAAATCCGGCAGTATAATTTTGTCATTAGCGAACAGTTGGTTATTCGCAAGGGGGACCCCATCAATTGATACATCAACGCCTTGACCATTTTTCGAGGTATCTTTGTAAAAAAGCTCGACACCATATATTAATTTCGATTTGGTCTTGATTGGGGTACTGTAGGCATAACCGTTACCGCTACCAGTCGCAAGATAGTCTGTTGGCGTCTTGATACCAGCCCCAGTATTCCAGTTGGAACCAAGTGCCGCAAAAGCAGGTACGGCAGGCAAAACACCTGTAACAATTATCATCATCGTCAGGCACATCGCCAGCCAGCGACGGAATTGTTGATAGGACTTGTTCATTTTTTCACCTCTCCATATTATTCTGAATTGCTTATTTGTCCCGCTCCAAAAAAGATCGGGCAGTATACTTCTCCCCTTTCTTTATCGGACAATTCTCTTCTTTACTTAAGTGTTTCCCCCTAAATTTTGGTGAAAAAAAGCCCCAGCATCAAAATGATGCCAGGGCTTTTCGTATTTTTAATTCGTCCGACGCTGTTGTTCGGCTTGCTTAATTTTGATCCTTCTATACGTATTAATCAGCGGGCGATGGCGACGGCTAACGAGTCCAACGATCTCGGTTCCAAGGTGGATAACGATCAACAACGCAACCATGACGATAATCGTGGTCCACTTCGTCGTCTTCGTCAGCAGGATTGCCATCATCCCGAAGAAAATGCTGATCGAGTAAATCATGAGTACAGTCGAACGATGGGACAGACCCATGTTCAGCAAACAGTGATGCAAATGCCCTTTGTCTGGGCTTGAAATCGGCTTTTTGTTCACGATGCGGCGCACAATGGCGAAGAACGTATCCCAGAGCGGTACACCCAGCACTACGATTGGAATGATAAAGGAAACGAACAACGCTTCTTTAAAGCCCATGATCGACAGAGCAGCCAAGTTGAAGCCCAAGAAAAGCGAACCGGTATCGCCCATGAACAGACGAGCCGGATGAAAGTTAAAGTAGAGAAAGCCCAGGATCGCTCCGAGGAGCACGAAACAGTAGGTCGCTACCTTGTAATCATCCATCAACAAGGCCATGACACCCATTGTCCCTGCAGCAATTGCTGATACACCGGCCGACAGCCCATCGAGACCGTCAATCAAGTTCACCGCGTTCGTTACACCGACAATCCAAAACATCGTGATCGGAATCGCGAGCCAGAAAAGCCAACCACTACTGAAATCAATGCTTCCGCTATACGGCAGATTCACGACGCCGATCTTCAAGCCAAAAGGAATGACGACAATCGCTGTTGCGACTAGCTGTCCGAGCAGCTTCCACTTCGGTGAGAGCTGGTATTTGTCATCGAGCATGCCGACGACCATCACGATCGTGCTTCCGATAAAAATTCCCAGCATTTCCGATATGCTTGTATACGGGACAAATAGGAAGAACGCAACCAGATAACCGATATAAATAGCCAAGCCACCCATACGTGGCATGATTCGCGTGTGTACCTTGCGCTGGTTCGGGGCATCCACTGCTCCTACTTTTACAGCCAGGTTTTTTACATACGGTGTTGCAATAAACGATATGATCAGCGAAGTCAGAAATCCGAGGATTAGTGTAGACATCGACTGTTCTCCTCTCTACGGATGCATCTAGGAACGGCTACTCCATTTTTCTTTCAGTACGGTTAGAACAAACCGAGGAATAGCCAGTTGACGCTTCCAGCGGGAAGGCTCGGAAGCAAGTCGATAAAACCATTCCAAATGCAGTTTTTGCCAGATCTCGGGAGCGCGCTTCACTTTCCCGGAAATGACGTCAAAGCTTCCGCCTACCCCCATCATCAGGGAGGCATTTAACTGATCGCGATACTTCGCCATCCATTCATCTTGTCTGGGCGCACCCAGTGCGACAAACAGGAGCTGCGGTTTCGCTTCGGCAATTTCTTGTACAATTTGCGTTTCTTCCTCTGGACGAAAATAACCATCTCGACATCCGACGATTCGGGCATTCGGATAACGAGCACTCAGTTTGTCTTTTGCCAAATGAATGACATCCGGCTTGGCGCCGAGTAAATACACGCCCCACTGATGTTGATCGGCTTTCGCCATGAGCGCTTCCAGCAGTTCCACACCCGTAACGCGCTCATAAATCGGCTGATTCGTCCATTTAGCAGCGTATACGATTCCAATTCCATCTGGAACGACATAGGCTTGTTCTACAATAGAACGAAAAGCGCGATTCTCTCTCGCTACCATGACGATTTCCGGATTGGCAGTCACCACGTGGGTCTTTTGACCGCTTTGTATGCGCTCTGTTATATGATCGACAGTCTCACGGAAACCGCGAGTCGTAAATGGCACATCTAATATGGTTGCGACCTGTTTGGTCATTTCTTCACCTTCAAGTGCTTGTTATTAAATCAATGTTTAAAAAGACGACTTTTTAAACTACCTTATTCATGCATAGAGATGCCCATTAGCCATTCTACCCGAAAAGAAAGGCACATTCAAGATGATCATGAATGTGCCTTATTTCCTGCCGTTAGGGCAAACATCAATCCACCCTCTGCTACTACTTTCCCATTTACCAATGCTTTTCCATGCCCTTTGCCGACGGTACCACGCACACGAGTAAGCTCAACCTCAAGTACCAGCGTATCTCCCGGCTTCACCTGATCTTTGAAACGGAATTCATCAATACCTGCAAACAGTCCGATTTTTCCTTGATGTTCCTCCATGCTGAGCATCGCTACTGCCCCAACCTGTGCCAGTGCTTCCACAATAAGGACACCAGGCATAACTGGATAACCAGGAAAATGGCCTTGGAAAAACGGTTCATTTACCGTGACATTTTTAATTCCAACTGCTCTTTTTCCTAACTCCAGCTCTTCGATTTTGTCTATCAGCAAAAACGGGTAACGATGCGGAATGATTTCCTGAATTTGCATAATATCCAAAGGCGCTTTGATTTCCATTATGTATCGCTCCATTTCCATACTTAACTAGACTTGTCTATGCATGAATACCCTTTGACCAAAGAAACAATATACCTAACTCCCGCCCCAGTTGAACGGACAAGCGGGGTTAAGATAAAAGGGGCACTTCCTCCCCAAGAGAGTGGGAAGTGCTCTTTTTCAACCTTACACGCGGTTCAATAGTCGAGCCTTCGCCAGATAAATCGCGCTCACAATAAAGGAGAACGCTATAACCGACCAAAGTATCTCTTCACTGTACTCATAGCGATACATTACCAGTGGGATGACAACATACAACAGAACAGTTGTCAGCTTGCCATAGGCGTTTGCCGGGACGGTTTTTTTCCCGCGGAAATGGTACACAGCTCCTGTTACTATCATTGCCAGATCGCGCACAAAGAAAAACAGAGCGGCCCATATACTGATTCGATCCGTCAAAAATAATGAGGCGATGACCGCCAACATCATTAATTTATCTGCCAGAGGATCTAACATCATTCCGATGGTGGTCACAAGCTTATGCTTCCGCGCGATGTACCCGTCCGCAATATCGGTCACTCCCGCCAAAATCAAAATGCCTAAAGCGATTTCAACATGATACGGAAACTCCGAAAAAAAGACATACAGGTACAAAGGGATGAGCACGATGCGAAAGATCGTAAGCAAATTAGGAAGATTCACGGACATCCCTCCGTATTCAAATCGTCACTTCCTTTTTCAACCACTCGATCTATTATACTCTGTGGACAAACACCACAACAAGTCCTCGAAAAAATAAGAGCCCCAACCATAGGTTCGGGCTTGTCCAGCTAAGTTTCTACGTATCTTCAAACATTAAATCCCACATATGTGTGTAGGTTCCCAGATTGAATACATCAGACATTGGCTTCTTGCCAACTCCACCGTATCCGATCATCAGACCAATGACCAGCGAGAAAAACAGCAGGAGTGGGACCAGCACCATCTTGGCAACTCTCAGCCGCCAATTCTTGCCGCTCCGTTCCCGCTCTTTTCCTTTTGACTTAACTTCTTCGGTTTGACGCGGGAAACGTTTGCTCTTCCCTTGTTCCATGCTCCTCTCCTCCGTCATGTTGAAATGATATGGGTTATCTGCTTCTCAGTTGGTTGGCAATGCCCATCATTTGATCACTGATGCCGACTGCGCGTGAGTTCAATTGATATGCACGCTGAATGTTCACCAGTTGGGACATTTCCTCTGTCATGCTTACATTGGAGCTTTCCAATGCTCCTTGTCGCAGTGTAGCATCGCCTGTAATGAGGGCATTGGTGTATTTAGTAGTTGGATTTGCACCGGAATCTAAATCAGCATCAAACAGATTCTGACCGACCTGCTGCAACTGATCAGGATTGTCTACTTTCCAAAGACCGATATTGCCGTAAGACACTCCATTGGCAGTAAGCGCTCCCTCGGCAGTAATTTGAATATTGGTGACTGGCTCTGGCAATACAATATTTACCCCGTTTTCGTCAGTCAAGATGTGACCAGAGGTAGTGTGCAATACATAACCTTGTTCATCATCATCGAATGAGACCTTGAAAGAGCCGTCGCGTGTCAATCGATTTTCCTCTTGAATGACAGCACCAGTAGCGTCCTTGATCTTGTGAGTGACTAGAAAATACCCGTCTCCCTCAACCAACACATCTGTTGGCACATCCGTAACTTTCACACTACCTTGTCCAATATCCAGCTTGGTCATGCCAAGACGGGCACCGCTTCCGATCCGAATCCCTACTGGCGTATTCCGATTTTGATTGTCTGCTGCCGGCTGTTCATTCATCGAATCGGAGAGAAGCTCGGAAAACGATGCGACCCGGCGCTTGTACCCGATTGTATCAATATTCGCCAGGTTGTTGGCTGTATTGTCCAACGCTTGCTGAATACCGCGCATAGCTGATGTGGAAATATTAAGCGACTGCATCTTTCCTACCTCCTATTATCCGTTAACACGACCGATTTCATTAGCAGCCTTATCCAACGTACCATCAATCGTTGTAATGACCCGTTGGTTCGCTTCATAAGCGCGAAGAACACTCATCATGTTCGTCATGGTTTGACCAGGGTCTACATTGGAGCGTTCACGCCAGCCTTGTTGCATACCGTATCGACCTGCAATCGTAGGCGTAGCGTAGGTACCTGCCGCCAGAGCTGCTTGATCGTTCGCTTCAGCAACATCAATCGCTTCGACGTTTATGTCGCCTTCCCAGCGGAAAACGTTGGTTCCCTCACGAACCAGCATCAAGGGATTGGTTACTACAGCCAGTCCCAACCGAGGATGGGCTGCCAGAGATTGATATTCATTCGTGTTCGGGTCTTTGTACAACAATTCACCAGCTTCGTTGATCTTCAAATCTTGTCCAGCATTAATTCCACTAACTGGATCATTGACTCGAATCGCCTGATTTTGATTGTCCAGAACATAGTACCCATCAGCCGTTACCAAGTAACCGTCCGCATTCACGCTCCAGTTGCCGTTTCGCGTGTAACGAATATCCTCTTCTTGAGCTGGCTGCGTCACATCCTCAATCCGCGCCACACTGTAAAACAACCGTCGCTCATTTCCATCCTGATCTGGCTGAATATTGTCCATCAACGCAAGATCATACGGATTGCGTGTCTCTTCAATATCCCCCTGCGCAAAATTCGGCAGCGCCTCCGACATGTATACCCCTGTGTGCAAACGCCCGATAATGGCAGGTTGTCCAGGCATAGTAGGGACACCCGGAACATCCAGTCCTTCCTGATCATTCATGCGTGAGAGCAATTGCTCCGGAAATGCACGCATGACACCCACGTCCTGTTTGAACCCGGGTGTATTGATATTTGCTAAGTTGTTCGCCAGCGATTCCTGCCTGTTCTGCAAAGCCAGCATGCCAGATGCAGACGTATACAAGCCTCTGATCACTTAAATCTTACCCCCTGAATAATCGCTTATTCGAGTGAGCCGGCATCTTGTCCAAATAGTCCAGCATCATTCCTGTTCCTTTTGCAACGCACATCATTGGCTCGTCCGCTACCAGCACAGGAACCTTCAGCTCCTCTGCCAGAATCTCGTCAATACCGTGCAATAATGCGCCACCACCGGTCAGGAAAACACCCTTATCAATTATATCGGCAGAAAGCTCCGGAGGTGTTCGTTCTAAAACAGATTTTGAGGCTTGTACAATCGCACTCACCGACTCAGCCAGGGCTTCCTGGACTTCATTGGAGCGAATGGTAATCGTTTGCGGCAAGCCGCTTACCATGTCTCGACCCCGAATGTCCATTTCGTCCTGGCGTCCGCCGGATACGGTTCCAATCTGAACCTTGATATCTTCAGCCGTACGCTCTCCAATCAGCAATTTGTATTTATTTTTTATGTAACGCATGATAGCCACATCGAATGTATCGCCTGCTATTTTAATGGAGGAAGACGTGACAATATCGCCCATCGACAATACCGCTACATCGGTCGTTCCCCCACCGATATCCACTACCATATTACCGGACGGCTGAAAAATGTCCATACCTGCCCCAACTGCGGCGACTTTCGGTTCTTCTTCGATAAAAACTTCTCTTGCTCCACCGCTGCGCTCAGCTGCTTCACGAATTGCTTTTTGCTCAACAGACGTGATGTTGGTCGGGCAGCAAATCAAAATACGCGGACGGGCAAACATGCTCTTTCCACCAATTTTGTTCAAGAAGTGCTTTAACATGGCCTCTGTGATTTCAAAATCCGCGATAACCCCTTCTCGCAAAGGTCGGATCGCTACGATGTTTCCTGGGGTGCGGCCTACCATGCGATAGGCTTCATTTCCTACGGCCAAAACTTTTCTGGTTTTACTATCTATTGCCACGACAGATGGTTCGTCTAGGACAATTCCCTTGCCTTTTACAAAAACCAAGACATTGGCCGTGCCCAAGTCGATTCCGATATCTTTGCCAAACATGAAAGGTCCTCCCTGATTACCAGTTACATTTCTACCTAATATCATAGGCTCTTCTACGTGAGAGGACAAGGAAATTCTTTCTTACACACTCTCCTCCTGTTCTACTCGTACTTTTTTACTACGCCGTTTGTACTTGATTTTGGTCGCTTCGCCCCCCCGAAGATGTCTGATGGCTTTGTGATATTCCAAAATTTCCTTAACCTGGTTCGCCAACTCTGGATTTATCTCAGGCAGCCGCTCAGTCAAGTCCTTGTGCACAGTACTTTTCGAAACACCGAACTCTTTAGCGATCATCCGAACCGTATTTCTTGTCTCTACAATATATCGGCCGATTTTGATGGTCCGCTCTTTGATGTAGTCGTGCACATTACTCGCCTCCTTGTATCTACATTGTCTGATACAATATATGGGTGCGTAGGGACACATATTCTACGTTTCCAAGCCTGACAAGCCAGCACGGCCGCATCTTTTTTCAACAGTTTGTACCACACGCAAAAAAACACCCGCAATTGTTGTATTTTGCAGGTGTTTTTCTAAATTCAATGGTTATTGATTTTTTACTTCCGTTTCAGCCTGAATCAAGTATTGCTCTGGATTGACAGGCTTGTTATCGATGCGAACTTCAAAGTGAAGATGTGCGCCAGCGTCTTTTTCAAAGGTGTTGCGTCCAGCAGACCCGATTACTTGACCTTGTGTCACTTCATCGCCTGGTTTGACTGTTACGCTTTCCAGACTTTGATATACCGTAATCATTTTGTCTTTGTGCTCAATCTCAATCTCGTTGCCGACAAGTGGATCGTTCACCACTTTTACTACTTTACCCGCAAGAGCTGCGATGACATCAAAGCTCTTGCCATCCGTGGATACGAGGTCAATACCTGTGTGCGGATAGAAGGTGCTGTCGAAGCTCACCAATGCTTTTTGCTGATTGTCCTTGGAAGCTTTCTCATCGTAGTAGTTCATGCCCACATTGTACTGCACGCCTTTTCCTACTGGCCATGCGAGTGGTTGTACGCCACTTGTAGCAGGTACCGCTTCTTCGTTTTGCGGTGTAGTTGTCTCAGGAGCTGCAGGAGTTGTCACTGCCACGCCATCTGTGCCATTCGTCATTTTGGATACCGTGTCCATGACATTGCCCTGATACCACATCACAAAAGCGAGAATGATTGCTGCGGTGCCGATGTAGATTGCAGGAAACGCCCATTTCTTGCCCAAAACTTTTTTCCAAGAACTTGCCTTCTTGAATGGAATCGGTTGATTTTGATTTTTTTGATCTTCCATTTTATTCATCACCTCATCCCTCAGTATCGCCAGAATTTTGGCGTATAAACCTGAGAGAGTAGGGAAAAGTAAAAATTTGCTTTTCTTTTAAGCTGGGATCACTCTTTTATACTCTTGCAGACTAATTCCTTGGTAGAAGTGCTTGACGATTTGCTCCGCGCTTTTGCCGCTTTTGGCCATTCCATTTGCTCCCCACTGGCTCATCCCGACACCATGACCGTACCCTTTGGTCGTAATGAAAACCTGATTACCGCGCAAGTCCAGCGTAAAGGAGGAAGAATTCAAATTGAGCTTTTCACGAAACTCTCTTCCCGTAAATTCCTTGCCGCCAATACTGATGGTTCCTACGCGATTTCCGGTTGTACGTGATTCGATCCGATACCAGGAACCATTGGTAGAAGCCTCCTGCGTGAGCTTGACGCCCAAATTCTTTTCTAGCTCCACGGTGGACATGACAACCGTTTCCTCATAGCGAGGAGATTGAATATCCCAAGGACTCGCAACGCTCTTCAAATAAGGAATGGGCTTTTCCCAATATTCATCCGAGTTCTCTGTAAAGCCATTACTGGTGGAAAAAAACGTCGCGTCAATGGGCTCGTTCTGGTAGGTCAGGATAACCCCTGCCGTCGCCATAACTGCTTGTTGGATGCGTTTGTTTTTCCATTCGTATTGGTCTCCCCAACGCTCACGCCGCTGCTGTTCATCCATATAGACTTGATGCTGCACCGTATCCAAGACCTGCCCGCCTGATGGCACATCATCAAACTTGCCCTCTTTTAACCGTCGCACGATATAGGTCCTGGCCGCCAACGCCTGTGCTTTTAAAGCCTCCAGCTCGAACTCAGCAGGCATTTCCGCCGCTACGACTCCGGTAATATACGTTTCTAGCGGCAATGTTTCCACGGCCTTTTTTTCTGTGCGGTACACCTTTACCGGCAGAGAGGCAGCGGATTCCTTCGTCGCTGGTATGGCAGGTTCCGAGACGGCCACAGTTGGCTGACTGACAGGACCTTTTTCTGGTGAAAACCAAAAGACCAGAGCAGCAGGCATCAGGACGAGCAAGATCGGCAAAGCGATAAACCACATGAGTAGATAGCGTTTCATGCAAGAGATCCTCCCCGTTACGTACTAGACACGAAAAGTCTGAATAACCTACTAAAAGTCTATGTTCTGCAACAGAGCGGTAGAACGAGAGAATGAGAGAGTCGAGAGAACGAAAAAAAGACCCCCTGCATCCGCAGAGAATCTTTCGTTTTGCCATATGGTTGACGCATTTATCAAGCAAAATTAGGAGAGAAACTTACTTTGATGGTTTCGGAAACTGCTTTTTCACGAGCCTTTTCTTCTGGAACCACGCGTTCTACATCTGCTCCTAAAGCCAATAGCTTTTCCGTAAAGTTTACGTAGCCACGGTCAATATGGTGCAGGGCAGAAACCTCAGTCTCTCCCTCAGATACAAGCCCAGCCAGTACAAGTGCTGCACCCGCACGCAAGTCAGTTGCTGCTACCTTGCTGCCTGTCAGCTTGGAACCACCTTCGACGATGGCACTGCGGCCTTCGATCTTGATGTTCGCATTCATGCGACGGAACTCTTCCACGTGCATGAAGCGGTTCTCAAATACTGTTTCGGTCACGATGCTCGTTCCTTCTGAAACAAGCAAAAGCGCCATCATTTGCGACTGCATATCCGTCGGGAAGCCAGGGTATGGCAGCGTCTTGAGGTCAACTGCTTTCAGTGGGCCTGTGCGGCGTACACGAATGCCGTTTTCTTGCTCCTCAATGTCCACGCCCATTTCACGAAGCTTGGCCGTCACGGATTTAAGATGATCGCAAATCGCACCTTCCACAAAGACGTCCCCACCGGTAATCGCTGCAGCCACCATGAAAGTTCCTGCTTCAATGCGGTCAGGAATGACACAATGTGTGCAGCCCTTCATCTTTTCCACGCCTTCGATGCGAATCGAACCTGTACCCGCTCCGCGGATTTTTGCTCCCATCCTGTTCAGGAAGTTCGCCAAATCAACGATCTCTGGCTCTTCTGCCGCATTTTCGATCAATGTGGTTCCCTCTGCCAAAGCAGCGGCCATCATGATATTTTCTGTTGCACCGACGCTAGCAATATCCAGGTAGATTTTCGCACCCTTCAATCGTCCTTCTACCGTCGCTTCAATAAACCCTTGTCCGATTTCGATTTTGGCTCCCATAGCCTCAAACCCTTTTAGGTGCTGGTCGATCGGGCGCGTACCAATGGCACATCCACCCGGAAGAGCGACACGAGCTTGTCCTTTTCTGGCTAAAAGCGGCCCCATCACGAGGAAAGATGCGCGCATTTTGCGGACCAGTTCATAGGACGCTTCTACACTCGTAAGCTTGGAAGCATCGATCGTCAGCACTTCATGATCATATGTAAGGGAGATTCCCATCGATTTCAAGAGGTCGCATATCGTCCGGACATCGTCAAGGCCTGGTACGTCTGAGATGACGCAAGTCCCTTCTTCTGCCAAGATAGATGCTGCAATAATAGGGAGTACGGCATTTTTGGCGCCAGATACTTTTACATTTCCAGCCAATGCCTTACCACCACGGACAATAATTTTATCCAATGTGTACCCCTCCGCGTGCTAATATTCCACAGTGATGATTGGTGTACCTACCGTAATCCATGTTCCAGAATGGCTGTCACGATGCGTAGCCACCTGTAGATTCATCTTTTGACCGTTTAACGCGATGAATGATTCCCACATAGGGGTATACCCTGAAATGCTGACAACCGTATCATCTTGCAAACGTTCTAATTCTGTCGCCTGGAGAGTACCAAAAATCGACAATATTTTACCCTCCTGTTGGTCAACACCCATCTTAACATTGTACAATCCGCGAATACAAGTGCTAATTTGCGGAATAAAGTCGGCGCTTTGCAGGGCATTCGTGAAGGTTTCCTGTACTTGTCCAATATATAGTAGGGAATCACGGTTTCCAGATAACTGAAGTACTAGATATACAGAAAATGCTCCATTTTTAGGAACTCCTGTCACCTCGTAGCTCAGATCCACGCCGTTTTGTGTGTATGTAGTCCTATATGCGAGTATGTTGTGTTTACGCGATTGTTCGCTTGGGGAAAACGGAATCTCAAGTTGTTGTGCCCATTTCGTCGCCAACTCTTTTACTTGTTCAGAACGCAGGCCTTCTCCCATCGCCGTACGCATACGTACCTGAACTGATACACCCGTTGCGCCCGTTTCTTCTAGTACTTTCATCATTTTTGTCACAACCGGCTTTTCTTCCTTTGCTTGTGCAGGCATCCAATACACGGCCCCCATCACGAGCAATAGAGCCAGCACGCACCAACCAGACCATTTCCCCATTGATATCCTCTCCCTTTGCTTACATGTATCTCTTTGTACTTCTCATTTTGTACATGTAGCTGGGTGGATATACCAGCGAATCGTCGTCTTTGGGTATTTAGTTGAACAAATTCCCGAATGTCAGGGACCAGCCCAAGTAATCAAGGAAAAAGCGGGACAGTTCATATCCAATCACAATGGAAAGAAAAATTTGCAACAGCTTCGCCTGAGCACCATTTGGTTTTTTCAAAATCTTATCAAAGCGAAAGGATTGCAGCGCCCACCAAGCGAGCCCAATAAACGCAATCGATAAAATGATACTCAACAAGCCATATACTTCTTGTGGCATGCTCGTTACCTCCTCATTACCCTACCGAGAATCATAGAAAAAGGGACGGCCCGATTACGAGCCATCCCTTCTATTGTACCTGAAGTGCTATTCAGTTACGAGTATCACTGAGAGCTGGGAGAGAGCATGTTCCCAAAATCAAAGGACGGATTGAAATGAATCTGGATATAGTCGGTAACCAGACCCGGGAAAGCACCGAAGAATACGGTAGCGATTGCCATGATGAGAATAAACGTCCAAATGCCTTTTGGCACAACCATAGGTGCTTCGGTTGTCCCGGGACGCATGTACATCTGACGAATAATCCCAAAGTAGTAGTAGTAGGAAATAACGCTGGTGATGATCATAATCGCCGCCAGCCAGTAGTTTTCTACCACTAATGTACCCATGAACAGATAGAACTTCCCGAAGAAGCCAACCGTAATCGGGATACCTGCCAGGGACAAGAGGAAGATGCTCATCGCAATAGCCATCACTGGTGAGCGATGATACAATCCGGCGAATCCTTTCAAATCCTCCGTCTCCTGCTCACGAGATACAACCATAATCACAGCGAAAGCACCAAAGCTGACGATCAAATAACCGAACAGATAGAAGATTACTTCGCTGAAAAAGAGAGAGGTCGGCGGTACAAACGGCACGAGCAAATAGCCCGCTTGCGCAATACCTGAATAAGCCATCATACGCTTGACGTTTGTCTGCCTGAGCGCCATCGTATTCCCGATAATCATTGAGGCCGCTGCCATCAGCCCCAGATAGAGACTTCCCTCTTCGAAAAAGAACCGTCCTGATCCCGTTCCATCGGAAACGTTGAAAAACGAGATCATCATCACTCGAAAGATCAGCGCGAACCCTGCTGCTTTTGACACAACTGCCAGGAAAGCAGTGACCGGGGTAGGAGCACCCTGATACACATCTGGCGCCCACATGTGGTTAGGCGCTGCAGATATTTTGAATGCAAGACCTACTGCAAGAAACGCAAACGCCGTATAAACGAGGAACTGATAGCCCGCCATTCCCGCTTCTGCCAATCGGAATGAGATTTCATAAATATGAGTGGTTCCCGTGAGTCCGTACACGTACGACATCCCAAACAGGAGCACAGCCGTGGCAATACTTCCCGAAACGACGTATTTGAATGCCGACTCGTTGGAAAGCCGTGATTTTTTTCGCAATCCGACCAGTACATAGGACGAGAGAGACAATAGCTCCAGTCCCACAAACAAGGTAATCAAGTCAGCCGACGAAGCCATGACCATAGCCCCGAGAAGCCCGGTCAGCAGCAAATAGTAATACTCGCCTCTGTGCTGGACTTCCCCCGATTTCAGGTAAGACAGCGAGATGAGAATGGCAAAAGCTGTCCCTGCCAGGAAAATCAGCTTGAACGCATTGCCGTAATCATCGATTCGGATCATGTCGATCATGTAGCTGTATGGCTTATCGAGAGCATTCATATTGTTGATCACAAAGATCGCCGCTATGACCGTTGCCAGAAAGGATAGCCAACCGATGACCTGCTTGCCAAGGCGTTTGCCCGCAAAAAGATCCAGCAGTGATAAAAAGGTAGCAAAGCCAAGAATGATAAACTCGGGCAGAAGGTAGCTCCAGTCATATGAGAAAATATCTTTAACCTCCATGGATTACCCTCCTATTCCCGTTACGATAGGTACGATCGTTTTCAGCGCCTGCTGCATCGGATTCCCCAGAACTGCCGGATAAACCCCAATGAGGATAATACATCCCAATAGGACTACTATCGGAATGACTTCCATCGGCTGTGCATCAGCAAGTCCTGTACATCTACCCGGAGTAGGGCCAAAAGTCGTTTTCAAGATCGCTCTGAGTAAATAAACCGCGGTGAGGACAATCCCGATCGCTCCCACTGCTGCCATTACTGGCAAACGACCAAACAGACCGAGGAAGGCAAAGAACTCACTGATGAATCCGGACATGCCCGGAAGTCCGAGTGAAGCCATCCCGCCTGCCAACAACACGCCGCTGACAAACGGCATGGACTTGGCTAAACCGCCCAAATCGTCGAGCATCGATGTCTGCGTCCGATCCCAAATGACACCGATCAAGAAGAAGAGCAGCGCTGAGATAAAGCCGTGGGATACTACCTGGAACATCGCTCCCTGAAACCCGATCGTGTTCATCGAAGCGAAACCAAGCAAGACGATACCCATATGGCTGATACTGGAGTAAGCCAGCACCATTTTTAAATCCTTTTGTACGAAGGCCAGTACAGCTCCATACAAAATGTTGATAATCCCCAAAACTGCCATCCACGTAGAGAAATCATAGGCCTGCTCTGGGAAGAACCCTATTCCCATCCGCAAAAGACCGTACGCCCCCATCTTCAGCAAAATACCGGAGTGAATCATGACGATAGAAGGTGGAGCCTGTACGTGAACGCGTAGCATCCACGTGTGGAACGGAAATACTGGCAGCTTGATCGCAAAAGCGATAAATAGCGCTAGGAAGATGCCAAAACGCATTTCCGGCGTAAGGATTTCGGTTATCGGATGCCCCGGTGTCGTCAGAATCGCCGTGATTTCATCCATGTTGAGCGTCCGCATGATGACAAAGATAACGATAAAAGCCAGCAGCATGATCCCTGAACCGATTCCGTTATACAAAAGGAATTTGTTCGCAGCCTGTTCGCGCTCCCCATATCCCCAAATCCCGATGAGGAAGTACATCGGTACGAGTGTCAGCTCGAAGAAAATGAAGAACAGAAACAGATTGTCTGCTGCAAAGACTCCCAACATACCGATCAACAGCAGGTGAAACAGGATAAAATACTCCTTCTGCCTCTTCTTGATCTGCCACGAAGCAATTGCTGCGAGAGTCCCGATAATCGCCGTCAGCAAAATCAATGGCATCGAAATACCATCCACACCGAGCTCATAGTTGATCTCAAAAGCAAAGACGGTGCCTGCCTGAGCCATTCCAATCGGAATCGAAATCCAATTGTGCTTTTCTACGAACTGGAGATTGGCTGTCTCGTAATCAAACATGCCGAACATCCAACCTGCCAAGATAAGTGCCGGCAACGTTCCAAAAATCCCGACCTGCTTGATCACACCTGCATGTCGACTAGGGATAAAAGCCATGACGAGAATCGCCAGCAGCGGAGAGAACACCAGTGATGACAAAAGGATATTACCCAAAGAGTCCACCTCCCTTGGCCGTCAAACTGATGGCGATGATCAAGAGTAACAGACCGAATATGACCATTGCCCCGTAGGACTGAATCTGCCCGCTTTGTACTCTTGCGTGCAAAGATCCGATTCCTTGGGTGATTTTTGCTGTCAAGCCAACCAAACCATCCACAATATACTTATCAAATACATCCAGGACAAATCCAAGCCAGCCTAATGGACGAACAATGACGTTGTGATACAGCTCATCGATGTAGTATTTCTTGTATGAAAGCTGATAGAGCCACGGCAGTGCTTTGGGAATCGTGTCCGAGGAGATAGATTTCTTGCCGTACATCAGGTAAGCCAGTACGACTCCGAGAATCGAGATCAACAGAGCCACAATCTGCAACCAGGCTGCCGCGTGCTCACTGCCTTCCCCAAAAATGCTCGTGATTGCCGTCCCTGTGTTCGTTGACAACAACCAATCAGAGAGTAATGGTGCGTACGGTGTATTCACAAAGCCTGCGACAACCGCAAGTAACGCCAAGACCAAGAGCGGACCTGTCATGACTCTTGGAGATTCGTGTGCTTCGTGCTTGCCACGTGCCTTCCCTGCGAATGTCAGGAAGAACAGACGGAACATATAGAATGCGGTAAAGAATGCTGCTAGCAGCGCGATGAACAGCAAATCGTAGCGATGTGCTCCGTAAACAGCTCCCAGGATCGCTTCTTTCGACCAGAAACCAGCGAACGGAAAGATCCCCGCAATTGCCAAGCAACCGATCAAGAAAGTCAAAGCGGTGATCGGCATCTTTTTCCACAAACCACCCATTTCGAATACATCCTGCGTATGTACGGCATGGATGACACTACCTGCTCCAAGGAAGAGCAGTGCTTTGAAAAAGGCGTGAGTCATCAAATGGAAAGAACCCGCTACATAACCAGCAGTACCAGCTACACCCAATGCCAGCATCATGTACCCGAGCTGGCTGACTGTGGAATAAGCCAAGACACGCTTGATATCCCGTTGGGTCAGACCGATCGAGGCTGCAAATATGGCGGTGAATCCTCCTACATACGCCACAACTGTCAAAGCCGTATCGGATGCGATAAACAGCGGATAGGTAGCAGCGACCAAATAAACACCAGCCGCGACCATCGTTGCCGCGTGAATCAATGCAGATACAGGGGTTGGACCTTCCATGGCATCAGGCAACCACGTATGAAGCGGAAATTGACCTGATTTTCCCATGGCCCCAACGAAAATGAGGATCGCTGCGAGCGTAATCATCCATGGTTCCAGTCGTCCGAGTGCGATACTCTCAAAAATCGCCCCATACTCAAAACTTCCGGTCCACCAGAACAACAGACATATCCCGATGAAGAGACCAAGGTCCCCGATGCGTGTAACGATAAAAGCCTTTTTGGCAGCCGCTTTTGCCTCTGTCTTGAAGTAGTAGTAGCCAACGAGCAGGAAGGAGCATACCCCGACCAGCTCCCAGAAAATATATACTTGCAACAAATTTGGCGAGATGACTAATCCCAGCATGGAGAACGTGAACAGCGCCAGATATTGATAAAACACCGGAAAGCGTTCATCTCCATGCATGTAGCCCTTGGAATAGATTTGGACCAACAGACTGACCAATGTCACAATGACGAGCATCATGGCATTCAGCGGATTCACTTCGAATCCCATGTTGATCACGATATCGCCGATATGCAGCCAATCTATCACATAATTGTAATCCGCTCCCCCACCCTGGAATCTCTCCCAGAAGATGAGTACTGCGATTCCAAAAGAAACAGCCGTCAGGGTAATGCCCACTATGGCCGCTCCTTCTTTCAATTGGCGACCAAATGAGACGATCACGATGAAAGCAAGAAGCGGAAACAGAGGGATCAGCCAGGCATAGTGCAATAGAGTATCCATCTTTGTCCTCCTTTTCAGGTTTCCCTCTTATCGTTTCATTTGGTCCATTTCATCTACATTCACGGTCTCCTTATTACGGTACAGCGCAATCAGAATCGCTAACCCTACGGCAACCTCGGCAGCTGCAACCGTCATCGTGAACAAGGTAAAGATTTGTCCCGTCACGGATGGATACAGTCCGAATTTGGAAAAGGCGACCAGGTTAATATTTACAGCATTCAGCATCAGCTCGATTGATAACAGGACGACGACTGCATTTCGCTTCGTCAATGCGCCGTACAGGCCTACACAAAAGAGAATCAGAGCGACCATTAAGTAGGAGGAAATGCTTACTGTCATTCGTTATCCCCCTCCTTTTTCGCCATGATGATCGCACCGACCAACGCGACCAACAACAGAACAGACAGCAGTTCAAATGGTATGACGAATTTGGTGAATACTTCGATACCGATTTCTTTTGCATTGTTTACTGGAACCTCTGCAGGTGGCGGTGGCGCAGGCCACGGTGTATTTTGCACACCCCAGAACAACAATCCGAACAGAACGATTACGAAGAGCAGGATAAAACGGTTTTTCCATGTCCGGCCTGTTCCCTCATCGTTCGCATCGTGCTTGGTCAGCATGATTCCAAAGAGCATCAGAATGGAGATAGCCCCTGAATAAACCAGAATTTGTGCGACCCCGACGAACTCCGCTCCCAGCAAAACAAACAGACCTGCAATGCTGATAAACGTAACACCCAATGAGATGACCATGTGGACGACGCGCGTAAAGCTGATCATAAACACCGCGCCACCGATCGTCAGAAGGGACAGGATAAAAAAGGCTACGAATTCGCCTGTCATACTAATTCTCCTCCCTGACGTTCGTATTGTTGTCGTCCAGCCATTTCAAGTTCTTGTACAATTCGTCCCTGCTATAGGCAGCCAGTTCGAAGTTGTTTGTCATTACAATCGCTTCAGTGGGACAAACCTCTGTGCACAAATCGCATAAAATGCACAGTTCAAAATTGATATCGTACGTATCGATAATCTTTCCTTTTTTCTCCGGATCAGGATGGGGCTTCCCTGTCAGTTGAATACACTCCGTCGGACAAATGCGTGCGCATTGGTTGCAGACGATGCATTTTTCAGGAGAAAAGTGTTGAATACCGCGAAAGCGAGGCGGCATTGGAAAGGGCACATCCGGATAGAAGTGGGTTACTTTTTTCTCCGTGAGCTTTTTAAATGTATACCCCAGGCCTTTGGCCAGTCCTAGCATGTGTGTCACCCCTCAGAATTTGAGAACTTGGCTGCACCACGTTTTTGACGAAAGCAAGCTTTTGACGAAGCAAGCCTATGGCGAAGCCTGCGCTATGAAAACAGTGGGACGAAGTCGTTTTCGATCAAGTCGCTACTAGAACATGCCATTTTGGTAAGAAACCACTACGGCTGTGAGCAGGATGTTGAACAATGCCACGGGCAACAGCACTTTCCAGGCAAACGACATCAGTTGATCGACACGTAAGCGCGGCATCGTGGCGCGAATCCAAAACTGGAGGAAGACGTAAAGTGAAAATTTAAGGATAAACCACACGATTCCCGGAATGAAGTCCAGTGATGGATGAATCGGCAACCATCCACCCAAAAAGAGAATCGTAATCAGGGCACCCATCCCGAACATGTACACATACTCCGCCAGCATGAACATCGCAAAACGGAAACCGGAATACTCGACGTGGTAACCACCAACGAGCTCCGACTCTGCTTCTGGCAAGTCAAACGGCGTACGATTCAGCTCAGCCTGGGCAGCAATGATAAATACAGCAAATCCGATAAACTGCGGAACAATATTCCAGACATCCTGCTGCGCATAGACAATATCCTTGAGATTCATGCTGCCCGTCAATAGAACGATCCCCACCACGGACATGACCAGCGGTACTTCATAGCTGATCATCTGCGCAGCGGAGCGGAGACCCCCGATCAGCGAATACTTGTTATTCGAGGCCCATCCAGCCGTGATCACGCCCAATACGGTGATCCCAGACAAGGCGATATAGTACAACAGCCCTATTCCCAGATCAGCGAACCGAATGCTTTCCGAAAAAGGCATGACCGCCAATACGGCAAAAGCAGGGGCATAAGCCAATATTGGTGCTAAAGTGAACAACGCTTTGTCAGCGTGCTGCGGACGAATATCTTCCTTTAATAGCAGCTTGGCAACATCGGCAACCGTCTGGAGAAGTCCCAATGGTCCTACTCGATTCGGCCCGATGCGTAGCTGCATCCACCCAATCACTTTGCGCTCAAAGTAAATAGCGTACGTAACGAATCCCAACACGACTGCAAGCAGTAAAACGGCCGCTACGATAAACCAAAGCGTGGTTCCCCATGAGGGTGCTTGCTGCAAGAGAGTATTCATCAACAGTCAACCTCCCCGAGCACGATGTCGATACTGCCCAGGATGGCAACCATGTTCGAGAGGTTTTCCCCCTGCAACAGCTTAGGCAGAATTTGCAGATTGGTAAATGAAGGCCGTCTGAACTTCAATCTCCACGGTTTATCCTTGCCTTGACTAGCAATGTAGCAACCAATTTCTCCCCGCGGTGACTCGATGCGCACATATGTCTCCCCAGCAGGCGGGCGAATCACACGTGGTACTTTGCCCATGACTTCGCCTTCACTCGGAAATTGCTCCAATGCCTGCTCAAGAATTCGCAGAGATTGTTCAATTTCAGCCATGCGCAGATGATAGCGCGCCATGCAATCTCCCTCAGTCGCTGTCGGCACATCAAATTCAAAACGATCATAAATGCAATACGGTTCGTCCTTGCGCAGGTCCCACTTGACACCTGTCGAGCGGAGCATGACACCTGATAGCGAGTAATCCAACGCAGTTTTTGTATCGAACTTGCCGATTCCATTGAGACGGTGGATAAAAATCTCGTTACCCGTCACCAGTTGATGGTAGTTATTCAATTCCTTCTTCATATATTGGACAAATTCTTTGGCTTTGTCGGTCCAGCCTGGAGGTGCATCCCATTTCACTCCGCCTACACGCATGTAGTTAAAAGTCATCCGCGCCCCGCATAGCTCATTAAACAAATCTAGAATCGTCTCCCGATCACGGAATGCATACAGGAAGGGCCCCATCGCACCAATGTCCAATAGAAACGTTCCCCACCAAACCAAATGGCTCGCCACCCGGTTCAGTTCCATCGCGATCAATCGTAGAAACTGAGCTCGTTCTGGAATCTCCAGCCCCATCATCGTTTCTACTGCGTGACAGAGAACGTAGTTGTTGGTCATGGCGGACACGTAGTCCATACGGTCTGTATAAGGAATAATTTGTGTATAGGTCAAGTTTTCAGCCAGCTTCTCTGTGCCTCGATGCAGATAACCCATCACCGGAATCGCTTCTTTAATGGTTTCCCCATCGATTTTTACAACCAAGCGAAATACTCCGTGTGTACTCGGATGCTGTGGACCTACGTTTAATAACATCTCTTCCGTACGAAGTCCTGTTTCAGAAGAGGTATCAACATGAGTCGTGAGGATGTTATGGTTCATCTGCTAAACCTCCTCGTCGTATTGCACATAATCTTTGCGCAGTGGATACCCTACCCAATCATCCGGCAACAGGATTCGACGTAAATCCTTATGTCCCGGGAAATGAATACCCAAAAGGTCAAAAGTCTCTCTTTCATTCCAATTTGCGCCATGCCAGAGGTCCATTACAGAAGCAACTTTTGACTCTTCTCTGCTTGTTTTGACCTTTACTGCCAAGCTTTGGCGATTTTTGTAGGAATAAAAGTGGTAGTATACCTCCAGGCGATCCTCGTAATCGACACCGTGAAGATCGGACAGGTACTCAAAGCTCAATTGCTCGTCATCTCTTAAAAATTGGGCAACTTGATGCCAACGTTCGTTTTGAATGGTGAGAGTTGGAACTTCCTTTCCCAGCTCGTTAATATACGAAGCCTCGATGACTTCCTGTCCAAATGCTTCGGAAATTCGTGACACGTATTTATCAAGATAGGGCTGGTTTTTGGAAGGTGCTTTTGGAGCTTCCTCTGCCGGTGTCTCATCCCCAGTCGTTTGTGTTGCTTTTGCCTTCGCTGCTGCTGCGGCGGCTGCTTTGGCTTTTGCGGCAGCTGCGGCCTTCGCCTTGGCGTCGTCATCACCGGATTCATCGCCACCTGCTTCGCGTGCAGCTTTTGCCTTTGCTGCTGCTGCGGCGGCAGCCTTGGCTTTTGCGGCAGCTGCGGCTTTCGCCTTGGCATCCGCATCTGGAGTTGAATCATCTGTATTTGCTCCATTTTCCGCGGCTTCTTTTGCTTCCTTGGCTGCTTTTGCCTTGGCTAGTGCTTCTGCGGCAGCCGCTTTCTTGGCTGCTGCCTTTTCTTCCGGCGTCATTTCAGACACGGGCTTTGCTGGTGGTGAAGCAGCTTCTGCCTGTTCCTTCGCTGCTTTTGCCTTGGCAATCGCTTCGGCCGCTGCTGCTTTCTTGGCTGCGGCTTTTTCTTCCGGCGTCATTTCAGACACGGGCTTTGCTGGTGGTGAAGCAGCCTCTGCCTGTTCCTTCGCTGCTTTTGCCTTGGCAATCGCTTCAGCCGCTGCTGCTTTCTTGGCTGCGGCTTTTTCCTCAGGTGTCATTTCAGACACAGGTTTAGCTTCTGGAGCAGAGACTTCCTCTTTTGCCTCTTGAGCTCCCTCCACTGGGCTCGCCTCTTGGGGAGCCTGCGCTTCCTGTTCTCTTAATTTTCGCAATGCTTCGGCCTTGGCACGGGCTTCAGCCGCTGCCGCGGCCTTTTCCTCTGGCGTCGGCTTGCGTTTCTCATCGCTCATAGATTGGTCACCTGCTTCCCAGTCTTCGCTTCGTAACGGATTTTTTCTTGGAGCTTATTGATTCCGTAGATCAAAGCGGCAGGGTTAGGCGGACAACCCGGAATATATACGTCGACAGGCACAATCTGGTCTACACCTTTTACCACGCTGTACGAGCGCACGTACGGACCTCCCGCTGTCGCACAGGAGCCCATGGCAATCACCCACTTCGGTTCAGGCATTTGATCATACAGCCTGCGCAGCAGTGGCGCCATCTTTTTCGTGACGGTTCCGGCTACGATCATGACATCAGATTGTCTTGGGGATGCTCGAAAAATAACGCCAAACCGGTCGAGGTCATAACGCGCTCCACCCGTTCCCATCATCTCGATCGCGCAACAGGCCAAGCCAAAAGTTAATGGCCACAACGAGTTGCTACGAACCCATCCCTTCACTGTTTCCAATGTCGTGAACATGACGTTGCGATTCAGTTCCTCTTGCAATTCAGGCGCAATGCTTGTCAGGTCTAGTTCCATTCCAGCACCTTCTTTCTCCACGCGTAAATCAATCCTACGATGAGCAAGGATATAAAGATGACCATCTCGACTAAGGCAAAGAGCCCCAGTTCTTTGTAAGCGACGGCCCACGGATACAGAAAGAGTGTTTCTACATCAAAGATGACAAACATGAGGGCAAAGATGTAATACTTCACGTTGAAACGCACCCAACTGTCACCAACAGGAATGTTACCGCTTTCATAAGTAGTTTGCTTCTCCCGTGTCGGTTTCTTTGGACGAAGTAATGGACCAACAAAACTGACTGTAGCTACGGGCAACAGCACACCAAGAATTAAAAAGATCGCGACAATCACATAATTGTTGGTATAGATGTCACTCACCCACGTTCCCTCCGCTCTTGAGAAAGGTATGAATCGTCTTGCGCTGTCCTCCAGAAGAAGTCGAGACTCCCTCAAAAGGGTACTGCTCGCAGCATCAAAGGTGTAGGTATGAACGCTGTCGCTAATTGATACTGCTAGAAAAAAATACCTTTATCATTATAGCAAATTGCCAATAGGGTGTCTAACGAAAGCCTTCCTTTTGTGCCATATAAAGGGAAAAAACTCAGAGATTTCTCCCTGAGTTTTTCCAGCATAGTATGATGACCAAACGAATATGCCTGTCTGGCTCTTATATTCTCTTCATTATTGAACGTTGTTTGAAAATTGCTGTCCGAGGAAGTCCTCGTAAATACGCTCCCATACAATTGTGAAGTTCATCTTCTCGTCTTCTGGGATCTCCAGCATATTTTCAATTGCCTCTTCCATATATGGAGTCAGCTTGATCAGAACCTCTGCCAGCATCTGGTCATTCGTGTTCAGCAATTGCTTCATTTCTGCTTTGGACATGCTGAACGTATTTTCTTCCTGCTCGTGCAGCTTCATCACGAGGCGGCTAAAAATCGGATGAACCAATGCTTCCAGTTTAACATGAGCCAATGCAAGAGATTCTGCTTCGCTCAACTTGAACAACTCAGATGCATCTGGGAATGGATAAACCGGTACATCCCAAGCATCTCCATTATCGATTACCAGACCCCACTTCACGAAAAGCTCGATCGCATCGTCAAGAGATGTCGGATATGCATAATCAGAACGGCTCATGAACGCTTTGAATCTGTTCAAGAGGTTCACGTAGCCTTTGAAATCCTCTTCAGACTTAAAGCCTTCTTGAACAGGCTCGGTGAATGTGCCTTTCAATGCATCGAACTCGTCCAAAGCTTTTCTCATTTCTTCTTTTGTCTCATGCTTGGTTACTACAAAGCACATTGCCTGGAAGAGAACATTCATTTCATGAGATAGCACGCTTGTCCAGCCATTAGCCTTAAAGCTGCTAGGAATCACTACGCCATCTTGATTGTGGCGGATATCGCGAACGGTTTGCATCAATTACACTCTCCTTTAATCCCAATAGCCAATGCCGCTTTTTCCCGCTGTTTTTCATGCTAACGTAGCTCGTCGGCAGGGCATTAGGTCTATTATACACAGAAACATTAGGCAATTACCAACTGGAAATATCATGCCCGATTTCCATGGCTCATCATTCATCTCCATATAACCGAAAAATCCCCGCAGCCACATGGGCGCGGGGATATCAAGCTTACGCTTTACTTCGCTACGTCGAGACGTGCCATCGCACGTTGCAGCGCGCGTTCTGCACGCTTGACGTCGAGCTCGGCATATTTCTCAGTCAAACGCTTTTCAGCACGCTCTTTCGCTGCCTTCGCGCGTTCAACATCGATGTCTCCCGGCAATTCAGCCGTTTCAGCAAGGATGGTCACTTTATCGCCGCGCACTTCCATGAAGCCGCCGCTTACAGCCATCTTTACTTCTTTATCGCCTTCTGTCTTAATCCGAACTGGCGCTGTTTTCAGCGGGGTTACCAACGGCACGTGGTTCGGCATAATACCGATTTCCCCTTGCAAGCCGCGAGCAATCACCATTTCAGCCTGACCGCTGTAGACAACCCGTTCAGGAGTTACGACTTCAACTGTCATCTTACTCACTTACTCGTCTCCCCTTTCCAGGGTGTCTTACGCCATTTTCTTCGCTTTTTCTACCGCTTCTTCAATTGTACCTACGTACAGGAACGCGCCCTCTGGCAGGTGGTCATGCTTACCTTCGAGGATTTCCTTGAAGCTGCGAACGGTTTCTTTCAGTGGAACGTATTGGCCTGGGTTACCAGTGAACTGCTCGGCAACGTGGAAGGACTGGGACAAGAAACGTTGAATGCGGCGTGCGCGTCCAACTACTTGCTTGTCGTCGTCGCTCAACTCGTCCATACCGAGAATCGCGATGATATCTTGCAGTTCTTTGTAACGTTGCAGGATTTTTTGAACGCTACGAGCCACATCATAGTGTTCTTGTCCTACTACATCAGGAGCCAGAGCACGGGAAGTGGATGCGAGTGGGTCTACCGCAGGGAAGATACCCAACTCAGCGATGGAACGCTCCAGGTTTGTTGTAGCGTCCAAGTGAGCAAACGTAGTAGCAGGAGCCGGGTCAGTGTAGTCATCCGCTGGTACGTAGATCGCTTGAATGGACGTTACGGAACCTTTTTTCGTGGAAGTAATACGCTCTTGCAACTGACCCATTTCGGTAGCCAGTGTTGGCTGGTAACCTACCGCAGATGGCATACGGCCCAAGAGAGCAGAAACTTCGGAACCCGCTTGAGTAAAGCGGAAGATGTTATCAACAAAGAGAAGAACGTCGCGGCCTTCTTCATCACGGAAGTATTCCGCCATAGTCAGACCAGTCAACGCTACACGAAGACGTGCACCAGGCGGTTCGTTCATCTGACCGAATACCATCGCGGTTTTCGGCAGTACGCCTGCGTCTTTCATCTCGTGGTACAGGTCGTTACCTTCACGGGTACGCTCACCTACACCAGCGAATACGGAAATACCACCGTGCTCTTGCGCGATGTTGTTGATCAGCTCTTGAATAGTAACGGTTTTACCTACACCCGCACCACCAAACAGACCGATCTTACCACCCTTGATGTACGGAGCCAAGAGGTCAATAACTTTGATACCTGTTTCCAGGATCTCAACAGTCGTTGCTTGGTCTACGAACTCAGGAGCTTTACGGTGAATTGGATCACGACGATCTACTTGACCAAGTTCTTGCAGGTCGATCGGCTCACCCAATACGTTAAATACGCGTCCGAGGGTGATTGCACCCACTGGAACGGAGATAGCTGCACCGGTATCAACTGCTTCCATGCCACGAACCAAACCGTCAGTGGAAGACATCGCAACGGTACGAACCAAGTTATCGCCCAAATGAGTAGCAACCTCAACAGTCAAGTTGATGTCGCGCTCACCAGCGCTTTGTGCTTTATGTTGAATCTTGATCGCATTGTAAATGGCAGGCAGGTGTCCGCGGTCGAACTCGACGTCAACAACCGGACCCATTACCTGAACCACGCGTCCATTCGCCATCTTACTTCTTCCCTCCTGTAAAGCTAAATTGGGAGCTATTCGCTGCCACTAAGCCTGTGCGTTTGCACCTGCAACGATCTCGGAAATCTCTTGTGTAATGGCTGCCTGACGAGCACGGTTGTAGCTCAACGTTAAACGGTTGATCATATCCGTAGCATTGTCTGTCGCGTTGCCCATTGCAGTCATACGGGAACCTTCTTCGGAAGCTTTTGCTTCGAGGAGTGCACTGTAAACCAGTGTTTCCGCATATTTCGGCAACAGGTCCGCCAATACTTCTTCCGAGGACGGCTCATACTCGTAATTCAATTCGCGTGCATTGTTGCTCTCGGGAGCTTCCAGTGGCAGCAATTGTTTTACGGTAGGTATTTGCGAAATTGCACTTTGGAACTTGTTGTAGCACAGGTACAGTTCGTCAATCTGCTCATTCTCGAACATTTGGACTGCTGCACCGGCAATTTTCTTGATATCAGCAAAGGCTGGGCTGACTGGCAGACCTGTAACTTCCTCCAAAAGCGGGTAGTTCCGTTTGCTAAAGAAGTCACGACCTTTGCGGCCAATCACAAAAATACCATACTCATCCTTGGACTTGTGCTTCTCGTTAATGGTAGTTACCACTTTACGGAGAATGTTGGCATTGTAGCCCCCAGCAAGTCCACGGTCGGAAGTGATGACAATATAACCAGTCTTTTTCACTGGACGATTTTGCAACATTGGATGTTTGGAACCAGAGTTCCCACTCGCGATGCTTGCGATCACTTCTTGGATCTTGTCAGCATACGGGCGTGCCGCCTCAGCTTTATCCTGGTTACGGCGAAGCTTTGCAGCCGCCACCATTTTCATCGCTTTCGTGATTTGGCGCATATCTTTTTTACTTTTGATACTGCGTCGAATCTCACGTATTCCTTTAGCCACTCGTTTTCACCACCTTGAGGACGCATGCACGGGCAACTAGCCCGGCATGCATCTGATGTCTATCAGGTTAACGATTAGCGAGTTACCGAAAAGCCTTTTTTGAACTCTTCGATCGCTGCGTTGAATTCTTTTTCATCTGGAAGGTCTTTCGTTGTGCGGATGTGCTCCAACAGTTGCGGTTTGTTGGAATCCAAGAAAGACAACATCTCTTTCTCAAAACGGCGCACTTCTGCTACTGGAATATCATCCAGGAAACCTCTTGTAGCGCTATAGATAGAAGCAACTTGCTTCTCAACAGGCATTGGATCGAACTGACCTTGTTTCATGATTTCCATCAAGCGCTCACCACGGGTCAGACGAGCTTGGGTCGCTTTGTCCAGGTCGGAACCGAACTGAGCAAACGCAGCCAACTCACGGTATTGAGCCAACTCGAGCTTGAGTGGACCTGCTACCTTTTTCATCGCCTTGATTTGCGCGGAACCACCTACACGGGATACGGAAAGACCGGTGTTAACCGCTGGACGTTGACCTGCGTTGAACAAGTCTGTCTCCAGGAAGATCTGACCGTCCGTGATGGAGATCACGTTGGTTGGAATGTACGCGGAAATGTCACCCGCTTGGGTTTCGATGAATGGCAGAGCTGTAATAGAACCAGCGCCCAGATCATCAGACAGTTTCGCAGCGCGCTCCAGCAAACGGGAGTGCAAGTAGAATACGTCACCAGGATATGCTTCGCGACCTGGAGGACGACGGAGCAAGAGGGACATTTCGCGGTATGCAGCAGCCTGCTTGGAGAGGTCATCGTATACGCACAGAACGTGTCCGCCTTTGTACATGAAGTACTCACCCATTGTTACACCTGTATATGGAGCCAGGTACAACATTGGAGCTGGGTCAGACGCAGTAGCAGAAACGATGATTGTGTATTCCAGAGCCCCTGCTTTACGCAGAGTTTCTACGATGTTAGCAACGGTGGATTGCTTTTGACCGATTGCAACGTAGATACAAATCATGTCTTTACCTTTTTGGTTGATGATCGTGTCGAGCGCCACTGCTGTTTTACCAGTTTGGCGGTCACCAATGATCAACTCACGCTGTCCACGACCAACTGGGATCATCGCGTCAATCGCTTTGATACCTGTTTGGAGTGGCTCATGTACGGATTTACGTGCCATTACGCCAGGAGCTGGGCTCTCGATTGGACGGAAACCGTTGTTTGCGATAGGGCCTTGACCATCGATTGGTTGACCCAGTGGGTTTACAACGCGGCCGAGCAGCGCTTCCCCTACTGGAACTTCCATAACGCGGCCGGTACGTTTTACAGTATCGCCTTCCTTAATGTCGCGGAAAGGTCCCATAATAACGACACCCACGTTATCTTCTTCCAAGTTGAGTACCATACCCATTACGCCATTTTGGAACTCGAGAAGCTCCCCTTGCATGGCCTTTTCCAAACCGTGAACACGAGCAATACCGTCACCTACTTGGATGACTGTGCCTACATCCACAACTTCGATTTCAGATTTAAAGTTAGCGATCCGCTCTTTAATGAGGGAGCTAATCTCTTCTGGTCTGATTGCACTCACTTAATTCACCCCATTCATCCAACTTCTTAAAAGCCATCGAACTTTACGCCTTTTGCGCAAAGGTTTCCAACTTCGTTTTCAGGCTGCCATCATACAGACGGTCGCCAATTTTGATAATAATGCCGCCGAGAATCGCTGGGTCTACGACTGCTGTCATACGCAGCTTTTTGTTCAGCGTTTGGCCGAACTTCTCAGCTAGCTCATTTTGCTCTTCAGTAGAAAGTGGCTTTGCACTTGTCACAATCGCATCTGCGAATCCACGAGCTTCGTTCGCCAATTGTACAAAAGAACGGTAGATATCAACCAGATCAACTTCGCGTCCGTTCTCAATCAGGACGTTCAGAAAATTAAAGGTTTCTTCCCCTACATGGCTTTTGAACAATTCGTCAGCGAGCTGGCTTTTCGCATCTGCTGCGATGTGCGGGTGCAGCATGATCTTTTTCAGATCTTCACTGCCTTCAACCGCTTCCACGATCGCACCCAGGTCTGCTTCTACCTGATCAATCTTGCTACGCTCACTCGCTACTTCAAAGAGAGCGCGAGCATAACGTTTTCCTACTGCGCTACTCATAGGCGATCTCCCACTTGTGCGAGAAATTTGTCAACAGTAGACTTTTGAGCTGCTTCGTCCAGTTCTTTCTCAATGATCTTGGAAGCCAAGAGCACGGAAAGACCAGTCATTTGCTCACGCAGTTCGAGTTTTGCTTTTTCTACTTCACGAGCCAGTTCAGCACTTGCCTCTGCCTTCATACGCTCAGAAACTGCTTGTGCTTCAGCAACGATTTTGCTTGCTTCATCAGACGCTTGCTTTGCAGCACGGTCGATGATCGCTTTAGATTCAGCGCGAGCTTCATCCAAAAGGCGGCGTTGTTCAGCCAAAAGCTTTTCGGATTCCTTGTGGTTGCGTTCCGCAGTGGCGAGCTCGTTCTCAACATGAGCACGGCGCTTTTCCAATACGCTCGCAATCGGTCCTGTTGCATATTTGGAAACAACGATCAACAGCAAAATGAAAATAATCACCTGGAGTAGTAATGTGCCCCATTCCAGGGATACGGCTCCAAACTCAACCATTTTTAGTTCACTCCTTCCTGACAAACGAAAGATTCTGCAATAAGTTCTTTGCGTACTTACCAGAATTATTACTAGAAGACTTCCACGCCAAGCTTGTGGCCGAAGCCTGATTTTTCCCTACTAAAAGATAGGCGAAGGTGACCCTCCGCCTATTTAATACTGTTCAACTGTTCGCTTAGCCCAGACGACCCATCAAGATGAAGCCTACAGCTACAGCGATAATTGGAATCGCCTCTACGAGACCCATACCGAGGAACATGATACCCATCAGGTTACCACGAGCTTCAGGTTGACGAGCAACACCTTCAATTGTTTTAGAGATTACGTTACTTGCACCAAAAGCACCACCAAGTGCTGCCAAACCGAAAATAAGACCCATAGCAATAGCTACACCCATAACTTCCATGTTAAAAATACCTCCCTAAATTGTTGTAAACAAAAACTAGATTTTAGTGTTCATCATTCACAAGTTGTGAAATGTAAACCATAGAAAGAGTCAAGAAAATGAACGCCTGAATTGCACCTACGAAGACGGAGTAGCCGAGCCAGATAAACAATGGTGCCGCGGCCAAAACTCCCCCACTCAACAGGAAGGCAATCATGATCTCTTTTGCAAAGAGGTTACCGAACAAACGCAGAGGAAGCGTCAACGGTTTAATGATAAACTCCTCAAGAATGTGGATCGGGTTGAGGAATACGTGCTTAAACCAACCACCTGGACTTTTCTTAATACCGAGGTAGTGGGAGTAGAGCAACACTACCAATGCCAAACCAAATGTTACACTCGGTGTAGCAGTTGGAGACTTCCACCAGATTACATGAGCTCCTTTATCAGCCAGCTCGTGCTCAACGGTTTCGCGCTTCTTCGCTTCGGCTTCCGGCGTAGGAGCAATCGTCAGCATCTTCATAACACTTTCGCTGATTTCACCTTTGTGCACTGTGGTGACGTTGGCGATAACACCTAGCTGGTTCCCAATGAAGATGTAGAGAAACAACGTAATACCAAGCGTCATCATCATCATGACTTTCTTGTGATCCATGTATCCTGCAGTAACATTCTTGACAAAGTCAAAAATCCACTCAACTGCATTTTGCTTAGCACCAGGTACTCCTGTTTCCAGCTTTCGTGTCATTACAAACAGGAAGATAAACACAAGCAGTGCGGTAAGAACCATCATGAGAATCGTAGCGATGTCAAATACCATGCCGCCTAACTGAAACCGTAACGTATAATGATGACCCATCTTTTCACCCCTTTCCATTGATAGATAGAGGTTGTCCGAAACTCTGTCTACACATTGCTATCGAACGCTCTCTGGTAAAAATCATTTCATTAAAAGGAAATGCTGTAACAAATCTATTTTGAATTGCGGAATACGAGTAGATAACTGATCCCTTGGATCAAAAACAACCCAAGTAGAACCCCTGATAATTTGAAGATATGAGGGAAAAGAAAGGTAGCATAGGCGGCTAGCCCGGCAATCATGAACCGAAGCATCGTGCCCGTTCCTTTTGGTCTGACATTAGGGTCATCTGCCATTTGCCCAACAACCCAGACCTTGCTTGCGAGAACGCTGGTATTAATGATTCCTGTCACTGTTCCAAGCAACAAACTCTGCAAGAATACCTTGTGTTCAGGCAATACAACCATCAGCATCACAAACAATGCCATGCACCATAAAGAATAGCGAAAAGTCTTTCGCATCGCTAAAGCAAACGCTTCCATCGTTCGTCACCCCCTACAGATACGGGCGAATGAGTCGATAGACAGTGTATACACCAACCGCAATCCCTGTAATCAAGCCGATAAGCAATAACCAAGGATCAGTCGCTAGTAGGCGATCCGCGTATCTGCCGATCATAAAACCGGCAACCACACAAATGGCAAAGTCAAGACCAAGTACGCTGACCAAACCAAGTGCTCGCCATGGATTGTCAAGTTTCGCCAGTTTATCCTTCTCCTTTCACATAAGGAGAGGGCACACAATTTCCAAATGCCCTCATCCATATTAACGAAGATTTATTCCCTTTGTCAACGCAAGCGTTTCTGTGTACACAAAGCGTTCACAATTTAAAAATTAAATTTTCTCGACAATTGTGGAAACGCCTTGTCCCCCACCAATGCAAAGAGTCGCTAACCCATATTTTGCCCCTTCACGCTTTTGCAATTCATGCACGAGCGTGACCAAGATTCTCGCGCCACTCGCACCGATTGGATGTCCCAACGCGATGGCTCCGCCGTTGACATTCAGCTTCTCGCGATCAAAGCCCAACGCTTTGCCAACAGACAGCGATTGGACGGCAAAAGCTTCGTTTGCTTCGATCAAATCGATGTCAGCGATCGACAGGCCCGCTTTTTCCAGTACGCGCTTGGTCGCAGGAACAGGACCGTACCCCATGATGCTCGGATCAACACCTGCACTCGCATTGGCCACGATACGGGCGAGAGGCTTCACACCCAGCTCTTCTGCCTTCTCGCGTGTCATAATTAAGAGAGCGGCTGCTCCATCGTTGATGCCGGATGCATTCCCAGCTGTCACGGTTCCATCCTTTTTAAATGCAGGCTTTAGCTTGCCTAGCGCTTCGGCTGTCACACCAGCACGCGGGAATTCGTCCACAGCAAAAAGCACTGGATCACCTTTGCGCTGCGGAATCGGAACCGGCACGATTTCTTCTTGAAAACGACCACTAGTGAGCGCTTGCTGAGCCTTTTCCTGGCTCCAAGCTGAAAATTCATCCTGCTCTTCTCGTCCGATCTCGTATTTGGTGCACAGATTCTCCGCTGTAATGCCCATGTGGTAATCGTTGAAAGCACACCACAGCCCGTCGCGAATCATGGAGTCTACTACTTTCTGATCTCCCATACGGTAGCCTGAGCGCGCACCTTCCATTAAGTATGGTGCCTGACTCATATTTTCCATCCCACCAGCCAAGACCACTTCTGCCTCACCTGCAAGGATGGACTGAACAGCCAAATGAACGGCTTTTAGACCTGAACCACAAACTTTGTTGATTGTCAGAGAGGGAACTTCATGAGCAAGGCCCGCGTGAATAGAAGCCTGACGCGCCGGGTTTTGACCCAAACCTGCTGACAGTACATTCCCCATAATCACTTCATCGACCGCATCCTTGGAAACACCTGCACGCTCTAGCGCTGCTTCCAGTACTATTCCGCCCAGCTTTGTCGCGCTGACACCCGCAAGCGTTCCTTGAAAGCTACCTATAGCAGTGCGCACAGCACTCGCAATGACGATTTCTCTTTGACTCATCTTCCACACACCCCTCGAATACACAGGATAGGCAACCTTCTTAAGATTCCATCTTTTCATGATAATTCCTGCCAGGAAATCGCTTTCTTTTCCTGTTCATAAAAAATGTCACTGCTCAGAGAAGAGAGTGACGGTTTGAATGATTTATAGAAGTGCCTCTGCAATTTCATCGACGATATTGTTGATGGCAATCGGGCCATAATAGGCGATCCACACGGTTGTGTTTACCTCGTACACCTTATTTTCCTTGGCTGCTTTTAGCCCTTTCCAAATGGAGCTGTTTTTGTACTCGTCTGTTAATGCTTGATTCGCTTTGTCCGTTACGACAAATAAGTGATCGGCATTTACCTCTGGCAGCACTTCCAGAGAAATCATCGTAGCTGTATCGGATTTATCCATCGCTGACTTGGGAGGAGTCAGTCCCAAATCGGTATATAAGATAGCAGCCGTTCGGTGTTCAACTGTGTGCAGTCGAATAGCATTGTCACGAGGACGAATAAGTGCGACGGACTCACCCTTGAGCTTGGTTGCAAGCTCTGCTTTCAATTTGCTCGTTTTTTCTTGGTAGTCCTTTACGATCTGCTCAGCTTCTTGTTCTTTTTCGAGAATTTTTCCGAACGTAATCAGCGTATCACGCCAGTCTTCGTTTCGATCAAACATGATGGTTGGAGCGATTTTAGATAAGTTGTCGTAGATTTTGTCCTGGAATTCCGTGCAAATAATCAAGTCAGGTTCCATAGCCACGACTGCTTCTGAATTTGGCTCGTCCTTTGTTCCAAGTACATGAACATCTCTCAGCTTGTCCATGAGATACTCTGGAAACTTCGTACCGTCACCCGTTGTAATGACATTACCTGCTGGTAGTTCGCCCAGAGCAATCATTTGATCTGCGTATTGCGTATCCAGTACAGCAATTCTGACTGGTTTAAAATCAAGCGTCAGCTCGCCTTTCATGTGCTTGATTGTACGCGTCTCGCTTTTCTTCACTTCTTGATTCGCGCCGGATTGCGTGGTATTCGACTGCGTCGCTACCTGATTCGAAGCGCCTGTTGCAGTGCTCCCAGAATTGCTCGTGTTCGTACCGCCGCCTGAGCAAGCTCCCAACAGCAAGGTAAGGCTCAGCATCAGGTTCAGCGCCAGCATCGCTTTTGTACTCTTATACATCGGTACGGCTCCTCCATCTCTTGAATGCGAGTGATTTTCATTTTCAATGTGATCATTATATTTCCACAGCTTTTGACCAGCAATGGAATATCGCGACAAGAGTGATGGACTTTGGCGACGCATTTCCGATGTCAGCGGATTTTCCTTATACATTGAAGGAGAGAAGCCTGTATATTTTTTAAAGATACGACTGAAATAATAGCTGTCTGAATAACCTACTGATTCCGCTATCTCTTTTAATCCCAAATTCGTTTGACGCAGCAGTTCCTGTGCTTTTTGAATGCGCACCTGAATCAGATAGTCGATAGGGCCGACTGCTAGCTGGGCTTTAAAGGTGCGTTGCAGCGATCGGGAGCTACAGTTTAAGAGCGAAGAAAGATCATCGAGAGTAAAATTCTCTGCGTAATGCTCCTCGATATATCTGACGGCCTGAACCACCAAATTCGGTACCGTTACCCCGATTCCTTGTGACTGCATCTGTGCCATTAGCTCACATACGAGTTGATACAGCAGAGCCTTGGCTCGCAGCTTGTCCAGGTTGCCGTTCTGATTCCATGCTTGCTTCATACGTGATATTGCGACAAATACATTTACCGGATGCATGGGGGTAAAGCCGTATTGGATGTGAAAAGGTTGTGTTTTCTCCAGTAAACGTAACAACTCCTGCCGACAAGGCAACGGCAAATGTGCTTTGTACAAAATCAGATAGTATTCCAGCTCATCCTTTATTTCCTCGATATCCACGTATGTACCTTTGCCAGCATGGGCCATATAGCAATTCTTGATCGTATGCACATTCCCGTCAAGACGAATCAGGCCACTGCCTCTCACCGAAAATAGAAAGGCACTAGCCGGCAATTGATAGGATCGCAGTTGTTCTCCGGCTCGCATGACGATATGCCGTACATCATGTAATCGTACACTTGCCTGATTCCATAGAAAAATATGATCATCCACGTTCATTGTCCCACACTCAACTCCTTGATAGCCCTCCCATCGTTCTTCTTTTTATTCTATTTGATAACCATTCTCATTTCTATAGCAAAAATCATAGAAAGTACACTACCTCGATGAAACCGCGCGAACGTAAATAACTTCGTAGGTGACAGGGATGCCCGTTTCTCTTTTATACGTCTGCTCATAATAACGAATCATTTCTGCAAGGAGTTTTCTGTGTCCCAGACCGCTCCCTTGCTCCATACTTGCACTGGCGCCCACGGCTTTCACGGCATGCAAGAAATCGCGTACACCCGGGTAAGTGAGCCGTTCATATTTCCTCATCACCTCTACATCCGTAAACCCTGCGTGTTCCAATAGCTCGTCCCAATCACGTGCTGAGAGAAACTCCAAGCCATGACGTACTCCCTTTTCCCCCAAAATCGCATGAGCATTCGCAAACGAATCATGTAGCTCCCAAAACGTATCGGGTCCAAATGTTGAAAAAACCAAAGGTGCTCCGGGCTTCAGGATTCTTCCCAATCCTTTTAGCGTATGCGCTGGCTTGGCAAACCACTGAAAACACGCTCCTGAAACCACCAAATCCTTTGACTTCGCCTGTTGTTCCCAAACCCATTCTTCGGCATCGGCTTGATAAAATGAACAAATTAGGCCATGCTGCTCCAGATTGCTCTTCGCCTGCTCCAGCATACCTGACGCAATCTCTACCGCCTCGTAATGGGCATCAGAAAAATGGCTGCGAATGACGCGGGTTAATCCCCCTGTCCCACAGCCAATCTCCAGGATGTTTCGCACCTCGTTCTCGTTCGTCATTTCTGTAACCATTTGACTCAAATGATCAGCCATCTTCTTTTGCACGAGTGCGTATTTTTCGTATGAAGCAGCCTTCTCACTAAAACGGCTGCTGATTGCCCTCTTCTGCAAGCTGCTCCACCATCCTCTTTAGCGAATCTCCTACAACCTCCGGAACAAATACATGCGGGGCATGACCACACTCAGGAATTGGCACAAAATCGGCACCTGCAAGGCTACTCGCCAGTTCCTCTCCGGCTGCGAGCGAACAGATAGCATCCTCCATTCCATGAATGACGAGAGTAGGAGTAGTCAGCGAAGACAGGAACGGGCGGCAATCCTCTTCTTCTAAATAGGTCAAGCCCGCAATCAACGCTGCTGTACTCCACTTCTGGTTATCCACCCCCATGTGCAAACCTGTTTTCTCACGCTCTCCTGGTGTTAGCATCTGTTGAACAAATGCGTCCATCACTCGCTCGCGTGCGACGGAAAGCTGCCTTTTCATCCTTTGCAAAACAGCAGGATGCCACCCTCTGCGAAGGTCATGCTGTTCACTGATAAAGCGTGCTGTCGTGCCGATCAAAACAAGTCCTGAAACCGGGTGCTGGGCAGCAAGGCGTATTGCGAGCATCCCTCCCATAGACCACCCCACTACAATCAGCTCCTGCGTTGACAGAGAGCGGACTTCCTCTTGTACTCTCTCGTAAAATTGCAAGGAGTCCGTGACGTCCGAATAAGTAGGAATGATGTGCTGATAGGAAGGAAATTGTGAGCGAACAGCATCCCAACTGCAATCTGGCATTCCCCATCCGGTTAGCCACAGCATCACTTTTCTCACGTTATCGTCCCTCCTTTATGAAGCTCGTCCCTGATTTCGCTCACTTGCTCGCAAGCCCACTCCAGCTCTTCGCGCGTATGGGCAGCCATCACCGTAAAACGGATACGCGCGGTTCCTGCTGGCACGGTAGGCGGTCGAATCGCCACTGCTGCAATCCCGCGTTGCCGAAGCCTTTTGCTAAATTGCAAAGTCCATTCATTCTCCCCTAACGTGAGCGGGATGATTGGCGTATCTTCTTCGTCTACGGTAAACCCGCGTGAGCGAAGCAACTGGCGAAACACGAGCGCATTCTGCCTCACTGCTCTTCTTCGCCAAGACTCTGTTTGTACCAAAGACAACGCCGCTAGATTCGAGCCAATCACAGCAGGGGGCAGAGCTGTGGAATACACCAGCGAACGCGCTTTTGTCATCAAGTAACGAATGATGATCTCATCTGCGCATACGTATGCCCCATAAACACCAAATGCCTTGCTGAAGGTTCCCATCAAAACATCGACTTGTCTGGCGATGCCCAGCTCGTGGCACAAGCCCTGCCCTTCTTCACCACGCACTCCCCCTGCATGGGCTTCGTCAACCATCAGCATGGCATCGTAACGATCTCGCAGTTGTACTAAGTCAAGAAGGGGAGCTTTATCACCGTCCATGGAGAATATGCTGTCCGTAACGATCCACTTCCGTCTTGCATCCTGGTGCTTTCTCAGCAAAAATTCCAGATGCTCCATGTCATTATGTCTGTACCGAAAATGCTCCGCCCGACTGAGCACGATTCCATCCACGATGCTGGCGTGATTCAAGCGATCACTAAAAACAGCGTCGCCTCTTCCGATAAGTGCTGCAATTACCCCCGTATTTGCCTGGTAGCCATTTGCAAAGACAAGAGCCCCTTCTCTCTCTTTCCACGCCGCCAATTGTTGTTCCAGCTCGTCGTATAACGCGTAGTTGCCATGGACGAGACGAGAGGCAGTTCCTCCCGCCCCCCACTCCTCTGCCGCCTTCTTGCCAGCTTCCACGATTCGTTGATCATGGGCCAAGGCCAAATAGTTGTTCGATGACAGGTTTAATAATGATTTCCCTTCGACTTGAATCCACGTGCCTGCGCGATCACTGGCTGACTCTACGGTGTTCCATTCTCTTGCCAACGATTGTTTCCGCAATGAATCGTATTCTTCTTCCAGCCATGTGTAGCGTTTATTCATAACTGACCTACTGTCTTACAGCGCACACAGTTCGATTTCAAACCCGAGGTCTTCAATCATCTGGTGATCTGTCGTAATTTCCTGCCCGGGCGTCGTCAAATAGTCGCCCACAAACAACGAGTTAGCCGCATACAAGGAAAGGGGCTGCAAGGTGCGCAAATTCACTTCGCGACCACCCGCAACGCGAATTTCTTTATCTGGGCAAATAAATCGGAACAAGGCAAGAACACGTAAAGCCTTCATTGCCGGAGTGCGTCCTTTATCCTCCAACGGAGTTCCGGGAATCGCATTTAAAAAATTGATCGGGATGGAATCTGCGTCCAGATTGCGCAAGGCAAATGCCATTTCAACGATCTCCTCGTCGCTCTCCCCCATGCCGATGATCACGCCTGCGCAGGGCGACATCCCTGCTCTTTTCACGGTATCAACTGTCTGAACACGCTGATCGTACGTGTGCGTTGTCGTAATCGCTTCGTAATGATTGCGACTCGTGTTGAGATTATGGTTGTAGCGGTGAACACCAGAATCTTTTAGGCGCGTTGCTTGTTCGTCGCTTAGTATCCCTAAGCACGCGCAAATTTTCAGCGGCATCGTTTCGCGGATTTCTTTGACTGCCTCGATGACCTGACCCAGCTCTTTTTCCGTAGGGCCACGACCTGAGGCGACAATACAGTATGTACCTGCTTTTCGATTCATGGCTTCTCGCGCACCTGCGAGCAATGTCTCCTTGTCCAGCATCGTGTACTTGGATACGGGAGCATTCGAAACAATCGACTGCGAGCAGTAACCGCAATCCTCGGGGCAAAGGCCGCTTTTGGCGTTAATGATCATGTTCAGCTTGACCTTTTTTCCGAAAAAGTGCTTTCTGACGCGAAAAGCTTCGTTCATGACCAGCAGCAGCTCATCATCTGGCGCTTGCAGCACCTTCATTGCCTCTTCCTGTGAAAACTCTGCTTTGGTAATCGCTTTATGAGAGTATTCCTTCCAATCCAGACAGGTGCTTTGCTTCATTTTCTCATCTCCCCTTTATATTATTGATGGCTCCACTGACACAACTGCCCGATGTCTACACATTCTTTGATCAACTGTGTCAACTGCTGACGCTCTAACGGTTGGTCTATCCATGGAAGTACGCCCCATACGGGAACTCCCCCATAGCTCTCAATCATGCTTGCGTTTGTTTTGACACTCTCATCGGTGACGCCGGCTGAGTTGCTTTGATTCAGGATGACACCTACAACCTCGATCCCGAGTTCCCGTGCATACCAAACGGACAAGAGCGTATGGTTAATCGTGCCGAGACCAGCCCGCGCCACGATGAGCATAGGCAGGTTCAGTCGAGCAGCAAGATCCGCCATCGTTTCGGTTGGAGTCAATGGCACAATCAGCCCACCTGCTCCTTCGACAAGGAGTGCCGGATGACGTTCCATCAGGGGTCGCCCTCCAGCGATTACTTCCTCCATGGTCAAGCTTTTCCCCTCTGCTTCCGCAGCTAGAAAGGGGGTAAGCGGTGCCTCAAAACAGAGCGGGGCTATCTCCTCACACGCGTCAGGCACTCCGCTCCACGATCTCAAGTGCATAGCGTCACTGCCCTCGTCATTGGCTCGTGCTCCTGACTGGACTGGCTTCCAAACTCCTATGTCCACTCCGGTCTCACGCAATACGGATGCGATTCCGGCAGTCACAACCGTTTTGCCTACCCCTGTATCGGTTCCTGTGATGAACAATCCGGAAAAGGGGCGATCAGTCATATCAATCACTCCTCCGTTTGACCTGTCGTTACATCCTGAATTGATTCCGTCAAAATCCCAACCATGTCAGCCAATTCTTCAGTAGTAGATACAAGCGGTGGGATAAAAACGATGACGTTGCCCAACGGTCGTGTCAGAAGCCCTTTTTCTCTCGCTACCTGACAAACACGCACACCAATCCGCTCATTCCAGTGATAAGGCTCCTTGGTCTCTTTATCCCGAACCAGCTCGATTCCCGCCATCAAGCCTTTTTGTCGGATATCTCCTACATGGGGCAGATCGCGAAGTTGCCTTAGCAATTGATCCAGATCGGTTGCTTTTTGTGCTACTTGTTGAACGACTCCACGCTCCTCCATCAGACGCAGGTTGGCGAGAGCAACTGAACAGCCAAGTGGATTTCCCGTGAACGAATGTCCGTGGAAAAAGGTTTTCTGTTCCTCATAGTCGGCGAAAAATGCATCATAAATCTGCTCGGTTACTAAGGTAGCCGCAACAGGCAAATACCCTCCCGTGAGCCCTTTTGCGACCGCCATAATGTCTGGCACGACCCCATCATGCTCACAAGCAAACATTTTGCCCGTACGTCCAAATCCTGTCGCTACTTCGTCTGCGATCAGCAATACATCATGGGCGCGCAACAGCTCCGCGATTTTTTTCAAGCAACCGTCTGGCATGATAATCATGCCGCTTGCTCCCTGCACGACAGGCTCCACGATCATCGCCGCAATCTCATGAGCTCTTTCCTTAAGCAAACTCTCCAGACTGCTCAATGTGGCCTGAACGGCTGCTTCTTCGCCGCCTTGTCTGTATGGGTAAGGGTATGGAATGACATGTGGAGAAAAGAGCAGTGGTTTATAGACCTGATGGTAGAGAGGAATGGCCCCCACACTGGTAGCTCCAATCGTATCTCCGTGATAGGCATTGTTCATCGTAATAAACGAATGCTTTCCAGTCTGCCCGCGATTTTGCCAGTATTGGAACGCCATTTTCAGTGAGATTTCGACTGCCGTTGCCCCGTTGTCAGAGTAAAAGACTTTGCTTAATCCTTTTGGTGCGAGATTGATCAGCTTTTCCGCTAATAGAATAGAGGGAATATTTGCCATGCCGAGCAAGGTAGAGTGGGCAATCTGGTCGAGCTGCTCCGTGATCGCCTGATTCAGCTCGGGAACGTTGTGGCCATGGACATTCAACCACACAGAGGAAAAACCGTCGTAGTAGGCCTTGCCGTTCACATCGAACAGCCTGATCCCTTCTCCTCTCGCAATAATCAGTGGCTCCTGTGCGACGTAGTCTTTCATTTGGGTGAAGGGATGCCAAACGTATTGCTTGTTTTTGGCAGAGAGCTCTGCATAACTATTTAACAACCTAATCACAACCTTGGTTAACATATATTTGTTAACCGTTATTTTAAAATGGTTAACTCATTTTGGCAAAGCTTTTTTTCGATCTTGAAAATTAAAAAGACTTTCTGGTTTGAGTCAACATAGTGGAGGAGAAGAAAAAGCACAGTTCTCTTCGACTCTGACACGCCCGCATGGGGGATTCACTGTCCGTCTACACTTCCAAAAGGGGACCGTCGAGCCAAAGCCACCCTACAGGCGGAAGCTTCTCAAGGAAGAAGTGTTCGACAAGCGTGGTCCCCTTTTGGAAGCTCCGACTTGGAAGGCGTTGTCAAGGTCTACGAGCCCTGCGCTTTTTCTTCTCACCAGCTTTGTCAGTTCATCGATATCTTCTAAAACTCAGGAAGGCGACAGAAAAAGGCCAAGCTCCTCTTCGTTAGAGGAGCTTGACCTTTTATGTTCCGATTCTATTTATCTTGATGCAGGATGCGATAAAGCGCTACGACACACACTGCTCTCGTCGTCGGTTTATTCGGCTGATAATTTCCTCCAACTGGATCAATCAAACCGAGTCCGACCATGTTGTTGATGGATGTAGATGCCCAGGATGGCCATGTCCCTTTATCGGAGAGCTTTTTCGTCGCTCCCTTTTTATTCACGAGACGATCGAGAATGACTGCAGCCTCTGCACGTGTCACCGGCTGATCGGGACGGAAAGTATTATCGTTATACCCCTTCACCAGACCTTTGGAAACAGCAACCTGTACGGCACCTTGCGCATAGGAAGGCACCTTATCCTTGAATTTCAGCTTTGGTGAGGATGGAAGCTCCCATTCAAATGTGCGTGCGAGAAGGGTGACGAACTGTGCTCTGGTCAAAGAAACCTCTGGTCCGAACGTCGTCTCCGTCAAACCCTTCACGTAGCCCTTTTCCGCCATATAGGTGATTTCTGCCTTGGCTGGATGCTTCGCGATATCGGTAAAACCAGCACTGCTCGTGCCTGCATTGTCCAGGTAGTACGGAATGTACTTGCCGTAGCTATTGACTTCATATACCCACTGACCTTGCGCATTCATGGTTCCCAGAAGCGGGTCCAAAGTATTGTTCACTTCGTTTACGTACAAGAGTCCAACGCCTTTTCCAGCGAGCCATTGCTTCGGTGCCAAGGTCAACTGAATCGACGAAGTGGAAATCCCGTCCTCTTGTCCTGCTTTTAGTTCGCCCGGCTTAATCGTAAACGAATAATCAGCAGGCACATATCCTGGCATCGGCTGGGTCACGATCGACTCCACATCAATCAACGCACTATCCAGGTAAGGCGCAGTATTTGCAAAGGAATAATGGAGATCGAGCTCCGCCCCGAGGGACATGCTGCCTGGTAGTTCAGGAACAACCGCTACATCGCTCGGTTGACCTGACTGGTTGCCCAAGAGGAGCGAGAATTCGTCAAAGTACAGTGTTCCTTTGTCGTGTGTAATGCCATCATTGGCTTGGTCAACGACATACACACTCTTCAACTGCAATGGATACGCAACATTACTTGGGAAGTATCCTTTAACCTGCTTCCAGCCTGTCCAATTGATCTCTTTTGCCAGATCGACGTAGACCGGCTTGCCGTTTGCATCGACTGCTTCTGCACGGAGCCAATGTCCGCTGTTGTCACCATTGACCCACAAGCCCAATCCGAGGGGTTTGCCAGGGATGGTCACAGGTTTTGCCCCCAGAACGCCGTACGAAATCCGCATGTTGTTCGCTGGTGCTCCAGAGAAGTTGTACACCAGCTTCGCTGCCTTCTTCGTGCGGAATGTCTGATCGGAAACGAGCGCGAACGAACCAGCAGAACTGATGCTGGATGGATTTGCCGCATGGTACATGCCAGCCTGATTATCGAAGGTGAGCCATGGCTGCTCAAATTGTCCAACGGCAAATGGTACGGTTGTCGCCACACCATCATACGTAATCGTCAGGTTTCCGTTGCCCGGCTCATTACCTGCTACCAATTGCAGATTGTCGTTAATCGTCGCTACAGAAGAATCGACACTCGCTTTTACGCTAAGTGGCGTCGCTTGTACGGTAGAACCCTTCTTCGTTTTGATTTTGACATCCAGATTAATGGATTGTCCCGGTGCAATCGTGATCGGATTCGGGGAAACAATAATTTGCTGCACATCGTTGCCGGAAATGACTTGAATGTCTTTATTTTGCGTCACATTGCCCAATCGCGCAGTCAATGTGATCTTGCCGGAGCGAGCTGGTGTGAATTGCTTGCCATTTACGGTTCCCGCTTCGGACTGACTAGCATCCCAACTCACATCACCTGAATTGATCGCGTACGGTTGGTAATGCACATCATATCCTTTGGATGCGCTGAGTGAGATGGTTTGCCCGATAAGCACATCTGCCGGTACATCGATTTGGAAGCCTCTCAATTCTCCAGCAGGTGCCGTGTTGTATACGGCCAGTCCAGTAGGCACACGACGCTCAGCACCGCCGCTCGGCTTGTTCGCCAGATTCGCGTGTGTCTCACCCAGCATGCGTGCTGCCATGGTCGTAGAGCCACCACCGTCAAAGTTTACAGCCCGATAAGAGCCGAGCTCCGCCATGATTTTTGCCAGCTCGTCCAAATAAACGCCTTGGCTCGCATCGATCGTGACCATGTACAAGGTCTTTCCGTCCTGGGAAACACCGACCGCTGTGCGCGCCGTCTTGTTCGTGATGGACTTGTCCGCTGGAAAGGACGACAATGCTTTCCCTTGATCGACCAAAATGACATTGCCACCCACCGCATGGTTCAAGTCGAGTGTCTGCGGGGTCGTTTGGTACTCAACCGTCGCAGTAGCGCCTACTGGGAAGTTTTGTTTGAGAAATGCTCCTGCTGCTCCATGTCCCCAAAGGACATAGCCGTTGTAAGGTATGTATACGCCTGGTTGATTCACACGAACTTCCTTGGCTACGTTGTCAACAAACAGAATCTCGACGACATCTTTGTAGCCCGATATCGTCCCCAAGCTGGTTTTGCCAAAGGAAGGGGTATAAACGTTCAGTTGGTTCTGGTGACTTTTTCGTCCGTCACTCGGGTTGTACTCTTCCTTATTGACACCCTGAATCGAATAGGTAGCGCCATTAGGAGCAGTAACCTTCCCGCCAAAACCAAATTTGTCGACGATGGCCATCTTGTCTCCGGTCAAGCCTAGGGCGTACCAGTAGGAGACCAAGCCCATGGAAGAAATGAGTTCATCGTCTTTCATGACAATACCAAACGGCGCTCCCCGCTTCGACATGTTAAAAAAGTCGGCATTGATCGCTGCTACGGCTCCTGTTTCACGCGCCATTTGTGTCACCGTCTGCCTGTCTGTCAGCTTGCCTTTCGTTCCGTATACCGGTTTGACCTCAACGTAAGGATTGTTCAAATCCACCTTGGTCACCATGATCGTGACTACTTGATTGGCAAATGATTTCGTATATTTCTGCAAAGTGGTCCCCTCACCAATTGGGGTTTGCCACATCATATTCAATGCACTGGTCTCCGCTCTGGCGTGTGCGACATTGGTCGCAAACGGCACAAACGGAACAAAAGCTCCCCAGGCCATTGTCGTGGCCGTGAGCAGCGTCACTATCCTTTGCGCTCTCATGTTGGTAACTCCTCTCCGTATTCCAAACTCTGTCTTTCTACCTTCTAAGCCAAGCAACTAAATATTAGACGCAAAAGGTCATGGATAGTTTCGCCAATTCTCTTGATTCTCTATTAGAAAAACATACCAAATCATCAGTCATCAAAACCAAGATTATCCCTCTACAACAAGAAACCCGCCCGGTTTAGACGAACGGTACCTGGCGGGTTTTCCTAGCTGTATGTTACTGACCTGGTTGGAAAGGCTCTGGTTGTTCAGCACGCAAACCAAAATGATAGAGGATTGCTTCTACGATACGACGGGAAGCCTCGCCATCCCCGTACGGGTTAACAGCGTGCGCCATTGCATCGTAAGCCGCTTGGTTGGTCAGCAGTTCTTTTGCCATTGCATACACTTGCTCTTCGTCGGTTCCCACGAGCTTCAACGTGCCTGCTTCAATCCCCTCAGGACGTTCTGTCGTATCGCGCAGAACCAGGACAGGTACGCCAAGAGACGGCGCTTCCTCCTGCACCCCGCCAGAATCGGTCAGGATGAGATGGGCACGACGAGCGAAGTTGTGGAAATCAAGGGCATCCAATGGTTCGATCAACGAAATGCGATCGTGGTTTCCGAGAATCTCCTGCGCTACTTCTTGTACAGCAGGATTCAAGTGAACCGGATACACAACAGCAATCTCAGGATGCTCGTCCACCAGTCTTCGAACTGCACGGAAAATACGGCGCATCGGCTCGCCCAAATTTTCGCGGCGGTGTGCCGTCATCAGCACCAGCTTCTGACCAGCTACGCGATCAAGCACCGGATGCGTGTAATCCTCGCGAACTGTTGTTTTCAGCGCGTCAATCGCTGTGTTTCCTGTTACGTAGATACTCTTTTCCGGCTTTGCTTCGCGACGAAGATTGTCAGCCGATCCATTGGTCGGAGAGAAGTGCAGGTCAGCCATTACACCTGTCAACTGACGGTTCATCTCTTCCGGGAACGGCGAGTACTTGTCCCATGTACGCAAGCCCGCTTCCACGTGTCCGATCGCAACTTGATTATAAAAAGCAGCCAGACTCGCAACAAAAGTGGTTGTCGTATCCCCGTGTACGAGGACAATGTCCGGTTTTACTTCCTTCATCGTTTCATCCAGGCTCTCCAATGCGCGAGTGGTCACACCCACCAGCGTTTGGCGATCCTTCATGATGTTCAAATCAATGTCTGGTTGAATATCAAAAATGTCCAAAACCTGATCGAGCATTTGACGATGCTGGGCCGTCACGCAAACGACTGATTCGATCTGTTCGCTGTACTTGTTCAATTCATGGACAAGTGGCGCCATTTTGATCGCTTCCGGACGTGTACCGAATACCGTCATTACTTTTACAGTTTTCATCTGTTTTTCCCTCTCCGACTACTTCGTGCCGTACAAGCGGTCACCCGCATCGCCCAAGCCTGGCACGATGTATCCATGGTCGTTTAAATATTCATCAACAGCCGCTACGTAAATATCTACATCAGGATGCTCGTCCTGAACCAGCTTGATGCCTTCTGGAGCAGCGATGAGGCACATCAGTTTCAAGTTTTTCGCTCCACGTTTTTTCAAGGCAGTAAGAGCGGCTACAGCAGAGCCACCAGTCGCCAGCATCGGATCAGTTACGATCAACTCACGCTCAGCAACATCGGATGGCAGCTTCACATAATACTCAACAGGCTGAAGGGTTTCCGGATCACGGTAAAGACCTACGTGTCCTACTTTGGCAGCAGGGATCAGCCTCATCAGGCCATCCACCATACCAAGGCCCGCACGCAGAATCGGTACCAACCCTACTTTTTTACCAGCAATTACATTCGACTGACAGGTAGCCACTGGCGTTTCGATGGTGGTTTGCTCCAACGGCATATCACGGGTAATTTCATAGCCCATCAGAGTAGTCACTTCATCTACCAGTTCGCGAAATTCCTTGGTCCCTGTATTCTTGTCACGAATATACGTAACTTTATGCTGAATCAGCGGATGGTCAAACACATATACACGGCTCATGTCATTTCCTCCGTTTCCCTATCAATACATCCTTTCTATAATAGCTGGTGAGAGTAGCTCCGTCAATTTGCCTAATCTTCGTACTTTTTCGCATACCTGACCCCTATCAACAGCCGATAAGTGGAAAAAAAGCAGACCCGTATAGGAAAATTTCCACTGGGTCTGCTTTCTCGTTGCCTTGATTAGATATTCAATCCTTCGTACATCGGGAAGCGTTGGCACAAAGCTGCCACACGTTGGCGTGCTTCTTCGTGCTTCGCAGCATCCTCTGGGTTTTTCAATGTCAGAGCAATAATGGCTGCTACTTCTTTCATTGCTTCCTCATCAAAACCGCGGCTTGTTACTGCTGGCGTACCCATGCGCACACCACTTGTAACAAACGGGCTTTGTGTATCGTAAGGAATGGTATTTTTGTTCGTCGTAATGCTTACTTCGTCCAACAGATGCTCAGCTACTTTACCTGTCAGGCCGATTTTGCTTACATCAACCAATACGAGGTGGTTATCCGTTCCGCCGGAAACAAGCGTCAGACCTTCAGCAGTCAGCGCTTCAGCAAACGCACGTGCGTTCTTGATGATGCGAGCTGCGTAATCCTTGAACTCTGGTTGCAGGTTTTCGCCGAAAGCAACCGCTTTTGCTGCGATCACGTGCATCAACGGACCACCTTGAACGCCTGGGAACACGGATTTGTCGATGCCTTTCGCGAACTCTTCCTTGCACAAAATCAAACCGCCACGTGGTCCACGCAGAGTCTTGTGCGTCGTAGAAGTAACGAAATGCGCGTGCGGTACTGGGTTTGGATGCAGACCTGCCGCAACCAGACCAGCGATGTGCGCCATGTCCACCATGAAGTACGCGCCCACTTCATCCGCGATTTCACGGAACTTGGCAAAATCAATCGTACGCGGATAGGCACTCGCACCACAAACGATCAGTTTTGGCTTGTGCTCCAACGCTTTTGCACGAACAACTTCATAATTGATCAGGTGAGTATCTTCGTCTACACCGTAATCAACGAAATTGTAGAGAGTACCGGAGAAGTTCACCGCACTACCATGTGTCAAGTGACCACCGTGGGACAGATTCATTCCTAGTACGGTGTCGCCTGGCTGAAGGATCGTGAAGTATACAGCCATGTTCGCCTGAGCACCAGAGTGTGGCTGTACGTTTGCATGCTCAGCGCCAAAAATTTCTTTTACGCGGTCGCGCGCGATGTTTTCCACGATATCCACATACTCGCAACCACCGTAATAGCGGCGGCCTGGATATCCTTCTGCGTATTTATTCGTCAAAACGGTTCCCATTGCTTCCATAACTGCGCGGCTTACGAAGTTCTCAGAAGCAATCAGCTCAATCTTGTCGCGTTGTCTTCCGAGCTCCAGTTGAATGGCTTCCATTACTTGCGGGTCTTGATTACGCAAAAAATCTAGCATAATAGTTTCTCCTCCTCTTTTACGTGCAGCTTTCATTCGGTGGTGTCTTCTCATACACGGCACGCGGTCCGCCAATCAGCTTGGGACGTGTGCGCGCTGCCGTAACATGGGCTTGTCCAACGAGGCGCTGTGTCGGACGCACCGGTACTGCCACATGCTTTAGATGCATGCCGATTAGCGTATGGCCGATATCAATGCCTGCGTGCGCGCGAATATGCTCCACGACGGCTGCATCTGTGAACTGTGTAAACGCATGCGCAGCCATAGAGCCCCCGGCAGTCGGAACGGGAACAACCGAGACCTCTTCCAGTCCGTATCGCAATGCAACATCGCGCTCGACGACCAAAGCCCTGTTCAAATGTTCACAACATTGAAAGGCAACAGCAAAGCCGCGCTTCTCTACAACAGATTGAATCCCTCGATACAGAGCTTTCGCTACATCCTGACTGCCAGCTTTACCGATATGCTCCCCGAGCACCTCGCTGGTACTGCACCCAATCACCATGAGTTGTCCAGCTTTCAGCTCTGCCATATCGGCTACTTCTTCGACAATGTCACTGATTTGTTTTTCGATAGCGGATAAATCCACTTACTTCACTCCCGCATGCTTCGCTTCAATTTGGGAAATCTTTTCCACACGGCGCTCGTGACGACCACCTTGAAACTCTGTTTCCAACCAAATTTTCACGATATCAAGCGCAAGACCCGGTCCAATGACCCGCTCACCCATCGCCAACACATTGGTGTTGTTATGCTCACGGGTAGCACGTGCAGAAAACGTATCATGCACAAGTGCACAACGGATGCCTGGAACCTTGTTGGCTGCGATCGACATGCCGATACCTGTTCCGCAAACGAGAATGCCTCGATCAAACTCCCCCGCTGCCACCTTTTCCGCTACTGGCAAAGCATAATCGGGATAATCAACCGATTCCTCGCAGGTGCAGCCGAAGTCTTCCGTCTGGATGTTCATGGAGGCCAGCAGAGTCTTGATCTCCTCTTTCAGCTTGTATCCACCGTGATCAGCAGCAAGTGCTACTTTCATCTGTCATCCCTCGCTTGTCTCATAATCTTCGTCTAGTATACATCAAAAAACAATAAGTAAAAAGTGAACATTTTTATCAAAGCACTAAAAAATCGTTCGTACTCTCACAAAAAACAAGGCCCTGGCTATACACCAGCACCCTATTCATCCACCGATTTACGAAGACCTGGGTCCTTGAGCATCATGGAGAGCCTTTCCAGTGACTCTTCGATTTCCTCGGCACATCTGCGATAATCCATCAGTGATCCCCCATACGGATCAGCAATATCACTAAAACCTTCTACCCCTACGAACTCCTGGAGGGTATGCACCTTTTCAGCCGCTGAGGGGAAATACGTCAAGATGGCTCGCTTGTGACCGTGTGTCATCGTCAAAATGACATCAGACCATTCAATCAATCCTTCGTCTACCTTGCTGGCCTTATGATTGTGGGCAATTCCTCGCTCTTCTAATACTTGTTTGGCGTGCAAGGAAGCATCCTGTCCGGCAAATGCCGCCACGCCAGCTGAGCGTATCTCAAGTCCCTGCCCATCTGTCTTCGAACGGAACATCGCTTCTGCCATTGGGCTTCGGCACGTATTTCCCGTACAGACGAAAAGTATCCGTTTCACGTATCGTTCCTCCTCTCCTATTAATTAGTCGGTTATATCATAAATTTTAACCCAAAACCAAACAAAATAAGTCCACCTACTAATTCGCTATAATCCCCAAGCCACCCTCCCACGCTTCTGCCTAACAATAAACCGAAGTAGGACATGGTGGCACCCATTACTCCAAAAAGGGAGATGGCCAAAATTCTATTGACCTCGATCAAGCCGAATGAAAAACCGACGGTGAAAGCATCCAGGCTGACACTAAATGCAAAAAGCATAAGTCCGAAGCCTTTTGTCTTCAATACACTTTTTTGATCCCCTTGAACGAAGCCATTCCATAGCATATGCAAGCCAATGATCATCAGGACCCCACCGCCAATAAACACGGCAATATCTCCAACCAAATCGGACAAGTACGCTCCAACGACAATCCCGATGATCGGCATCATAATATGAAACAGTCCGATGGTGATACTTACTTTGATAATCTCTCGTAACCGAATCCCAACCATACCTACGCCAATTCCTAACGAAAAGGCATCCATACTTAAGGCGAAAGCAATAATGAGCAACGTCAAAAATTGCCCCCATTGAAATAACACCTGGTCCAAGCAGCTCCCCTCCCGTCTCTTCACCTTATGCGGACAAGGGGGAGTTTAGGACAGGTTTACACGGACAAGACTCGGCCTCCAGCCGCCTTTTCCAAGCGATTCATCACGGCCATACCCAACCCGTTTCGCGGAAAAGTCTCACCGACAATATACTGCACTTCTTGATCGTCGAATTCTCGCAGCACAGCATAGAGCTGTTGGGCAACCACTTCCAGATCCGCTTGTGATCCGACCACAAGAACGACATCTGCCGCCTCGTGACTTTGCCAAAAGGGTGCTGTTTCCTCCGTTGCCAGCACACCTGTTTTTTGACCGTGCTGCTTCGCCTGTTGCAGCATGTCTTCCATTTTCGCCCGAACTTTTTCACTCTCTCCTGACACTAGCCACATTTCCCCTTCAGGAGCGTAGTGCGTATATTTCATCCCTGGAGAGCGCGGTGCCTCGGCTGCTCCCACTTGAAAAGAAGGGTCGAGCTCTACGTAGCCAATCACTGGTTCCATTTGCTCCCGTGTGATGCCGCCCGGGCGCAGAATCATGGGTGGGTCCTGCGTCACATCAATAACCGTAGATTCTACCCCAACACCTGTTGCCCCACCATCGACCACACCTGCTACGCGTCCATCCAAATCAGCCAATACATGCGCCGCAGTCGTTGGACTCGGACGTCCAGAGCGATTGGCGCTCGGAGCTGCAATCGGTACCCCCGCTTCCTTGATCAATGCCAAGGCAGTCGGATGATCAGGCATGCGAACCCCGACTGAATCCAAACCTGCCGTTACCAGCGAAGCTACCTGATCCGTTTTTGGCAAAATCACCGTCAAGGGTCCAGGCCAAAACGCCTCCATCAGCTTTTTCCCTTTCTCCGGAACCTCACTTGCTACCGTGGACAACTGGTCCCACGCCCCAATATGTACAATCAGCGGATTATCGCTGGGTCTGCCTTTTGCTGTAAATATTTTTTCCACTGCTTCATCTGATAATGCATTCGCTCCCAAGCCGTAAACCGTCTCCGTGGGAAACGCGACAACTGCCCCTTCTCGAAGAAAACGGGCTGCATCCACAATCTGTGCACAACTATGCTGATTTTCCACATCGTTATCCACAGACCAGACTTTTGTCACAAAATTCATTTCCATCGTTAAAAAATCCTTTCTCTAGCTCGTTTCTTTGTAAGGAGTGCCTTAAGTATAGATGTGCACCAAAAAGTTTTCAACAGGCTGTGGGTAACTTGTGAATAACTTTTCTGAACAGCGTGGAAAAGAGAACATTGTTACCTTTTTTTAACTTCATCCGTCTCAACCTTGTAGTAGAATGAACACGAAAACAAGAACAACAACTTTCCCTTTATTGAAAGGACCGTGAATGATATGTCATCTTTTAAATCCATTACTTCTAGCCTGCTCGGTACGGCTGTATTGTTAACAGCCGTCGCTGCCCCAGTATTTGCAGCACCCGCTTCACCTGCAACCTCTACAAAGCCTGCTGTACAAGCGCCAAAGCCACAAGCTAACGGTGTCGTGTTCACACCAAAAACCATTACGGTCGATACGAAAGAATTTCAAGGGAAAGTATCCATCCCGGTTATTAGCGGGATGAAGGATAAAGCTTTTGAAGCAAAACTGAATGCTACTCTGCTGAAAGAAGCGCAAACTGGCTTGGCGGAAGGACAAAAAGCCGGGAAAGATGATGCGGCAGAAGCAAAAAAACACGGCTGGGAGCCACGCCCTCACGCTCTCGACATCTCCTATGAGGTACACAATGCTGGCAAGCTCGTTTCTTTCTCCGTACAAACATACATTTATACGGGCGGAGCACATGGCATGACGGATGTTACGTATTACACCATCGATAATCAGGCCAAAGCAAAACAGCTGAAGCTGGCTGATCTGTTCCAGCCTGGTTATGATTACCTTACGATTCTCAATCAAATCATTACGCAGCAAATGAAGGAAAAAACTTCACCAGACGGCATCAATCCTTATTTTAGCTTCGAGGGCATCAGTGAAGATCAAGGCTTCTCCTTTAAAGACGGCAACCTGGTGATCCATTTTGGTCAATATGAAATTGCCCCGTATGCTGCGGGAATGCCTGAGTTCGCAATCCCCGCTCATCGTTACCAAAGTCTGTTGAAGCCTGAGATTCGCGAGGCTTTGTTCAAAAAGTAATCATCGCAATTCAAAACGACACCTGCACGTGCGGCGGGTGTCGTTTTTTATGCCCAGCTTAGGAGAGCCAGCTCTCGATTTTTTCCCATAAGTAAAATCTCACTTCTACCTCAGGTGCAGAGACAGTTACTTCTGCTGCTTTTTCTACTTCTTCGGACTCTTCTACCTCTACTTTTGTTTGCTCAGTGTCCACTATATTTGATTCGGAATTTAGCCCTACTTCGTTCTCTTCTAGGGGTACGACCGCTACTTGCTTTCTATCAAATCGATCGTAGTCTTCCTCTTCCTCGGATACAGTTGCTGTCGTTTGCTCAGATTCTTCAGGCTTTGGAGTTGGCTCTGCTTGTACAGCGTCGCCATTGGACATGTCAATAAAGCAGAGCGGCGGGAACAGGACACACCACCAGTTTTGACCTTTTGCCTCTCCAATTTGTACACGGACTGCTCGGTAATTACCCGCAGGATACACATAGGAGCCATACAGCTTCGTTGGAAAAGGGACTTCGCCGAAATCGACTACAGCTTTGTATGAAAAACCGCGTTCCTTGATCGTCTTGTCTACGACTTGTTGAAGGACAGGCAATTGTGTTTGAATCACTTGCTCTGCTTCCTCCAAAGTCTTGATATCATCCGCCCACGTATTCATTTGAGCGATAATGGCATCTCTGACTTCGCGCTTCAACCATTGGTCTTGGACAGAATCGCTGTTCGCAATAATGCGCAAGCGAACGGATTCCTGAGGGATCGGCCCATTATCCAACACATTGGCCGAAGTAAGCTGCCCCTCCCAGCTCATCATAAGCATAAACAGGCTAAATGCCATTAATAATATCCGTTTCATCGTTACCGTCTCCCTCTATACTGATCTTCTCTCTTTAGCAATCAGTATGGACGGATTCACACGATTTCAAACATTCTTTCCTTATGTAAAAAAGGCGAGACGAGTCAGCGCTATCGTCTCACTCCGATAACAACCCGCTCGATCCCCGCCAAATCTGGAACAATCTCTACCTCATCCATGACACCGGATGCCCTCATCAATGCCGCTACATCCCCAGCCTGATAAATGCCTACCTCAAACGCTACAACCGCTCTTTCTTTCAATAGATTAGGCAGCGCCTCACACAGTCGACGATAGCAATCCAGACCATCTTCGCCGCCATCCAAAGCCATGCGAGGTTCATGAACGCGTACTTCATCGTCCAGCGCCTCGACATCGCGACTCGGAATATAAGGTGGATTGGACACGAGGATGTCTACCTTTTCGCCTGCTTCCAAAAGCGGCTGCACCAAATCGCCTTGTAGAAAGCAGACATCTGCACCAAGACGACTTGCATTTTCCCGTGCGATTGCCGTTGCCTCCGGAGAGAGGTCCACCGTAGTCACGCGCCATTGCGTTTTTTCTAACGCGAGCGTAATGCAAATGGCTCCGCTCCCTGTGCCGATATCCACCACCGCTAGCTCTTCCCGCTCAGGCCAGAGCTTTGCAGCCGCAGCCATCACTTGCTCCACCAGGATTTCCGTTTCTGGTCTTGGGATCAGCACACCTGGTCGCACCGTAAAAGGACGCCCGTAAAACTCCTGTTCGCCAAACATGTATTGCAATGGTTCATTATTCGACCGACGCACGCACAGTCCGTCCAGCTTCATCAATGTTTCTGCATCGATTGAATCCGTCATCGCCATTAAAAAGCGCGTCCGATCCCAGTCGAGGCAATGACGAATCATTAGCTCCGCTTCAAACAAAGGATCCTTTGTCCCTTTTTCCCGCAAAAAGGAAGAAGCCCGTAACAGGGCTTCTCGAATCGTCGTGACATCAGACCAATCAAGCTGAGTGTGCATGGCTTTTCAAAAGCTCCGTTTGTTCATGCAGGATCAGGTTGTCGATCACTTCATCCAATTCGCCTTCCAATACCGATTCCAGTCGGTGCAGGGTCAGACCGATGCGGTGGTCGGTCACGCGGCTTTGTGGATAGTTGTACGTGCGGATGCGCTCGCTTCGGTCACCAGTACCCACCAAGCTTTTGCGCGTAGCATCTGCTTCCGCATTTTGTTGTTGCATGTAGAAATCATACAGACGTGCGCGCAATACACGCAGCGCCTTGTCTTTGTTGGAATGCTGGGATTTTTCGTCCTGACAAGAAACCATGATCCCTGTAGGAATATGCGTTACGCGAACCGCAGACTTGGTCGTGTTAACGCTCTGACCGCCCGCACCACTGGAGCAGAACGTATCGATGCGGATATCTTTTTCGTGTACTTCTACTTCCACGTCTTCTGCTTCTGGCAGAACCAGCACAGTCGCAGTAGAAGTATGGATACGTCCACCGGACTCAGTAGCCGGGATGCGTTGCACACGATGCGCGCCGCTTTCGAATTTCATTTTGCTGTAAGCACCGCGGCCAGACAGCGAGAAGACAATTTCCTTGTATCCGCCAATATCGGTTGGGCTTGCCTCCAGCACTTCAATTTTAAAAGCGTTGCGCTCCGCAAAACGCGTGTACATACGGAAAAGCACCGCTGCAAACAGTGCAGCTTCATCGCCGCCCGCAGCACCGCGGATTTCCACAATGACGTTTTTCTCATCGTTCGGGTCTTTTGGAAGCAACAGGATCTTCAAGCGATCTTCCAGTTGTTCCTTGCGTGCTGACAATTCACTGAGTTCGAGCTTGACCATTTCGCGCATCTCGTCATCCAGTTTCTCTTCCAGCATTGCTTTCGCGTCGTCGATTTGACTCACCACTGATTTATATTCACGGTATGCCGTTACCGTCTCTTCCAACGAAGATTGTTCCTTGGACAGTTCACGCAAGCGTTTTGTATCACTAATGACGTCGGGGTCACATAGGAGATTCGTTACTTCTTCAAAACGCTCTTCGACTGCAGATAAGCGTGTAAACATTTTTATTTCACCCCATCGCAAAGAATAATAGCCTTTTGGCGCAGGCGAAGCCTTGGTAGCATGTATGTTAGATATGAATTGCGATAAAAATGCTATCTACCATAAAAACGGTTATAACAGATAAATTATAGGAGGAAAGGCGCGAGAAGTCAAAGTGCATTATAACTGGAAATGTTTTACCGATGCCAAACAGGCCCGGCTATGCCGAGCCTTGCTACATACGTCCTGCTCACCTGTCAGCGATGGTAACCGTCATGCGAGGTTAAGTGAAAATCGTAGTTTGGAATTCTTTCCCGAAGAAGTGAAATCACCTGCTGCTCGATGGTACGCGCTTGATTCGCAGTGATGTTATGCACAAGGTCAAGAGTAACATATGCATTGGCATCGCTGAGTGTGATGCGAGCATTTTCTACACCTTTCACTGACATGGCCATCCTCTCCATATTGGTTACTTCGACAGGCGTATTGCGCACATTGGCTCGACCGGTAACCATATTCGGATTTTGATTGCGCCCCATTAGCGGGTCGCGGTCAGCAGCAACAGGGGTACGGCCTTGCAGCGTATTGCCGCTTTGATCCCCTCTGACCTTCATATTGTGCTGCGTATTCCTCATATCCGTACGATAGCCCTGTTGCTTAGCTGTATTTCCTCCGCAGCCGACGGTGAGGACAGTCGTAAGTACAACCAAACCCAGAACGACACGCGAGCTGCGCAAAAGCCAAATAGGTTGTGTCCGCATGAAAAAGCCACCTCCTGTTTTGCTTAGTCTGCGCATCGCCTCTTGGGCTCATGCACGGGACAAACAGGGGGTGGCTAATGCTTTCTTTATTCGGCAACAGGTGGGGTATAGTAATGCTTGCGACAGACGCTGCTGTACGTATCATTTCCAGCAATTTCAATCGTCTCCCCAGAGTAAACGGGTTGTCCATTTTTGAACTTGAGAATATGCGTCGCCTTTTTATTGCAATAAACGCAGACGGTTTTAATCTCTTCGACCTTGTCAGCCTCACACAAGAGCGCGGCACTGCCGGGGAAGAGCTCATTCTTGAAGTTTTTCAACAAGCCATAGACGATTACAGGGATACCCAGCTTGTCTACGATCCTGACGAGCTGATTCACATGGTGGCGGCTGATGAACTGAGCCTCGTCAACCAACACGCAATGCGGCTTGACTGACTCTGCCTCGACGATTTGATACAGATCAGTCTCTTCGCTAATCGGAATTGCTTCCCGGCTAATCCCAACTCGCGAAGCAACTTTTCCCACGCCATAGCGATCATCCACTGCTGGAGTAAACACTACTACTTTTTTCCCCGATTGCTCGTAGTTGTGGGCAACGGTCAATAATTGAATGGATTTGGAAGCGTTCATCGCTCCATACCGAAAGTATAGTTGTGCCACGTCTCTATCTCCCTTTGCCTAAAAGTCGTTACTCAGTCTTTGCATGGCGGCCTTTTGCCTCCTGAAACAAGGCCATGGCCAGCTTTCTTCTTTGTGCGTGGTCCACACAAGGAATCGGGTAGTCGAAGCCAATCTTGCAGCCTGCTTGCTCTTGAATATGCTCCGGCATGTCCCACGGTTTATGAATATATTGTAGAGGTACTTCACGCAATACGGGAAGATATTTTTTGACGAAAACGCCGTCTGGATCAAACTTTTCCCCTTGTGTGACAGGATTGAATATCCGAAAATACGGCTGCGCATCGGTACCAGTCGAGGCACTCCACTGCCACCCCCCAATGTTTGCCGCTTCATCGAAATCGATCAACTGCTGTGCGAAGTAGGCCATTCCCCAACGCCAATCCACAAGCAAATCCTTTGTCAAAAATGATGCAGTAATCATCCGCAGCCGATTGTGCATCCATCCCGTCTCATTCAACTGCTTCATGGCAGCATCGACAATCGGGTAGCCCGTCTCCCCTTGACACCAACGGGTAAAAAGGTCCGTCCTGTTTTCCCAAGCGACCTTTTCAAATTGTGGCAAATAGGCATGGTCAGTCGTGTGCGGATGGAAATAGAGCACCTGCTGATAAAATTCTCTCCAAATGAGTTCCGTAAGAAAAGCTTCGATCGAGGTAACCTGCTCACCCCGTGCCCCAGCAAGCACTTCCTGTACGCTATGATACACCGTTCGTATAGACAGAGTACCTGCGTTGAGAGCAAAAGACAGCCGGGAGGTCGCATTCACCCCTGGCATGTCGCGTTTTTCTTTATACGTATAAATGTCACCATCTAAAAATTGCTGCAATCGTTTACGTGCCGCTTGCTCCCCGAACTGTTCCATCTCCCACTCGGTACCGATTGGTCGTTTTCGTCCAAACGCCTCCACAGTAGGAACTGGCTCACTCGCTAACTCCTTCAACCCATCCAATAGATTCCATCTTGTCGGTTGAGGGAACGGTCGGTCTTTTGGGAGCGTCTGCCAAACGCGGCGATAAGGCGTAAAAACGGCATACGGTGCCCGCAGCTTCGTCATAATTTCCCCGGGCTCATGCAAAATCAGATCCTTGCATGTATGTACAAACACGCCCTGACTGCTCAACACTTCTGACACGAGCTCGTCTCGCTTGCGAGCCTCTGGCGTATAATCCCGATTGAAAAACAGCTTATTTGCACCCGTCTCTTGCGCTAATTGACAGAGCACTTGCTGTGGGTTGCCGTGGCGAATCAGGAGGCGTCCTCCCAGTTGAGCCAAAGCGTCGTCGAGTGCAGCTATCGCGGAAAAATGCGCATACAGCCGCTTATCTCCTGCAGCCGCAGAACGACAAAGCGACTCCTCCACTATATAAACAGGGATAATCGGATCGCCTGTGAGCATAGCTGCATACAGAGCAGCATGGTCGTGCAAGCGCAGATCCCGACGGAACCAGACTATGGCAGTCATCGTTTGTCCTCCCGAAAAACTTAGTGCCAGAAAAAGACAAAACCAGGCAGATTGCTCTACCTGGTTGTTCCCATACATTCTGATTCTTACAGATTGTATTTGCGTTTGAAACGGTCTACACGGCCGCCTGCATCAACGAATTTTTGTTTTCCTGTGAAGAAAGGGTGGCAGTTGGAGCAGATCTCCACTTTCAGCACTTGTTTCACGGAACCGGATTCAAATTCGTTACCGCATGCGCAGCTAACTGTTACTACGTTGTACTTAGGATGAATGTCTTGTTTCATCTCTTCTACACCTCTTTCCGCCCTGAATCGTTTGCCGAAACAGAGTTATATAAACACATATCAGATAGTAGCATGAAACACTGCCAAAATGCAACTGGTTGGCCGATTACGCCATGTTTTTCCTACGCTGGAGCAGATCTGGAGGAATATGCGTAAACGAACCGATTACCACATCTGGCAGCTCTTGCTGATAAATTTCGATGGCTTGCTTCATGCCAAATACTTCGCCTTGCGCTTTTGGAATCATCGCCAAGTAGCTCTCTGGATCGATATTCAGATTCCGCAACTGAATCAGCTTAATGCCTGTTCTGCGGATGAACTCGATCATCGCTTCCATTTCCTCTTCGCGGTCAAACACGCCAGGGAAGCACAGGTAGTTAATCGACGTATACACACCCTTGGATGCAGCGTACTCAGCAGAACGCGCTACATTTTCCAACGTGTAGTTGCGCGGGCGGTAGTAGGCATTATAGTGTTCGTCAATCGCACTGATGATACTCACGCGCATCAGATCAAGCCCGGCATCAACAATGCCTTTGATATGATCCGTCAAGCCCGCATTCGTATTGATGTTGATAAAGCCCATATCTGTCGTTTCCCGTACACGACGCATAGCAGGAACAATGATGGAAGCCATCGTAGAAGGCTCACCCTCGCACCCCTGTCCGAAGCTGATAATGCTCTCCGGTGTTTTCAAGTGGTGCAGCATGACTTCTACCAGCTCGTCCTCTGTCGGTTTGAAATTCATCCGTGTCTGTGGAGAAGGGAAACCACTGTCATCTGGTTGCTCGGAAATACAGCCGTAGCAACCGGCATTACAGGTATAGGAAACAGGCAAGCTGCCTTCCCAGCGGTTGAAAAAGTTATTGGAGGCCGTCAAGCATTCGTACTCCAACGCACAGTGGGACAAGTGGTTCAAAATGCGGTTTTGCGGAAACGTCTCCAACGTCTTTGCCACTCGCTGGCGCAGTTCATCCATCGGGAAGTTCAACGGGTCCCATTTGTAAATATCGTCACTCTCACGCCCCGTTACCCAGAATCGGTTATCCTTCCAGACGACTGCGGAATAGCCAAACAACGGCAGCTTGCTTTCCTTGTTCGTTTTCACATAGCCTGGCAGCAAGAGCCTTGTAATTCCTTGTGGCACAAGTGCGCCTACTGCTGTACAGCCATCCAACTTGACCATTTCACCTGTGTCAGGGTCCATTCCGATCGGCTCGGTGTCCGGCAAACTGACCAACGTCGATCCTTCCGGGAGCGGGATCAGTTCTTCTTCCAGAATTTCTGTCAATATATCTCCGTTACGAGCCACTGCAAAAAGACCTGGGTGGTCGTATACATTGCCTTTTTCATCTGCGTAAACTAAATACATGGGAAAATCGCCTCGCTTCTTTGCTTTGCCCATTGTATCGCATTGAAAAAGCAATGTAAATTGTATAGGGTTACCTGCCAAGATAGGGAAGTGGATTAATCGGCACATCATCCTGTCGCACTTCAAAGTGCAAATGATATCCCGTAGAGTTACCCGTTTGCCCCATGTATCCCAATATCTCCCCCGCTTCTACAGTTTGACCAGGTGACACCAGCAAGAGACGCATATGGGCATAAAAAGTTTGCAAGCCATCTCCGTGATCAATTACGACCATCCGCCCGTACCCTGACCTGTTGGCCCCTGCCTCCACAACAACTCCTGCCCTTGCTGCCAAGATCGGTGTCTTTGCTTCCTGTTCATTCCACAAATCCACACCCTTGTGTGTTTTTCCCCAACGCGCACCAAATCCGCTTGTAAGCGTAGCTTCTCTGACTGGCCAACTGAGACCGCCGCGAATCCTCGTAATCACTTGCCGACTTGCCGCTTGAACGGCACTTCGCTTCTGCTCTGGATCATTGCCCAACATCGGATTACCCTTAGCGATAGGGACATACACGACCTGTCCTACATACAGGTTGTCCGACAGCCATTTTAGTAGCGGATTTCGTTCGATTAACGATTCCCGACTCACACCATACCGTCTTGCTATGTAATCCAGCGTTTCTCCTCGTTTCACCATATGTCCGACTTCATCACGCTTGATAATTAGCTTCATGCCCACACTCAACAGATGGGGATTCGTAATACTATTAGCCTCTACCAGATTTTTCAAAGATAGACCGTAGCGCTGGGCAATACCGGATAGCGTATCTCCTTGCCGAACAGCGTACACCACCGATTTTCCTTTCGTTGCTGGTGAGGGTGAAGCCAGACTGGCATAGGGATTAAACGCTTTAAATAGCGCCTGCTCCACGACAGCTTTTTTCGCTTCCATCTGTGACTCCACCGGAGCGCTAACTTGCACGTACTCCACGAAGCATCTCCTCCTTCTTTTCCAGCTCCCTTCCTAACGGTATGCCAACGCCACAAAAAAAATGACGGTGAGTCATCATGAACTCACCGTCGTGCTAGCTGCTTTCCCTCTGCTCTGTTGCTTAGATTCAAGGGTTTGCAAAAATTCTTCGTTTGTTTTTGTATCTGCCAACTTTTTAATAAAGGAGTCGACAAACTCATTTGTTTCATTCATGTTCTTCCGGATCATCCACAGTTTATCCAGCTCTTCTTTGGTGAGCAGAAGCTCTTCGCGGCGCGTACCCGAACGGCGGATATCGATCGCCGGGAAAATTCTGCGCTCCGCCAGCTTGCGATCCAAATGAAGCTCCATGTTTCCGGTTCCTTTGAACTCCTCATAGATCACATCGTCCATGCGAGAGCCGGTCTCAACCAAAGCCGTAGCCAAAATGGTCAAGCTGCCGCCTTCTTCAATGTTCCGCGCTGAACCAAAAAAGCGCTTCGGACGATGGAAGGCTGCCGGATCAATACCACCGGACAATGTTCGACCACTTGGAGGAATAACCAAGTTGTAGGCACGAGCGAGACGTGTAATGGAATCCAGCAGGATCACCACGTCTTTTTTGTGCTCAACCAGTCGCTTCGCACGCTCCAAGACAAGCTCAGCAACTTTGATGTGATTCTCAGGCAACTCGTCAAAAGTCGAGGCAACTACCTCTCCTTTGACAGATCGTTGCATATCCGTCACCTCTTCCGGACGCTCATCAATGAGCAAGACAAACAAGTGGATATCCGGGCGGCTTTCGGTAATGCTGTTGGCAATCTCTTTGATCAGCATGGTTTTCCCCGCTTTTGGCGGAGCCACAATCAATCCACGCTGACCCAGTCCAACAGGAGAGAGAAGATCCATCAGGCGAGTGGAAACACGTGCAGGGGCTGTCTCCAATACAAGCTTGGTTTGAGGATACAACGGTGTCAATGCGGGGAAATGTAGACGCTCTGCGGCTGTCTCAGGGTCTTCTCCGTTCACTGCCTCTACTTGAAGGAGTCCAAAATAACGTTCATTCTCCTTCGGTGGTCTTGCTTTTCCAGATACCACATCCCCCATCCGCAGATCAAAACGGCGAATCTGCGACTGGGAGATGTAGATATCTTCCGAACTGGGGAGATAGTTAATGGGACGAAGGAAACCGTATCCCTCCGGCAATATTTCGAGAACCCCCTCCATAAACATGAGACCATCCCGCTCCGCTCGTGCCCGAAGAATCGCGAAAATCAATTCCTTCTTCTTCAGCTGGGAGTAGTACGGAATATGGTATTCCTTGGCAAGCTTATAGAGGTCGGTCAACTTCTTTTCTTCTAGTTCAGAAAGTAACATACATCCACCACTCTTTATTTACTCTTAAAAAACCTAGCTCAACAAATAAATGCGAAAATTGTTTTCTTACAAACCGTTACTCGGCTTGCGTTCTAAGCGGTGGTTCCCTTCAATGAAACGTACCGTTCCGGTTTTTGCACGCATAACAACGGAATTAGTCGTCGCACGAGTTCCTTGGAAGCGAACCCCTTTGAGCAACTCGCCATCTGTTACACCTGTCGCTGCAAAAATGGCGTCATCACCTTTCACCAAATCATCCATGAACAGTACTTGATGAGGGTTCGTTAATCCCATTTTGACACAGCGTTTAATCTCATCTTCATTTTGTGGTAACAGCTTGCCCTGAATTTCTCCCCCGAGGCATTTCAAGGCAACTGCTGCCAGAACACCTTCAGGAGCTCCTCCAGAACCGAACAAAATGTCTACACCTGTATCCGGGAAAGCAGTATTGATCGCAGCAGCTACGTCTCCGTCTGAGATGAGGCGAATACGCGCACCTGCCTCACGAATTTCGTGGATCACCCTAGAGTGACGATCACGGTCAAGCACAATAGCAACCAAATCGCTGATATCTTTCCCCTGTGCTTGCGCTACCGCTTTCAGGTTGTCACGAACCGGTGCGTTGATATCGACTTTGCCGACTGCTTTAGGCCCTACTGCCATTTTCTCCATATACATGTCAGGAGCATGCAACAAATTTCCACGGTCTGCAATGGCAATGACCGAAATCGCTCCCCATGTACCTTTTGCGAGGATATTGGTTCCCTCCAAAGGGTCAACAGCCACATCGACTGCCGGAGCCACTCCCTGGCCCAAACGCTCACCGATGTACAGCATTGGTGCTTCGTCCATTTCGCCCTCACCAATTACTACCACGCCATCCATCGGCACTTTCATAAATTCATTGCGCATTGCGGTCGTTGCCGCATCGTCAGCCTCATCTTTTTTTCCGAGACCCATCCAACTGGCAGAAGCCAAAGCAGCAGCTTCAGTCACACGTACCAGTTCAAGTGTTAAACTGCGTTCCATTCTGGAAGACTCCTCTCCTGGTGATTGGTTAACGCTGGTGGTTTTCCATGCTTTGCAGGCCTACCCGAGTAATATCGGCCCCCAAGGCTTGCAGTTTGCCCACCAAGTTTTCGTAGCCACGATCTATATGTTCAAGTCCTTCTAATTCTGTCGTGCCGTTTGTTGCCAGTCCGGCAATGAACAGAGCTGCTCCCGCACGCAAATCCGAAGCTACCACTTTGGCACCATTCAGTTTGCTTCCGCCTTCGATGACAGCCGATCTTCCTTCAATCCTCAAGGAAGCTCCCATACGGCGCAGTTCATCTACATGTCGAAAACGCGAGCTGTAAATATTGTCCGTCACGATGCTTGAGCCTTTGGCAAGAGTCAGCAAGGTCGTGATCGGCTGCTGGAGATCCGTTGGAAAACCCGGATACGGACTCGTTTTCACATCGATTGATCGATAAGAATCATATCCGATGACTTGGATACTATCATCCTGCTCTACCACTTGCACACCGATTTCGCGCAGCTTGGCCGTCACAGACTCCAAATGCTTTGGAATGACATTCTCCACCATCACATTGCCGTTCGTAGCCGCTGCTGCAATCATGTACGTCCCCGCTTCGATGCGATCAGGGATAATCGTATGACGGCATCCGCGCAAGCGCTCTACGCCTTGAATGCGGATCATGTCCGTTCCCGCGCCTTTGATGTTTGCTCCCATGTTGTTGAGCAAGGTCGCTACATCGACGATCTCAGGCTCACGGGCAGCGTTTTCAATAATGGTCACACCATCTGCTTTGGCAGCAGCCAGCATAATGTTAATGGTCGCACCAACACTGACCAGATCGAGATAAATTCGCGCGCCCTGCAACCGTCCATTTTGGGCACGAATAGTCATGACTCCGTTTTTGTTCTCCACCTCGGCGCCCATCGCTTCAAAGCCTTTGATATGCAAATCTACTGGACGCGGGCCCAAATCACAGCCACCTGGCAAGCCAACCTGCGCTTCACCGAACTTGGCGAGCAAGGCTCCCCACAAATAGTACGAGGCGCGAAGCTTTTTGATGCGACCATTTGGCATGAGCATCAGCCTCATACCGCGTCCATCGATTTCCATCCAATCTTCTTCGAACAGCACGTCAGCTCCCATTTCCTGCAAGAGCTCGTGATAAATACCTACATCCTGAATACGGGGGAGATTCTCAATAACAACGGGTCCATCTGCCAGCAACGCTGCTGGGATGAGTGCGACTGCGCTGTTTTTTGCTCCGCTGATGGTCACCGTCCCCGCGAGCGGTTTTCCACCGTTGATGATCAGCTTATCCATGCTTTGCTCTCCTCAGGCGTAATCGGGAAAGAAGCACCTTCCCCAATGGAAAAGGTGCTTGGACTTTCAACACATGTCCTTATTTTTGCATGCTTGCCCAGTCAGCGAGGAATTTCTCCAAGCCACTGTCTGTCAGTGGATGGGCAATCAGTTGTTTGAATACTTTCGCTGGAATGGTAGCGAAGTGAGAACCACGGCGAGCTGCCTCTGTTACGTGAACAGGGTGGCGCACAGATGCCGCAATGATCTCGGTGTCGATACCATGAACAGAAAAGATTTCTGCAATATCTTCGATCAATTGCATGCCATCTTGACCAATATCATCCAGGCGTCCCAAGAACGGAGACACAAAGCTCGCACCTGCGCGCGCAGCCAAAAGTGCCTGGTTCGCGGAGAACACCAGTGTTACGTTTGTTCTGATTTTGCGTTTAGCAAAATACTTCGTTGCCTTCAAACCTTCTGCGGTCATTGGCAGCTTGATGACGATGTTTTTCGAAAGAGCAGCGAGCTTCTCTCCCTCTTCAATCATGCCTTTTGCATCTGTACTGATGACTTCGGCACTGATCGGACCGTCAACAATATCGAGAATTTCTTTCAGGGTTTCTACAAAATCGCGTCCTTCTTTGGCAACCAGGGACGGATTTGTCGTTACACCTGCCAGAACTCCCCATTCGTGAATCTCGCGGATTTCTTCAACGTTTGCTGTATCAATCAAAAAACGCATGATTAGCCTCCCAGTTACGCGCGGTTGCTGCTTCCGAACAAGCGCATTTTTCCTTTTACTACTTCCTTGATCGCATCGCGAGCAGGGCTCAGGTATTTGCGTGGGTCGATCTCATTCGGCTTAGCAGCCAGCACTTTGCGAACTGTTTCCGTGCATGCGACTTGGCTTTCTGTATTTACATTGATTTTTCCTACGCCCAAACGGATGGATTCGATAATCGCTTCGTCTGGTACGCCGGAACCACCGTGAAGAACGATCGGCGCTCCAATGTTGCTCGCTACTTTTTCGATAATGTCGTAGCGGATTTTTGGAACTCCTTTGTACATACCGTGTGCTGTACCTACAGCAATCGCTACGTAGTCTACTTTTGTTTCTTCCCAGAAGCGGATTGCTTCCTCAGGATTTGCCAGAGTAGCATCTTCCTCGTCAACAGACAAGTCGTCTTCCACTCCGCCGATGGTACCGAGTTCACCTTCTACCGATACGCCAACAGCGTGAGCAGCCTCTACAACCTGTTTGGTCAGGCGAAGGTTATCTTCAAACGAATGATGGGAACCATCGAACATAACAGAAGAGAACCCAGCGCGAATGCACTTCATTACCATGTCGAAATTGCTACCATGGTCAAGATGCAAAGCAACAGGAACTCCTGCGCGTTCAGCAGCCACTTTTGCAATCGCTACTGTATAATCGATCCCCATGTATTTCAATGCACCCTCAGAAACACCAAAGATCACAGGCGATTTTTCTTCCATCGCAGCTTCCGTAATCGCTTGAGTAAACTCCAGATTGTTCAGGTTAAATTGTCCGACGGCGTATTTATGCTTTTTGACGTCTTCGGTAAAAGCGGTCATAGGTACCAGTGGCATTTTGTAAATCCTCCTCTAGCAGACTTCAGTCATGTGGCTTATTATACCACAGACAAGCATTTGTTAACAGGGACGCTTGTACCCTGACCTTAGCAGTCAGTTCCTAACAAGCTAATTGCTGATGCACCGCCATTCGTAGTTCATCGATATCAAATGGCTTTGTAAAATGAGTCAATGCTCCCAGTTGTGTTGCTTCTTTGATCATGTCCAGCTCTCCGTAAGCTGTCATCATGATGACTTTGATTTCCTGATTGATCTTCTTGATGTGTTTCAAGATCTCAATACCATCCATCCCAGGGATCTTCATGTCGAGGATAACCAAATCTGGCGATTCTTTTTCCACAATCTCTAATGCCATTTTCCCGTTTGCTGCCTGAAAGGTCTTGTACCCTTCTTTTCCCAGCACCTCATACAGTAAAATGCGAATCCCATACTGGTCATCCACAACCAGTACCTTTTTATCTTGTTTGTCGAACATTCTGATTCCCCCCTGACGAATGCGTTTTCTTAATTATTATGGGTTCGCCTAAAATCAGGAAACTCCTTCACCTTTTTTGCTGAACGTCTGCTTAAAATTTCCCACAGGCCTCATTTCGAGTATAATGGGAAAAACCAATTTCCCCTACACACAAGGAGCCAGATACTTACTATGGATGCTCTGTGGCTGATTTGCTTGTTAACATTTATTATCCATACAACAGAGACACTTACCTACGGAATCCGTTTTGCAGGGGTACAAACAGGCAGGATAGCTGTAGCGATGTCTCTGGTCGGGATCGTATTGCTCCTCTCCCGTACTTCCAACCTGATTCAAGGACCCTTTACCGGGGGATTGATGGATCAAGCTGCGATCGAGCACTTTGATCCTAGCACGCAATTGCACGTGATTATTGCAGCGTCCTCGCTCGGAACCTTGGCGGCTATCGTACTGTTCCCCACTTTTGTCCAACTATCGAAACGAATGATCTCGCACTTGGAGATAGCGGGCTCAATTCCGCAAATGATTCGCACGGCAGTTACTGTCGAAACCATCCGCCGTGTCCACCATCATGTCCGGATTCCTAGCTGGCAAGCCATCTCTCGGTTTCGAATCAAAGGCGTTCCCAAACGATTACTGTTACTTAATGCATTGGGGACAGCTATCTACACAAGCAGCGTACTGTCCGTGTTGTACGCGACATTGCTAGCCCCGGATTACAAAGCAACTGTTCTGATGTCTTCCGGATTAATCAACGGCTTTGCCACGATTTTCATGACGATTCTGGTAGACCCGCAAATTGCCCTTTTGACAGAAAAAGCAATGCAAGGGAAAACCACGCAGCAATCGATTCGCGACATGTACCTGTGGCTGATGATCTCACGTTTTATCGGAACGATTTTGGCTCAATTCCTGCTCATTCCGTCCGCCTACTGGGTAGCCTGGCTATCTCCCTTGTTCCATTGATCTGCTTTGGAAAGCACAAGACGCACCTGCGACTATACATCGCGGGTGCGTCTTTCTATTTAACGAACTATGTTATTTGTTCAGGGAAGCCTTCACGAAGTCACGGAACAGTGGCTGTGGACGGTTCGGACGGGATGTGAACTCTGGATGGAACTGTGTCGCTACATACCATGGATGTTCTGGAACTTCCACGATTTCAACCAGACGACCATCTGGAGTTGTACCTGCAAAACGCAAGCCCAACTGCGCCAATTGATCACGGTATTCGTTGTTCACTTCATAACGATGACGATGACGCTCATAAACCAGGGTACTTCCGTATGCAGCCTCAGTCAGCGTGCCTTCTTCCACTTTGGTTGGACCGAGACCCAGACGCATTGTACCGCCCTTGTCCTCGATATCTTTTTGCTCTGGCAAGAGGTCAATAACCGGATATGCTGTATTCGGGTTGATCTCGGAGCTGTTTGCGCCGTCCATACCCGCTACGTGGCGAGCGAACTCGATCACAGCGATTTGCATACCCAGGCAAATTCCGAGGAATGGTACTTTATTTTCACGAGCATAGCGCGTAGCGATGATTTTACCTTCGATACCACGATCGCCAAAGCCGCCTGGTACGAGGATACCTTTTACATCACCGAGCAGTTCGCCAACATTTTCTGGCGTAACTTCTTCCGCGTGCACCCATTTGATTTCTACTTTGGAGTCGTTCGCATAGCCACCATGGTACAGCGCTTCTGCTACGGACAAGTACGCATCATGCAATTCTACATATTTACCAACGATTGCAATGGTAGTCGTCTTGGACAGGTTTTTGATTTTCGATACGAGCGATTTCCACTCTGTCATATCCGCTTCTTGGCAAGTCAGACCCAAGTGGCGGCATACATAATCGTCCAATCCTTGTGCTTGCAATTGCAGTGGTACATCGTAAAGGCTATCAGCGTCTACACATTCCACTACCGCATTTTTATCGATATCACAGAACAGAGCCAACTTGTCTTTCATTTCTTGCGTCATCGGTTGCTCGGTACGTGTCACGATTACATTTGGTTGAATACCCAAGCTGCGCAGTTCTTTCACGCTATGTTGCGTAGGCTTGGTTTTCATTTCACCTGCTGCCTTGATGTATGGTACCAGGGTTACGTGAATGTACATGACGTTTTCGCGACCGATGTCACTTTTGATCTGACGAATGGATTCAAGGAATGGCAAGCTCTCGATATCCCCTACAGTTCCACCGATCTCGGTAATCACTACATCTGCCCCGGTTTCGCGACCTGCACGGAAAATGCGATCTTTGATTTCGTTCGTGATGTGAGGAATAACTTGAACGGTTCCTCCCAAATAGTCGCCACGGCGTTCTTTGGCGATGACAGTCGAGTAAATTCTACCAGTCGTCATATTGGAGTTAGCGCTCAGGTTGATATCGATAAAGCGCTCATAGTGGCCCAAGTCCAGGTCTGTTTCCGCACCATCGTCCGTTACGAAAACTTCCCCGTGTTGATACGGACTCATTGTTCCCGGGTCAACGTTGATGTATGGGTCACACTTCTGGATGGTTACCTTCAGACCCCTATTTTTCAAGAGTCGGCCCAGAGAAGCCGCTGTAATTCCTTTTCCCAACGAGGATACAACCCCGCCTGTCACAAAAATATACTTCGTCATCGTTACGTCCCCTCTTTCCCTCACCCTTAAGTTGTTATAAAAATCGAATGAAGACGGCTCCAAAAAAAAAGAAAAACAAAAGCGAGTCCTATCCCGTAAAGAAATGGGGTAGGGGCACTTTTGTTTTATAGTTTCCCATATTTGATCCTTCTTCATGTGAAGCCCAAGGAGTATTTTATCTGTCCCTCAAGCGGAAGTCAAGGACCTATTTCTCGTCTTCGTCGTCGAGCTCTTCGTCAGATTCCTCTTCCTCAAGCTCTTCGTCCTCTTCGAACATCTCATCATCTTCGTCTTCGAGTTCTTCCTCGTCGATTTCTCCATCGATTTCTTCTTCTTCGATTTCAGAATCCTCGTCAACGAATTCCTCTTCGTCCTCAAAGATGACAACATCGTCGTCCTCGAATTCTTCGACACCTTCGTCTTCGGAATCGTAATCGTCGAAGTCGTCTTCCGTGACGATTTTCTTCTTCTTCGTTCCGCCACCCTCTTGGGTTTCTTCCACGGTGTCGGTTGGGTACCAGCGTTTCAATCCCCATACGTTGTCACCGAGGCACACGAAGCGGCCATCAATGTTAATTTCTGTGTATACTTGCGCGATGATTGCCATGAGTTGTTCATCTGTCAGCTTGCGCACTGCAACCAGTTCATTCATCAGCTCGCGGAAGTTGTAAGTGCGGTTAGTTTCACGCAAAATTTCATACGCAATGTCAACTAACGCCATCTCACTCAGTTTCTCGGAATCCATATGAGCAAACAATTGACTCACTCAGGGCACGTCCTTTCCATATAAAAACGATTGATTTGAATACTGACCCGGTGCCCTGTTCGGGGGACGCAGGCTGGTATAAGTCATTCATAAATGATATCGATTTCTTCGATTGTACATCGTACAACATAAGAAGGCTATCATACAGTATTCCTTATTTTAGACGAAAATGCAAGGCTTTCAAACAGGGGCTGACTAATTCTTGTCGACACCAAAACCAAAGACATCCCTCGGCAATCGCTACCGAGGGATTTGTCTTACATATTTCTGCGGTATTGACCGCCTACTTCATACAGAGCAGCACTGATTTGTCCAAGCGATGCTACTTTTACCGTCTCCATCAGCTCAGCAAAGATGTTCTCTCCCGCCATGGCCACTTCCTGCAGGCGCCGCAGCGCAGTCGCAGACACATCCTTGTGGCGCTCCTGGAATGCACGGAGATTTATGATTTGCTGTTCTTTTTCCTCTTCGGTTGCCCGAGCCAATTCAATCTCGTAATCGTCCTCAGATGCATTCGGATTGATGAACGTGTTCACCCCAATAATTGGCAGCTCGCCTGTATGCTTTTTCATCTCGTAATACATGGACTCGTCTTGAATTTTGCCGCGCTGGTATTGAGTCTCCATCGCTCCCAGCACGCCTCCGCGAGAACTGATCCGCTCGAACTCTTGCATAACTGCCTCTTCTACCAGATCAGTCAACTCGTCGATGATGAATGCCCCTTGAAGCGGGTTCTCATTTTTCGCGAGTCCCATTTCCTTGTTGATGATCATCTGAATCGCCATCGCGCGCCGCACAGAATTCTCTGTCGGGGTCGTAATCGCCTCGTCGTATGCATTCGTGTGAAGTGAATTACAGTTGTCGTAAATGGCAATCAAGGCCTGCAAGGTCGTTCTGATATCGTTGAAATCCATCTCCTGCGCGTGCAAGGAACGGCCGGATGTCTGGATGTGGTACTTCAGCTTTTGGCTGCGGTCATTTGCACCATAACGATTCTTCATCACGGTTGCCCAAATCCGGCGAGCCACACGTCCAATCACGGTGTATTCCGGATCGAGACCATTGGAGAAGAAGAAAGACAAGTTCGGCGCAAAGTCATCGATGTTCATGCCACGGCTTAAATAGTACTCGACGTAGGTAAATCCGTTAGACAGCGTAAACGCAAGCTGCGTAATCGGATTCGCCCCCGCCTCCGCAATATGATAGCCGGAAATGGACACAGAGTAGTAGTTCCGCACTTTCTGATCGATAAAATACTGCTGGATATCCCCCATCATCCGCAAGGCAAATTCTGTCGAGAAGATACACGTGTTTTGCCCCTGATCCTCTTTCAAAATATCCGCCTGAACGGTTCCGCGAACGGTCGACAGCGTGTACGCCCTGATTTGCTTCGCTTCGTCCTCGGTAGGCTGGCGCCCTTCTTTTTGGACAAAAGCATCTAGCTGCTGCTCAATCGCCGTATTCATGAACATGGCCAAAATCATGGGCGCAGGACCGTTGATCGTCATGGACACAGAAGTGCTAGGTGCACATAGATCAAAGCCGGCGTACAGCTTTTTCATGTCATCCAGGGTGCAAATGCTAACCCCACTCGTACCGATCTTCCCGTAAATGTCCGGGCGGTAGTCAGGGTCCTCACCATACAGCGTAACCGAGTCAAAAGCCGTACTGAGTCGCTTCGCATCATCATTTTGAGACAGGAAGTGAAAGCGTTTGTTCGTCCGCTCTGGAGTACCTTCGCCCGCAAATTGTCGCTTAGGGTCCTCTCCCTCACGTTTAAACGGAAATACTCCTGCGGTATAAGGGAATTCACCTGGTACGTTTTCTTTTAACGACCACTTTAAAATTTCGCCCCAATCCTCGTAATCAGGGACGGCTACTTTTGAAATGCGTGTACCAGACAACGATACACTGAAAAGCTTGGTAATCAATTCCTTGTCGCGAATTTTCGTGACGAATTGATCCTTCCGATACGCTTCCTTCAGCTTAGGCCAATTTTCGAGAATACGTCGGCACTCCGGATGTAGCTTTTCTTCAAAAAGAACGATTTGCTTATCGAGCACCGCTGCCAGCTCGGTAGCCGCAGAATCTCCCGAGGCAAGTACCGTCTCCTTTGCGCCCTGCAACTGGAACAGCTTGCGGGCAATCAACGACTGCTCTTCGGCATAGGCACGGTATTGGCGGACGGTGTTGGCAATGTCTTGCAAATAATTGATTCTCTCTGTCGGAATCAACGAAGTTTTATGAATGTTAACAGGAGTCGTATCCAGATGCTCCACAGGCCAGTCAACGCCAGTCTTTTCTACCATTCGATGCATCAAGGCAGCAAATAACACATTCGTTCCCGGATCGTTAAACTGGCTCGCAATCGTACCATACACAGGAACCTTTTCATCCGGCAGCTCAAAAAGCTGATGATTGCGTCGATATTGCTTGCGAACCTCGCGAAGAGCGTCCTCCGAGCCTTTGCGCTCAAATTTATTGATCGCGATCACATCAGCAAAGTCCAGCATATCAATCTTTTCCAACTGGGATGGTGCCCCGAATTCACTGGTCATGACGTACATGGAGACGTCGCACACTTCTGTGACCTGCGCATCCCCCTGACCAATCCCGCTCGTTTCCACAATAATCAGATCAAAATGGGCAGAACGGGTTACTTGAATCGCGTCTTTTAATGCAGCAGACAGCTCCATGCCTGATTTGCGGGTGGCGAGACTGCGCATGTATACGCGCGGTGTCGAATTCGCATTCATACGGATACGGTCACCTAGTAACGCTCCACCTGATTTTTGCTTGGATGGATCGACAGACAAGATCGCAACCGTCTTCTCGGGATAAGTGCGAATAAATCGACGAACAAGCTCATCAGTTAATGAGCTTTTTCCTGCTCCACCCGTGCCTGTGATCCCTAATACCGGAATGGTTGAATCAGCTTCCACTAAAATTTCCCGGAGAGGTTCTGTCCATACGGGTTGGTCCACTGCATACTCAGCAACGGAAATAAGCCGGGCAATCGCCTGATGGTTTTGCTCGCGCAAGCCTGCTACTTCTTCCTCCAGTTGCTTAACGGTTGGAAAATCGCTATGTCTGATCATGTCGTTGATCATGCCTTGCAAGCCCAATCGTCTGCCATCATCTGGCGAGTAAATTTTACAGACTCCGTACTCTTCCAATTCCCGAATCTCGCGTGGAACGATAACGCCGCCACCGCCGCCAAAAACACGGATATGCTCTGCTCCCCGCTCGCGTAATAGATCAATTACGTATTTGAAATACTCCACATGACCGCCTTGGTAGGAACTGATGGCAATCCCTTGCACATCCTCCTGGACAGCGGCTGTTACAATATCGTCAACAGAGCGGTTGTGTCCGAGATGGATGACCTCTACTCCCGACGATTGTAAAATACGGCGCATGATATTAATCGAGGCATCGTGACCATCATACAGACTGGCTGCGGTCACAAAGCGAACCTTGTTTTGCGGACGATACACTTCCGTTTCCATCGTTCCACTCTCCTTTTCATAAGTTTAAAAAGGCGGAAAAACAGAGCCAAGCAGATCAAGGCGCGGTAGACGCGAGGTATGCTTGGCACTCTTTGTTTCCCAGACTTTTCAAACTTTCTTCTTAATCGGAGACACTGATTTCGCGAAGCAACAGGGCAATTTGCTTCTCTGTGTACTCCTCAATGGTATAGTGCTTTTTCAATGCCCAGCGGCGGAAGACCCACATTTCGCCCAGCACCATGATATTGTCGGCCATCAGCTTGACGTTCTTTTCGTCAATGCGCAGCGAACCATCGGCAATCCCTTTTTCCAGAATTTCGACGAAAATGTGCGAAATCGCTTCTTCACGCCCCAACACGTAGCGGAGTGTTTCTTTTGGCAATGATTTGGCTTCCTGATAAATAAGCAAAACGCGGTCGCTCATCTGATCCATTACGCGGATCAGGCTCTTTAGTGCGACCTTTAATGTTTTCAAGCCAGTTCCGTTGAAATTGATCGCCTCACGCAAGCGCGTCTCCATCTCCGCATGAATGGCATCGCAAACAAGATAAAGCACGTCTTCTTTTGACTCGATATACTCGTACAACGTACCAATACTAAATCCAGACGCCCGGGCAATCTCCCTTGTCGTCGTTTTATGAAAACCTTTATTAATGAAGAGATGAACGGCAGCCTCAATAATCTGCTCTCGTCTTCTCTCGATCAGTTTTGGGTCCTTTACCAGGGACGGTATCGTTTTTCTCTTGTCAGACACTCCAAAATCCACCTTTCCAACCGACTGAGCGTTTGGTCAGACGCCTCATAGAAAAGAAGGCGCAAACACTCTACTTTTGTATCATTCGCAGATCATTATACGCGAGTAAGAGCACAAAGCCAAACTTTTCTTTTCTATGAGTGTAATTGTGTTGGAAGACGGGACAGCTTCCTACTCTTTTAGCAGGAAATTGCTGATCACGACACGTTGGATTTCATTTGTTCCTTCATAGATTTGTGTAATTTTGGCATCACGCATGAAGCGCTCCACAGGATACTCCCGTGTGTAGCCATAACCACCGAAAACTTGAACAGCCTCAGTTGTTACTTCCATTGCTGTATCTCCTGCAAATACTTTGGACATCGCAGATGCTTTGCCATATGGAAGACCTTGATCCTCCAACCACGCTGCTTGGTAAGTGAGCAAACGGGATGCCTCGATCTTGGTAGCCATGTCTGCCAATTTGAACTGGATTGCCTGCAAGGAAGCGATTGGTTTGCCAAACTGGCTGCGTTCTTTGGCATAATTCCGTGCATGCTCGTACGCACCTTGTGCAATTCCCAATGCTTGAGCGGCGATACCGTTTCTTCCTCCGTCCAATGTCATCATCGCGATCTTGAACCCTTGTCCTTCTTCGCCCAGCCTATTTTCTACCGGCACGCGCACATCTTCAAAATTGACCGCAAGTGTTGGCGAGGAACGGATACCCAGCTTTTTCTCCTTTTTCCCCATCGTGAAGCCGTCCGTGCCTTTTTCAACGATGAAAGCCGTAATGCCTTTGTGCTTCAGCTCTGGTTGGGTGACCGCGAATACGATGTAGATTTCTGCTTCGCCTGCATTGGTAATGAAAATTTTGGTGCCATTTAAAATGTAGTGATCGCCATCGCGTACGGCTGTCGTGCGCATTCCTGCAGAATCAGAGCCAGATCCCGCCTCGGTCAAACAGTACGCCCCCATCTTCTTGCCTTCTGCCAATGGACGCAAAAACTTTTGCTTTTGCTCCTCTGTCCCGAATTTGTAAATCGGCCAGCTCGCCAAGGAAACATGTGCGGACAGTGTCACACCGATGGAGGCATCCACACGGGAGAGTTCTTCCACTGCAATGACGTAGCTCAGGTAATCTGCACCTGCTCCGCCGTATTGTTCCGGCCAAGGAATGCCTGTCAGTCCAAGCTCAGCCATTTGCTCAAAAATAGAACGATCAAAGCACTCTTCTTCATCGCGCTCGGCTGCTGTCGGAGCTACTTGATTCTCTGCAAAGTCGCGAATCATTTTGCGCATCATGTCATGTTCTTCGGTCAGTTGGAAATTCATATGAATCACTCCCCCATGTGTTTTTCATCTTTCTATGAATCAGCAAGCAAATGCTTAGCGATAACGATTCGCTGAATTTCGTTGGTGCCCTCATAGATTTGCGTTACTTTCGCATCCCGGAATAGACGCTCAACCGGATATTCTCTGGTGTAGCCATAGCCGCCAAAGATTTGCACGGCTTCTGTGGCGAGCTCCATCGCTGAGTCTGTGGCAAAGCGTTTTGCCATCGAGGCTTCCATTCCACAAGCGATTCCTTGACTGCGCAGCCACGCCGCTCGGTATACCAGCAACCGGGCTACTTCTGCTTTCGTCGCCATATCAGCCAGCTTGAAGGCGATGGCTTGCTGCTTGCCAATCGATTGTCCGAACTGCTTGCGTTCCCGCGCATACTCTGTCGCGTACTGGACTGCGGCCTCGGCAATACCAAGGGCTTGTGCAGCAATCCCGATTCGTCCGGAATCCAGATTCGCCATCGCGATACAGAAGCCTTCCCCTTCCTGCCCCAGCAGGTTGGCAGCCGGTACACGCGCGTTGTCGAATACGAGCTCTGTCGTGTAGGAACCGTGTAGTCCCATCTTCTTTTCCTTTTTCCCAACCATGAAGCCCGGTGTATCCTTGTCTACGATAAAGGCCGATATTCCCTTGGTTCCCTTTGTAGAGTCAGTTACGGCAAACGCGATATACGTATCTGCTTCTCCGCCGTTCGTGATGAACACTTTGTTTCCGTTTAGGATGTACTCGTCGCCTTTTTTCACGGCTGTGGTTCGTATACTGCTCGCATCAGAACCTGCATGCGGCTCTGTCAAGGCAAAAGCCCCGAGGTATTCCCCACTTGCAAGCTTCGTCACGTATTTGCGTTTTTGCTCCTCGGTACCGAAGTAGAGAATCGGGTTCGTCCCGACGGAGGTATGCACGGACAAAATGACGCCTACTGTCGCACTCACCTTGGAAATCTCGTGAATGGCCAAAATGTAGGAAATAAAGTCCGCTCCTGCTCCTCCCCACTCTTCGGCGATCGGAATGCCCATGAGCCCCATCTCGCCCATCTTTTTCAGGATCTGACGCGGGAACTGGTCCGTCTCTTCCATCACCGGGACGAAAGGGGCGATCTCTTTCTGGGCAAAGTCTCGCACCATGCGGCGCATCATCTCTTGCTCTTCGTTCAATCGGAAATCCATGTCCGTCCTACCTTTCTGCGAAAAGTCCTCTCTAGCAAAAGTTCAAAAAGTCGTCATTTCAGCACCGAGAAAGTGGCGAGAACCTGAAGAAGGAGGAGCGGAATGTAGAGAACTACATGAGCACCGGACTTCGAAGGTGTACGCCACTTTCGACGTCGCATACGCTTTCAGTACTACTTCGTGATCAAAAGATGACTTTTTGAACTACCTTGCCTAGTTGTACACGTAGAAACCACGACCGGATTTTTTGCCTAGCCAACCTGCTTTGACGTACTTGCGCAGCAATGGGCATGGGCGGTATTTCGAATCACCGAACCCTTCGTGCAGTACCTCCATAATGTAGAGGCAAGTGTCCAGCCCGATGAAATCGGCCAACTGAAGCGGCCCCATCGGATGGTTCATGCCCAGCTTCATGACTTCATCAATCGCTTCCGGTGTTGCAACTCCTTCGTACACGCAATAAATCGCTTCATTCAGCATTGGCATCAGTACCCGATTGGACACAAAACCAGGGAAATCGTTTACGCTCACGGGTACCTTGCTCATTTGTTTGGACAAATCTTCTGTCAACTGATAGACCTCATCGGATGTTTGCAGCCCACGAATGATCTCAACCAGCTTCATTACGGGAACGGGGTTCATAAAATGCATCCCGATCACTTTTTCCGGACGCTTCGTAACTGCGGCAATCTCTGTAATTGGCAGGGAGGATGTATTGCTCGCGAGCACCGTATGCGGCGGACATACCTCATCCAGTTTGGAAAAGATTTGCGTTTTGACCGCCATGTTTTCTGTCACTGCTTCTACCACAAAATCTGCATCAGACGCATCTGCCAGATCAGTAGACAGTGTCAAACGACCGAGAATCGTTTCTTTTTCCGCTTCGCTGAGCTTGCCTTTTTCCACGTTGCGCGACAAGTTTTTCGTAATCGTAGCCAGGCCGCGTTCCACAAATGCTTGCTGGACGTCGTTTAAATAAACGCGAAAGCCAGCCTGCGCCGCTACTTGGGCAATTCCGCTGCCCATCTGTCCTGCTCCGATGACCATAATCGTTTGTACGTTCATGCAAAAAGGCCTCCCTTACTCTACTTTAATCAAGATAGCGTCACCCTGTGCGGCACCACTGCAAATTGCCGCGATCCCTAAGCCGCCGCCTCGTCTTTTCAATTCATAGGCGAGGTGCATAATGATCCGAGCGCCACTCGCGCCAATCGGGTGTCCGAACGCAATCGCTCCCCCGTTTACATTCACTTTCTCTGCGTCCCAGCCAACGATTTTGCCACTGGTCAAAATCACTGCGGCAAATGCTTCGTTTACCTCAAATAGATCGATCTCCGAAAGCGAGACACCTGTCTTTTCCAAGAGCTTGTTGATCGCAAGCCCCGGAGTTGTCGCGATATAAGGAGCCTCTGCGCCGACCGCGGCGTGTCCCAGTATCGTCGCAAGCGGCTTGATCCCCAACTGTTGTGCTTTCGCGTCTGACATCAGCACCATTGCTGCCGCTCCGTCGTTGATTCCCGGCGCATTGCCTGCCGTGATTGTTCCGTCCTTTTTGTACACGGGTGGCAGCTTCGCCAATCCTTCCTCGGTGGTATCCGGACGTGGTCCTTCATCGACGGTTACTTGCAGTGGCTCCCCTTTTCTTTGCGGAATGGAAACCGAGACGAGCTCGTCGGCAAAAAGTCCTTTTTCCATCGCTTGTGCGGCTCTCTGCTGGCTGCGCAGCGCCCACGCATCCTGCTCTTCTCGCGTAATCCCGTTCTCTTCCGCCACATTGCTGCCATGAACAGCCATCGCCACTTGATGAAACGGGCAAGTGAGGCCGTCGTACATCATGAGATCGCGAACGGTCGAATCTCCCATCCGCATTCCGTTACGTGCATCCGGCAATGCATACGGTGCGTTGCTCATGCTCTCCATGCCGCCCGCGACGATGATTTCTCCGTCCCCTGCGCGAATGATCTGATCCCCCATCGTCACTGCACGCATCCCGGACGCACATACTTTGTTGATCGTCTCACTCGCTACATTCCACGGCAAACCAGCCTTGCGAGCCGCCTGGCGTGAGGGCACCTGACCCGCGCCTGCCTGCAAAACCATACCCATGATCACTTCGTCCACCTGATCGCCGGAAATGCCAGCGCGTTCTACTGCTTCCTTGATTACAATGGAGCCGAGTTCCACTGCCGATAGCGCTTTCAAAGCTCCGCCAAACTTACCAAACGGGGTACGCGCTGCCCCTACAATGACCGTTTTCATCGAATGACCTCCATTCGGATGATATTTCACATCAACAAAAACTAAATTGATCGAGCGTTCGTTCATTTTGCATACTTTTATTTTGCCGTCTTCCGTACGAATAGTCAATCAATAATGAAAAAAAGAAGGCGTCCAAAAAGTCGAGTTTTGATTGACTTCCTGGAGCCTCTTTATTCAACTATCGTTGGCAAGCCTTCTTACTGGCTTTTTTACGTTTACTCTGGGGGTGCTTCATCGTACATTTTTTTGTTGATGATTTGGATTCTGTCTGCATTTCTGACTTTTCCCGCAGGAAGCTTCTCGTCCGCTGCATAAATATAGACGAGGTTATCTGCCGCTTCATAATAAATAACATACTCCTCCCTGAGATCGCTCCACCCTTGCTCTGAAGGTTTGCCCACTTTCTTGATGATCGATCCCAGATTCATTTCGCTCAGATGTTGCGCTGCTAACTCGATCCCGTATACACGATCCTTCCCGTCGAAGAGGACAGATCCGCCTTTCAGCTTTTCAAAATCGTGATAGATCCCACCATTCCAGAAATCCTCTTTGGTGACTTTTCCATAAAGGGAAATGACCTCTTCCTTTTTCATGCCGATTGCGATAGGAAAGCCGTTTATCTCGTTCTTTTCAAGAGACTTCAGAAATTTTTCATCGAGAATGACCTTAGGCTCTGCTTCCGCTTGTTTTTGCTCTACAACTGGCGGCTGTGTAGGCTCGGTAGCTGCACTCGAACTAGAGGAGTAGCAACCTCCGACAATTAAGCCTGCTGCAACCGCAATGGTGATCCCTGTGATTCTTCGTTTCAACTGTATCCACTCCTATTGTCCTTTTACGTGTCTTCACAACACATCTAGCCTCTATTATTGCAAAGCTCTCCAACCGACTTTCCAGATTCCCTTTTTGTTTTTCTCCATGCGATAGCCGAACTTCTCACTGTTGTCCTTAAACGAAATCCAGACAACCGCTTCCTTTGCAGAGATATTCTCAATCGACATGCTGCTTCCTTGCTCAAGCAATTTGTTTAAATGCCTCGCACTATTTCGTGCGCCTATCGGATCTTTCTTTATTTCCTCCAAAAACTGCTCAAGTGTGGGCTTTTCGACTCCATCATCGTTATTGTGCAAGGCGTACATGATTTCAAGCTCATCATCTTTCTGTGCTTGCACGTAAAGCTTCAAAATATCAATCGGAGACAGCCCACGCCATAACTCATCATTTTTCTCTTCCATTTCCATATAAGCAAAATAACGCTGCTCCTTTTCATCGTCTTTTAAATCAAATAGGGTTGAGGGGTCCGGTGTATCGTTGTACTCTTCGTTGGAATTTGAGGTCCCTTTCGAGATGCTTTCAGAATAGGTCCCGGATCTGTTTAAGCCAAAGCTATGAATCTCTTTACCTTGAACATAGCTTAAGCCATAGCCATTGACCTTTTTATCCCTCCAAAAAATCAACAGTTCCAAACCCAAGTCTCTATTCAGCAAACCTTCTTTCTCTTCCAATACCCAGTCCTCTTTTCGCTGGTACCCTTCTTTTGCAAAAATGTTGTAGCCCCAGTACTCATCCGAGTAATCGTCCCCGCTTCCGCCATACTCGTCGATAACGATATGAGGAAACTGCAGCTTTTCTTTGACTTGATCTTGTGTCATGCCAACATGCAAGATTCCGAAAATCTTCTCTGCTGTTTCCTTAATCTTCTGATCGTCTAACGCACGGGCATCTGAGTTGGCAGCCGGCTTTTGATTCATACTTGGCTGGGCAGAAGTTTCCTGAATAGATGTTCCCTTCTCAGGGAGTATACTCGTACCTTCCTTTTGCAACCAGTAAGGGGTAGCGACAAGTACAACTGCGACAACCGCAGCACCGAGCGGGTAGGTGAATGGAAACCTTTTTTTGCGTTTTTCCTTGATACTTATCCGAATCTGCTCCTCCAGCTTTGACGTATCATTTATTTCACGCAGCAGAGTCTGATCTGCCGTTTCCTTGAACTCCGCCAGCAATTTGTCCAGGTTCATTCGATCCCCTCCGTTTCCATCAGCGCTTTGAGCTTTTGACGTGCACGGTGCATTTTTGTGTAGACCGCTCCTGTAGTCATTTCCAAAATGACCGCAATTTCCTCTACGGACAATTCCTCGTAGTAGTGGAGAACAATCATCTGGCGATAGCTGTTCGGCAGCTCCATGACCAGACGGGCAAAACGGGTACGAAGGTCATTTTGCAAAACGGCCGACTCTGCCCCCTCGACTACCTCTATGTCCACCTCCGATTTGAAAAACAAGTGACGGAACGACCACGAACGTAGATGTTTTTTCGCTTCGTTGACGGCAATGCGGTACACCCATGTTTGCATCGAGCTTTCTTGGCGGAATTTCCCCAAGTTTTTGTAAGCCAACAGGAACACTTCCTGCGTAATATCCTCAGCAAGACTGCGATCCTTGACCATCAAATACACCAGTCGCAGCACCTTTTTCAAATAGTGCCGAATCAATTCATCAAATAATGCTTCTTTTGTTTTCGTTAAACTTTTCTCTGCAAGCTCCAGCTTCCTCACTCCCTTCCCACTCTTTTTGATTCATCTGGCTCCATTATCTTACAGTTTTTTTGCAAAAAAATAATGCGCAAGCCTCGTCGCTTGATTAGCACCGAGACTTGCGCATGGTATGAACCTAGATGGCGTCTGCGAGAATTTCCGCGACGTCGCGTGTTTTGACGTGATCTTCCTGCTCTTTGGTCTTGATTCCGTCGTTCATCATCGTCAGGCAGTATGGGCATGCACTGGCAATTTCCGTCGGCTTGACCTCCAGAGCTTGCTCCGTGCGTGTGACGTTGACACGAGAGCCCTCATGCTCCTCCATCCACATCAAGCCGCCGCCCGCTCCGCAGCACATACTGTCGCAGCCGCTTCGCTTCATTTCGACTACCTCTACGCCAGGAATGGCTTCGAGGATCACGCGTGGCTTGTCGTAAATTTCGTTGTAGCGGCCCAAGTAGCAGGAATCGTGGTAGGTGATGCGCTCTTTGACTTCCTTGGTTGGCTTCAATTTGCCATCCTTCACCCACTCTGCCAACAGTTCGGAGTGGTGGTACACCTCTGCATTCAACCCAAACTCCGGGTACTCGTTTTTAAACGTATTGAAAGCATGCGGGTCGCAGGTAACGATTTTTTTGACTTCATACGCTTCAAACAAGGCGATATTTTCTTGGGCGAGCTGCTGGAACAAGAACTCGTTCCCAATGCGGCGAGCCGTATCGCCAGAGTTCTTTTCCTCGTTGCCCAGAATGGCGAACTTCACGCCTGCTTCGTGCATGAGCTTTACAAATGCCTGCGAAATTTTTTGGCTGCGCAAGTCAAACGATCCCATCGAGCCTACCCAGAACAAGTACTCGAATTCCTCGACCTGCTTCACAGTTGGCACCTCGTACTCACCATTCAGCCCTTCAATCCATTTTGTCCGGTCTTTGCGGTTGATTCCCCACGGGTTACCCTGACGCTCGATATTGTTCAAGGCACGCTGCGCTTCTGCTGGCATGCTTCCTTCTGTCATGACCAGGTATCGGCGCATATCGATGATTTTATCTACATGCTCGTTCATCACCGGGCATTGGTCTTCACAGTTGCGACAGGTCGTACAAGCCCACAGCTCCTGCTCAGTAATGACATCGCCGATCAAGCTTTTCTCATAGACCGTGGTTGCTCCTTCCGCCGTCGCCGCTACTTCAGATGCTTGGAACGCAATCTGGTTGGCAGTCGTCTGCGAAAAAGCGAAGCTCGGCATCCATGGCGTACGCGATGTCACCGACGCACCTTTTTCGGTCAAATGGTCGCGCATTTTCGTAATCAGATCCATTGGGGAGAGCATTTTTCCCGTTCCCGAGGCCGGGCACATATTCGTGCAGCGGCCGCACTCCACACAAGCGTACAGGTCGATGAGCTGCGTTTGCGTAAAATCCTCGATTTTGCCGACACCGAATTCTTCCTGCGTCTCGTCCTCGAAGTTAATGCTGGTCAGCTTGCCTGGCGGGTCCAGCTTTTTGAACCACACGTTGACAGGTGCAAACAACAAATGCGCGTGCTTGGACTGCGGCACATACACCGCAAAGCCGAGCAAGATGATCAGATGCAGCCACCAGAAAACATAAAAGCCTACCGCTGCACCCGTTGGCCCTACCCCAATCGCAGAGAAGACAATCGCGAAAACTGATGAGATCGGAGCGAACGCCGATGGATCATGTCCGAGCCAAATTTGTTCAAAAGCAAGCGAGAGCAACACAGTCGCCATCAGGGAGGAAATCAGCAAGAGTACCAGCCCCGATTTGAAGCCTCGCTTCAGACGCTTGAGCTTTTCGATATAGCGGCGGTAAAAAGCGTAGCCGACCGCAGCCAAGATGAGAAACGTGGTGATCTCCTGCATGACGGAGAAGTACTTGTGAGCGCTACCAAAAGGAAGCTCATAGCCTTTCGAAAGCCCTTTGATAATCAGCTCGATGGCTCCGAATTGCAGGGTGATAAAGCCGTAAAACATCACGACGTGCATCACGCCGCTCTTCTTGTCCTTCAGCAGCTTCTTGTGGAAAATGACGTTGTCCAGCATCAGATTGATGCGTGCCCCAAAGTCATTTTTCACATCCGGCTTTTTCCCCAGCTTGATAAACAAGTATCTGCTGTACACGACATGCCCGGCTAAATATAGCCCGTAAGCGAGAACCAGGAAAAAGGCGATCAAATTAATAAGTGCCAGCATGTTTTCTACTCCCCTCTATTGCGAGTTTTTTCTTTGGACGTGGAAATCGTTTTTTCTATCTTATCAGAATCATGGAAATAAATGAATGAGTATTCAGTCAGTCTGTTTATTTTTTTCGAAAAATGAAACGATACTGAGCGACCGCTCATAATGGGCACAACTCGATATTATCACACAAGTTGCAAATCATCCATCCTCTTCGAAGAGTTGGAAATATTCTTTCGAAAAAAAGAAACAGCTACCTTCCTACGGGTAGCTGTTGATCATGCTTATTTGCCTGAAGCTTCCTTCGTCTCGGCAGTGGTCTGTTCTTTCTTGGCCTTTTGCTCTGAACGTACATCTGCGAGTGATTTGACCTTGGTTGCTTTGATGCGCTTGTTGCGCGGCAGATCAGTCGGCTCCAGATTGTCTACCTCGTCTTGCATGAGTGCTGCGATGCCAACTGCTTTGCCTTTTGCAGCCTTGCAGTATTCGCAGTTTTCCTCGTCGTGCTCGTGGTATTGCTTCGGCTCTGGATAGGACGTGATAACGCCTTCAAAATTACGCAGCACAACTTTATCAGATGCTTGCGAAATGATGTAGTTCGGGCTGACAGGAATTTTGCCTCCGCCATGCGGAGCGTCTACTACAAAGGTTGGTACTGCATAGCCGGAAGTATGGCCGCGCAGGTGCTCAATGATTTCGATCCCTTTGCTGACAGGCGCGCGGAAGTGGCCGATTCCCTCTGACAGGTCGCATTGATAGATGTAATACGGGCGAACGCGGATTTTCACCAGGTCCTGCACCAGCTTTTTCATCGTATTCGCACAATCGTTGATACCGGCCAAAATAACTGCCTGGTTGCCGAGCGGAACACCAGCATTGGCGAGCATCTCGCAAGCCAGCTTCGCTTCCGGTGTAATTTCTTTTGGATGGTTGAAATGTGTATTGAGCCAAACTGGATGGTACTTTTTCAGGATATTGCACAGGTTTTCGGTAATGCGCTGCGGGAATACAACGGGAGCACGCGTACCGATCCGAATAATTTCAACATGCGGGATGTCGCGCAGGCTGCTGATGATGTACTCCAGTACGCGGTCGTTGATCAACAGACCGTCTCCACCGGAGAGCAGTACATCGCGGACTTCTGGTCTTGAGCGAATGTAATCGATACAGGCATCCAGCTGTTTCTTTGGCACGCCCATGCCGATCTGACCGGAGAAGCGACGGCGCGTACAGTAACGGCAATACATGGAGCATTGGTTCGTCACCAGGAAAAGCACGCGATCTGGATAACGATGCGTCAGACCAGGTACAGGAGAATCCGTATCCTCGTGGAGTGGGTCTTCCATGTCGTATTTGGTTCGAACCATCTCAGAGGACAACGGTACAGACTGCATGCGAACCGGATCGCTTGGATCGTCTGGGTCCATCAGGTGAGCATAGTACGGAGTGATGTTGAGTGGAATCGTTTGCGTAGAAATACGTACGCCCTCTTCCTCTTCCGGTGTCAGGTTGATTACCTGCTTCAAATCATCGACCGTCTTGATGGTGTGCGTAAGCTGCCACATCCAGTCATTCCATTGCTCATCCGTGACATCCTTCCAAAGTTCTATCGAACGCCAATCGCGTTTTGTCGCTACTGTCATGTGCATCCCGTCTCCTCTCGTCTTATGGTGAACCTCTTCGTTTCACTCAACCAACAAGAGATGCAAGTGCCATGCCAACAAATCAAAAGATTTAGAAAATAAGGAATAGAGCGTTTCGTGAGCGCTTCCTTCCCTTTTGAACCTTCATAAGTCTGCCGAATTTTCGGCACTCAACAGGGAGGGATCATCCGCTGCGAGAGCTTGTATTGCAGCGTCTGTCTTGGGATGCCCAAGAGTTTGGCGGCACGAAGTACATTGCCGTCCGTTTGCTGCATCGCATCTCTGATCACCTTTCCCTCTACCTCACGCAAAATTTCTGGCAGCGTACAGCCTTCCTTAGACAGGAGTTGAGACGAAATGGGCGCTTCATTTTTCTCAGACTGCGAGCGTTCCAGCAAGTGTGCCGGGAGATGATCCAGCAAAATGATGTCCGACTCCACCATATTCATGGCTGCTTCTATGACATGTTCCAGTTCACGTACGTTGCCCGGCCAATCATACGCAGCAAACAAACGTGCCACTTCACTGCTGATTCCACGCACATTCATACCGAAGATCCGGTTGAACTTTTGCAAGAAATGATCGATCAGCATATCCACATCTTCTCTGCGCTCACGCAATGGAGGCAGTTCAAAAGAGACGACGTTGATCCGGTAGTACAGGTCGGTTCGCATGATTCCTCGCTCCACGAGTGAGTACGGTGCTTCGTTGACTGCGGCGATTACCCGTACGTCCACTTTGGTCGATTGGCTCCCGCCGATCCGTCTGATCTGCCCGTCCTGGAGGACTCGCAGTAGCTTTGCTTGCAAATCGAGCGGCATACTGTTCAGTTCATCCAGAAATAGAGTACCTCCATCCGCCAGCTCGAATAACCCTGGCCGATCATCGGCTCCCGTGAAGCTTCCTTTTGTCGTGCCAAACAGCAAGCTTTCGAGCAGCGCAGCCGGCAGCGCGGCACAGTTTTGCGCGATGAACGGCTTACTGCTGCGGACAGACGCGTGGTGAATAGATTGGACAAACAGTTCTTTTCCCGTCCCGGTTTCGCCGTATATCAACACGGGAGAGGTTGTCCGCGCAGCTTTTCGAGCGCGTTCTTTGAGGCGCTTCATTTTTTCACTCATCGTCAAAATATCTTCGAAATGGAAAGTCGTTTCATCCACCGGGCGTTTTGTTCGCTTCGGCTTGCTAATCTTGGCCTGAAGATCGACCAAGCGCTCCGACAGTTCTTTTAGCTTGCCGATATCCTTCGCCACCTCGACTGCCCCGACTAACCGTTTGCCTACTCTCACTGGAAGTGTCGTGTTGATTGTCTCCACACGCATTCCCTTCCAGTTCTTATATGTCTGTGTCTGGTTGTAAATTGATTCGCCACTATCGATAACACGAAGCAGAGTACTCGACTGCCGATCAAGTGAAGGAAAAACCTCCAACAATGGCTTCCCCAACACCTCTTCTGAGGTCAGTCCATCGAGCTTGGCTGCGACGTGATTGTAGAAAATCGTAATGCCATTTGCGTCCACAACGTGAATTCCTTCATCGATAGCACCCAAGATCGCCTGCAACATTTCTACCGTATCTGACAACGGCATCCTGGCTTTCACTCCTTCCTTCCATCCATGCTGCCAAAAAATCATCACTTCGCCGAATATTCGGCACTTTTACGAGATTATCGATTACGCCCTACCTGAATGGCAAGCATTCCGGTATACAGTAAATGTCCCAATACCCAGATGAAAAACGCCGTCAAACTCATCGCGGATTGACTCAACAGGCTAAATGGGAAAAACGCAATAGAAAAACCGAGCATCCAGTACAGCAAGTATCGTACCGATCGGGCTTTTCGTTCCCGCGGGTAAAAGTGCATGAGAAAAAAGGCGACGATCACACTAATCAGCAGATGAATCAATAGTTCTACTATAGAGGGCAGGTTTTCCATGCCCGGTACATAGCTGACATCAATTAAAACGGGAAAGGTATTGGTATCAAACAAGCCATCTCCGAGCGCCAAAAAAGCAGCAAGACCCAGACCGGCTATTAGTCCATTTGCGAGTACAAACATGCTGTATCCCCCTTTCACTTCAGCCGCAAGTAATCCTATTGTACGTGCAAAAAACCGCCCTTGCAAAGGGCGGCTTATTTTCCTAGCTCTATTTTCAGCTCATGCTCACCAGCGTACTGCTCATTCATCCATAGCTGGTACGCGATTTCTACCTGTACAGGAACCTCTGCTTCATAGCGAATTCGCAGCTTGTTCGTATGCGTCTCCATGGCAAACGGACCATACGGACTTTGATAGGTAGAATGGGTGCTGGCTCCTTTTTCGAATTGCTGTCTGGTTGAAACTCCGCCCTGACGAACCAGCGTAATGGAGGTATCTGTCAGCTTCAGTGTCGTGCTTACTTCGCCTACGCCCTCCATCTGCTCTTTGTAGGTCAAGTACCACGCGGATGCTTTTTGTACGCGCTTGCCTTCATAGCTGTGGGCCGTTTCTTCCCAGTTGCCTTCGACATGATGCCGTGCCGTCAATTTTACTTGTATGTCTTGCATACTGCTTCCACACTCCACTTTCTTTCGCTTCCCATTTATCCCTACATTCTACCCTTCATCGCTCTTGTGTGGCAACCGCCGCCTCTGCTTTGGCATCAGCCAGCAAGTATCTCATGGTAGCAGCAATCCCGATCGCCGCAAGCAACAGCAGACCCGCCAACACCAAGTACCCAACTCCTGCCCCCGTGTAATCAATCATAGCCGTAAACAAACCGATCAGGACCAAACGCATCATCATGCCGATTGAGTTGAAAAAGCTCATAACACGCCCCATCTGATGCTTCGGCACAACTGTCATATAGAGCGATTGCCGAATCAAGCGCACAGAAGCGTTACTCCACCCGTAAAACGTGTACGCTGCAATCAGCGCCCAGCCATACGGCAAAGCAATCATGACGACAATCGCAATCGCGAACAACAACGTATTGCCGATCATGGCTGCCAACTGCCCCATCTTGCGCACGACGATCGCAACGAGTAAACCTGCTGCCACGGCCCCCATTGCATACGTGACCTCTCCTAGCGAATAAACCGAGACACCCTCCTGCAACGTTTGGCTTATGTAAACCGGCTTTAATAGGTTCGTCGCCATAACAGCAATGAAGGGCATGAGTGCAGATATGCCAAACAGCAGGAAACCTTTCTTTTGCCGAATGTACCGCCAGCTTTCCATCAACTGCATCGTCCACGCGACACCCTGGTTTTGCTTCGCCTCTTTTTCCAGCGTGAAGGTATACGTCATGGTAGACAGCAAGGTAAAGGCGAACAAGTAGGTAATCGCATTAAAGATGATGACCACATGCAGCCCGTAGGAGCTAAGTAAAATCCCCGCAAATGCGCCAGCAAGAACGGATGCCGTCTGCCCTTCGATCTCAAGCAGACTATTGATGCTGTTGTAATGCTTGGGCTCAAACGTCTCCTGAACCAGTGCGGACTGCGTCGGGTAATGAATCTGATACATAAAAGTCGTCGTCAAATAGATCACAATCAGCATCCACTCAGTGTACTCTCCAAAAAAGCCCCAGATCGCGAGCATGCCAAGTACGCCAAATCCGATCAAATTTTCGATTAGAAGCATTTTTTTGCGGGAATACCGATCGATGAGCGTCCCGATATATGGCCCAATGAAAAACATCAGTACCGCAGAAGTAAACATGGTGGAGCCCAAAAGTTGAGCAGAGCCTGTCGTTTCCACGAGGAACCAGGCAATCCCGATCATCGTCATGCCTTGCCCAAACCCGGAGAACAGATTGGAAAAGAACAGCTTTCGAAATGGTGCGTAGGCAAATACTTCTCTCATGTAGACAACTCCTTTGTAAGAAAACCTCCATCGACTCTTAAATCATCTCACTATTATGATTGTACTGACAATTTTATACTTTGTAAACTAAAATGTTTATTAATTGAATTGAACGTTTCCCACCAATAAGAAAAGCCCCCGGTTCTTTCGCAAAACCGGAGGCTTATTTACTCAGATATCTTATTTTACAAAGCTCAAGAGCAGCTCGCGAACGATTTTGGACGCCGCGATTTGCGTCATTTCACTGTGGTCATACACAGGAGCAACCTCCACCAGGTCACAACCGATGACATTCGCACCGTTGTTTGCCATGAAGTGAATGGTATCAAGCAGCTCACGAGACGTGATGCCGCCTGCTTCTGTTGTACCTGTTCCTGGAGCGTGCGCAGGGTCCAATACATCGATGTCAATCGACAGGTAGATCGGACGGTTGCCGATGGTAGGCAGCACTTGCTTCACTGGCTCCAGTACATCGTATTTGTACAGATGCATATTTTCTTTTGCCCACTCAAACTCGTCTTTCATCCCGCTGCGGATTCCGAAAGAGTATACATTTTTACCGCCGATCAGGTTGCATACCTTTTTGATCGGGGTGGAGTGGGAGTATTCGTATCCCTCGTAGTTGTCACGCAGGTCCGTATGCGCGTCAAAGTGGAATACGACCATATCCTTGTACTTTTCATAAACCGCTTGGAATACTGGCCAGGAAACCAAGTGCTCTCCGCCCAGACCCAATGGGAATTTGCCATCTGCCAATACTTTTGCCACGAATGTACGGATCGCATCCAGGCTACCTTCCACGTTTCCAAAAGGAAGAGGAATATCGCCAGCATCAAAGTATTTGATGTCTTCCAACAGCCTGTCCAAGTACGGGCTGTACTCTTCCAGACCGATAGAAACCTCACGAATACGGGAAGGGCCAAAACGAGAACCCGGACGGAAGCTCACTGTCCAGTCCATCGGCATACCGTAAATAACGGCTTGGCTTTCCTCGTAATTCCCGTGACTACGGATAAAGACATTTCCAGAGTATGCTTCGTCAAAACGCATAGGTGTAGTTCTCCCCCGATTAGTCGCGGGTCAGCTCAGCCACAAAGTTAGGCAGTTTGAAAGCAGCGTGGTGAACTTCCGCATTGTAGTATTTGGTGCCCAAATCTTTGATTTTCGCTGGATCTACTTCCAACGGATCGTGTTGCTTCGAAGCGATGGTGAAGCTCCACAGTCCGGATGGATAAGTAGGAATGCTGCACGTGTAGAGACGAGTAACCGGGAAGATCGATTTCAGGTCTTTGAACACGCGCTTGATCAGTTCACGGTTGAACCAAGGAGATTCTGTTTGAGCAACCATGATACCATCTGGTTTCAAAGCATCGTGAATGCCTTGGTAGAAACCTTTTTCGAACAGACCTACAGCAGGTCCTACTGGCTCTGTAGAGTCAACCATGATCACATCGTACTCACCTTTGTGGTCATGAATATGTTTGATACCATCAATTACTTGTACATCTACACGCGGATTGCCTGTCAATGCACTCGCAATCTCAGGGAAATATTTTTTGCAAGACTCAATGACGCCACCGTCGATTTCAGCCAGAACTGCTTTTTCTACAGACGCGTGCTTTACGATTTCACGAATAGCACCGCCATCGCCGCCGCCTACAACCAGAACCTTTTTCGGGTTTGGATGCGTATTCAACGCGATATGAGAAATCATTTCATGGTAGACAAACTCATCGACATCGGTAGTCATAACCATGCCGTCGAGCACTAACATGCGACCAAACTGCTTCGTATTAATTACGTCGATTTGTTGAAACTCGGATTTCTCACTGTATAGGGTTTCTGTAATTTTCGTTGTTATCCCGTGATTTTCCGTCTGTTTTTCGGTGTACCACAATTCCATGTTCATGGCTATGTAACCTCCTTCAATTAACCGCATGAAAATACAATATAACAAGAAAATTATAGTAGCTGTCTTCCAAATTGCAAGATATTTTTCTAGCAAGGAAAGTTTAACCAGCTTGCAAGCGACACATACTACTAGTAACGTAGTATGTCCTATTTTATTGATTCAACCGCAGAAAGGAGGAGAGGCACACATGGAAGTCATTCGCGAAGCCCCATTGCTGCGCTATTTGCGTTGGGCTAAGAAATTCGTAAAATTTACCATTCTCAGCCTATTATGTTTCTCTTTTGCCATCTTGCTACTCATTTTGTACTTACGCTCACAACCACTCCCGGAAACGTTTGTGAAGCAAACCACGACAATTTACGCTTCCAATGGAGAGGTTTTGGATACGATGCACCGTGGTGAGAACCGGATTTCTGTGCCACTTGCAGAGATTTCACCCGCATTGCTTGATGCGACTATCGCTATCGAGGACCGTTCGTTCCGCGAGCATTTTGGCTTTGATTGGAAACGGTTGGCCATGGCCGCTTATGTCGATGTCATTAACATGGACATGCGTCAAGGTGCCAGCACCATCACCCAACAATTGGCAAGAAATCTGTATCTCAGCTTGGACAAGACATGGGAACGAAAAATCAAAGAAGCCTTGCTTTCGATTCAGCTTGAACTGAATTACAGCAAGGATGAAATATTAGAAATGTACGTGAATCAGATTTATTATGGTCATTCAGCTTATGGCGTACAAGCTGCTGCCCAAACCTATTTTGGCAAGGACGCCAAAGATTTGACGGTTGCAGAGAGCGCCATGCTGGCAGGCATCCCTAAGGGTCCAACTTATTATTCACCATTTGTCGATTTGGAACGAGCCAAAGCCAGACAAAAGCTCATTTTGAATGCCATGGAACGCGACAATCTACTGACATCGAAGGAAGTAGAGCAAGCCTACGCAGAACCAATCAAGCTAAAACAGCGAACAAACGAGAATGTCACTGAGCCAGCTCCTTATTTCCGCGATTACATCGCCAATTTGGTAAAAAACAAATATGGCATTGACGAAGAAAAATTTATTCATGGCGGTCTAAAAATCCATACGACCCTTGATCCAGTCGTACAAAAAAAGGCCGAGGATATTGTCGCCTCTGTCTTACCGAAGAATAATCCGAATTTGCAGGTAGCACTTGTCGCTATGGACCCTGCTACCGGCTATATCAAAGCGATGGTAGGTGGACGTGACTACAAGGTGAGTCAGTTCAACCGCGTACTTGGCAAGAGGCAGCCCGGTTCCTCCTTCAAGCCGATCATGTATTTGTCAGCCTTGCAAAACGGCTATACACCGCTCACTTTGATGAAAAGCGAACCAACCGTTTTTACCTACGATAACAATAAGCAGTACATCCCTGGCAATTTTGGTGGAAAATATGCAAACGCACTGATCAACATGCGTGAAGCAATCAAAACTTCCGACAACATTTATGCTGTCAAGACCATTGATTTTCTCAGTCCGCAAAAAGTAGTTGAACAGGCAAAGCAATTAGGTATCACCAGCTCGATGCAAGCAGTTCCCTCTCTGGCACTGGGAACTTCACCCGTCTCTCCCTTGGAGTTAAACGCAGCTTATGCAGCCATCGTCAACAAGGGACAAGCAGTGAAGCCCATTGCCATTACATCCATCGAGGATAGCGAGGGTAACATTTTGGTTGAAGAAAAACCAGAAAAAACACAGGTAGCCGATCCTGTCGCATCTGCCCTCTTAGTGAATATGATGCAAAGTGTATTTGAACAAGGGGGTACGGGATATCGCGTTGCTGGTGAAATGAACCGACCTGTAGCGGGGAAAACAGGATCTACGGATTATGACGCTTGGCTGAGTGGGTTCACTCCGCAGTTGGTGTCAACCGTATGGGTAGGTTACGACAAAAACCAAAAGGTCGATGATGTAAAGGAAGGCTATCTGTCCAAAAAAATCTGGGCCCAGTTCATGGAAAGTGCGCTCAAAGGTCAGCCCCCTGCACTCTTTGACATGCCTGCTGGTGTTGTTTCTGTCTATATCGATCCCGCTTCTGGAAAACTGGCGACCGAGCATTGTCCGAATCCACAGCTCTTTTATTTCGCCAGCGGAACAGAGCCTCAAGATTACTGCACGGATCACATCCCGAAAAATGAGACACCGACACCTTTAAAGCCGCCAGATTCTTCGACCTTCTGGCAGCGTATGGGCAGTTGGTGGAAACCAAATCAATAAAGAAAAAAAGGACGTTCCTCTTCAGCGAGTACGTCCTTTTTGGTATGACTATTAACCTTGCGTGCTCTGATTGTCCCCGCCGCCCACGACTCCATCTCCATCGGCAAAAACATGGTCGTTGACGATCGTAATCAGACCTGCATGATCAAGCTGTTCCAATACTTCAAACAAGCTGTCCCTTTTTCCGGCAGGGAGCTTGCGTACAAAGTTGTTTATCTCGGTCGGAGTCACGTGTGTGCGGAAATGGACGCCACCGTGCTTCACAAAATGATCATGCGATTGTTCATTACCACGGAGATCTTCTCCCAATGGGTACCGCCCCTTCCGTCAAACAGTTTGGTTCAATCCTCATTAGTGTTCCGCGATATCCCAAAAACTATGATCAACAAAAGAAATTATATACACAAACAGGGAAAGAGTGACGGCTCTCTCCCTGTTTGTTGACCTAGTGTACATGTACACAGATATGGAAATAAGTTTACCTGACTTCAATTGTGTGAACAATTGATTTCACGATTTGTTCACAGACCGTTCACGATTTCCAACTTTAGGACAAATTTTGCTTTAATTCCTCAGTGGAATTCTCATACATATCCGCGTTATTTTCAATCAAAAGCTTTTTCAGTGCGGCTTTTTCCTTCTCAGATAGATCGGACAGCATAATACGTCTCTTCATGGAGTAATCCATGCGATTTACGTGATCCGCCAAAATTTTGAAACCCCGACGAGCTTCCCTATCGATTTCCATATAGCAAGCGGTTGCTCCTGCATAATAAGGACCAGCTTCATTGCGATCGACGGTTACCCAAACGAGCCAATATGGCTTTCCATTTGGTACTTCTTCTTTATTCGTCGTCCATTTGATGCCCTTTTCTACAGAACTTTTGGCATGCAAGGCACCCATGTCAATGTACGCTTCGTCCCCATCGATAATGACCGAGGACACAGCATTCAGGTCGAGTACACCTTGACCAAAACCACCGTGTACATCGGTTTTTCCACTCATGATGGTAAAACCGCCTTTTTTATTATCAAAAATATCCATTTGAATAACCTCCAGACAATCATTCTCCTTCCTTTTATTCTACTCGAAAAACGTGCTGTGACGCAATTTGCCTATGTGCCCAGTTATTTATCTGTGGGCTTTTGGGTGTTTTGTTTGTTGTTTACGAGCTGGATGAGTTTTTCGATGCCCCACATGATCAGGATCGTTACGATGGCTGTATGGACCGCCATGGCAACCTTCATGACAAACAGTTCACCTAGCATCGTGTCAGAGGGAACAATAAACAAGTAGTACACAAAGCTGATAAAAAGAACACTTAGAAAGATCAACCAGCCTCGAAAGCCTAGCGTGAAGCGAATGAAAGCGGCGATGAGCAAACCGATCAAAGGTCCCGCAAACATCAATGAAAATACGAATGGACCGAGTATGAACCAGACAATCCAATTATCATCCATTGTCTTACACCCTTTGTTTTTGGTGACTACTGAACATTGGGATCCGTAGATTCTTCTACCTCTGCCAGTCCACGCTCATCGAGCACGTAATGTCTGCCTGTTTCTTTGTAACGCTCCGAATCATCTGACGAGAAACGCTTGATCAGAAAGCGCGCTGACGCTTCTCCCTCTACTGCTACAGGAGGCTGGAATTCCAGGTCTTCACCATCTCGAACATGGATGACAACGATGCGATCATGATATTCAATAGACAGGTCTTCCCGTACTTCTTTTTTATTGGCGTCGAGTGTAAAGGTCTCTCCGGATTTGTTTATCGTTACTTCAGGAAAGCTTTTGTCATCTTGTGCAATGATGTAATACAGGTAGTCAGCATTTTGGTCCGGAGCATTGCGTAATCCTGATTGTAATTCCTCATCTCCCTGTAGCAATCGCGTTACTTGGTCGATGACTTCTGGTATGGTCGGCAGCTTGGCGTGCTCGCCTTTCATGTAGTATCGTTTTTTCATATCCTTCTGGGCGTAATTGGCACTCATATACGGAACGGTACCGTCCCCAACGCCAGGATCGAGAATCGGGGACCATTCGTCATAAAAAGAATCATAAAAGTAGCCGAGCAGTGTTACTTGACCTGTACCTACGATGGAATACTGTGGAACATTGATCGTTTTGTTATCCCACTTTTCATGCATCTTGCCGCCATGCCTGACAAGCGGCGCATAGTCGAGGCGAATATTTTTGTCCTTTAAAAATTCGTCGTAGGTGTAGTACTGAATATTACTCTTTTTCAGGAAGCCAACCGTTTCAAAGTATTTTCTAGATGGTAGCAGCTCGTAGACGGCAGGTGCATAAGAGGAAATCACTTTCCCTGTTTCCTCATCCAGCCAAGGGATCGAAAAATTGTATCCGTGCTTAAGAGCCTGATATGCCCGTGGAGAGCCAAGGAAGGGTGTGCCCATATACACGACACGATTCACTTTACGCTGGTAGGACACATTGGATAGAAGTGTTTCTTTTACCAAGAGCCCACCCATGCTATGTGCCACCAAATGCACCTGATTTGCCCCACTTGCCTTCAGTGCAGCGTCGATTTCTTCTTTTAGAAGTTTGGCATTTTTGGTGCTGCTGTACCGCCAATCGTACGGCAGTGCAAACAAGGTACGGTGCTTTTTGTATCCCGCCTTCTCCAGTTCCTTTACCATGCTGTAATACTGTTCGGTAAGTTCTTTTAAAAACGGTGCATAGGAAAGATACTCGATGGCGTAAAAATCGTCTTTTTCCGGGTGGATCGTCACATCACGGACGACTGGCTGTACATCTACACTATTTGGCTTGATTGGCTCCAGAGAAAGTAGCCTGCGGTGTTTGGGATCATTAATACCAATGAGACTATCGCCAAGTCCCAACCATATTTCTGATCTCTTTCCATTCTGCTCTACTTCGAGTCGCGATCCACCTACTCCCGGGATTAAGATAACTGGGATCGTTCTGTCTCCTATATAAAGACTGTACGAGTTAGCGGTAAATCCCGAGCGTTTGCTGGCCATGACCTTGACTTTGTAGGTTCCAGGATAGGCATTGAAAATAATATGTTCATCCGAGTTCTTCGCTTTCTCGGATCTGGCGACTACTTTTCCAGCCTCGTCGAGCAGAAATACATCCATATCCATTCCAGTAGGGATATCCTTGAGAGAGACCTCCACAGTGGAGGAGAGCGTAAAGGATAAGCTGTAAAAATCCACATCCGTCTTTGAATGAAGATTTCCTACGATATTTCGGTTATACGCATCCAGCTCGTAGGCTGCTTCCATTGTGTCATTCGGCTCGTATTCATCTGCCTTGCCTCCTCCTTGATCCGGGGAAAAATCAGCTCGAAGGCGGTAGTAGTAATCTTTCGAATACGAGCCCCGCTTTCCAACGACCTTGATGTAGTACCATTTGTCTTTTTCCAGTGCCAGTCCCTCGATTAGCTCAGGCTCATTTCCATGCTGCTCTGAACGAGCGAGCTCCTGCTCCTCCTCATCGTACACATACAAATCGTAATCTTCGTTTGCCCGAATATCTGTGAGGGATATATTCATCTGACCATTTGTTGTTCCTCTGATTTTCCAAAAATCCACATCATCTTTACTGCTAATCTTTCCATGGCTGTCCTTTCCGTCAAATAGCCAGTCCGATTTGCTGCCCAAGGTGTCATTCGGTTCTACCTCAAAGCGAGCTTCTCTATTGCGCAGTTCTGCTTCTCCTGGCTTATTCTCGCCTGAAAAATGCCCATAAAATTCCTCTGCCAGCCGCGAAAGCTCTTCGTCGGTGGCATCCTGTTCTTGCTCTGCCTCTTCTGATGGAGCTTCGTTTTGGTCTTCGATCTCTCGTTCGATCAACTCTAGCGGTTCTTCCTGATCGGCAGCCATTTCATTCCAGGGCGCCTTTTTGATTTTTATTTTATCTACAGTCGGCTCGATGTGTTCAGGCAACGATAGCTCCCAGCTACGTAAGGCCTCTTCTGAATCATCGATGAACATCGTTATCTGGATAGGACTATCATCCATAGGCATTACAGCGAGGGAAATCTGAGACTCCTCGTGAAAAGAACGAGTCTTGCTGTCGCTGTCCTGTTTAACAGACAGCTCGACTTTATCCGGAGTACCCGATAATTGTGCCTGAAAACGCACCTCTCCCTCGTCGATCCATGCCCATACCTCCTCTACGAATATCTCCCGTTCTTTTGCCCAGCCCTGTTCCACTGTATTTCCCAAGCATAAAGTGAATAGGAGAAGTACACATAGCAACCGCCGCGTGATTATTCCCACAAAAATCCCCCTCATCCTTTTTCTAGCTTTACAGTAGAAAAAGACAGAGAGGGGGTGCAAATATTTTTACTGAGTCGTATGGTTGCGGATTCCTTGTCGTTCCCATGCATTTGCAATGATACGGAAGGGTAGTTGATAATCCTTTAGCTCGTGCCCTTGCCCGGAGGCTTTATTTTGATAGGGGAAGCCCTTGTTCACGTCAAAACGAAAGGAAACGGAGTAATAGACTGCGTAGCTCGTATCCTTTTGGAAGCCATGCTGTTTATCCCCCATCAAAGGCGTATCTACTCCCACTTCACGAGTTCCTAGCTTGGAAGCGGAATAGGAGGGGCCTCTCCAGTGCTTGGGAGACACTTGTTGCAAGGCTAGCAACGACTGTAACGGCGTTTGGCGCAAGCCAGTTTCCGAAATCCACGCTCGCGCAGATGTCACGACAGGAAGCTGGTTGCTCACAGGATGGCGGTGTCGATCCTTCAGCTCCACTTGGGTCAAGATGCGCTCCCCCGCGTAGTAATCGTTTGGCTGGCTGTTTGGATACCGATCTCTGGCATGATACGCTTCCCATTCGGCTGTATGTCGAATCGAGCCTGTTGCATTCGGCTCAAATACTTCAAAGGAGCGCTCTCCCCCTTTGACCGTAATGGTATAGCGTCCTGCCATTGTTTTGGATATGTTCTGTGGTTCACACACCACTTCATCTTCGTCGTTCGTCGTGCAGCTCTCGTAGGACAGTTCAAAATCGACCTGATAATCCATCACGATGACAAAGCCGTTGATTTCTGCTTTGTACTTTTGGGATTGGAGTACTTGGCGCCAAGTCGTCTGTGTGGGGACCGTGGTTCCTGTGTACACGACCTCTGTGCCTGTAGATGCACTGCTTACCTGCCATTGCATTGGCGCTCCAGGGCCTGTCAGCTTCAGATCAAGCTGCGATGGCGTATAGACTGCCATGCTCTTGGCATCTGAAATCCACCCGGGATTCGCAGTGACGGTTACGTTTTTAATATCGTCCCCGCTGACTGAACTTTCCAATTGCGCCTTGAATTCCGTGATTTTCTGATTGATCTCCTGCTCTGTTTTTTGGAAGCCTTCGTTTATTTTCGACTGATCAATGACCACGTGAATCCTAGCAGGTTCACGTTCCCACACGCCATCTGCATGTAGCGGCAGTTTTTGTAGCTGTCGACCATCACTGTCATAAATCTCTAAGCCAATTTCACCGCCATCAAAATCGTCTCCACCCCCAGGCGGCTCGGGAACTTCCCCACCAATGATTTTCACTGGCCAAGTCGCACGATTGTCCGTCCAGATCGTTTCATTTTCCGGCATGGATTTCGCAGGGTTGATATGGGCGATGAAATCCTCAGATTTTTGCGGATACTTCGTCGGAACCGTTATTTTACGCACCTCTCCCGGCTTAAATTCCTTCACATCCAAGCTGGTTTCCTTCACCGAGCTAGCCCAACGAACAGCCAATTTCGTATCATGCGTTAATTTCCCGGCATTCTTCACGTTGAATGTAATCGTCGCATCGGTTCCTGCGGCTTGAGGGCTCTTCGGATTAATTTGAAAGCTCGATTTCACAATAAGCAAATTCTCTCCATCCGGCTTTGGAGTGCCTTTTCCGATTTGTACAAAATAATGTCCGTCACAGCCATCACTTTGGGGTGAATAAAATTGCACCTTGTACAGACCTTCTAGAAGAAGATCGTTCCCATCTTTCGGAAAATATACCCAATGTCCATTTGTGGAGGTGTTAGATCCATCCAGTTCTTTACCATTTCGCTTTCTTTCCCAGTTTCCTGTGGCCGGATTGAACCACCTCATCGAAAAGCGACTATCCTCGGACAAAAACATGTGAAAACGATACCCGTCTGGAATTTCATCTGCTGCTATTTCAATCGTTTCTCCACGTTTAATTTCTTTGCTCCACTTTTGGTTTTTCAGATCAATTTCTACAGACACCAAAATATCCCGGCATTTTTGGTCAGATTCAATGGTGAATCGTACTTCACCCGTGCAGCCAGTCTCGGACTCGAACAGCAGTACAATTTCATCACCAACATCCACAGTACCTGGCAACATGAGCCTGAATTGCTCGTCCGCTGCAAGCTTGTCGGTTAACGTTGTTTTTCCTTCGGGAGTCTTCAAATACCAAGTACCAGATACCTTCGAGGAAAACGATAGATTGGTATCGTAGTGATCTCCGAGATCAGTAAAGTATTTGAAATACACCGGGTCTGTCAGTGTATATCCTGAACTGGCTGATCCATTCATCAGTTCGCCTTCCGGGGAAAATGGCAGCGGCGGCTCGCTATGTACCAAGAATTTAACCTTTTTTTGGTCCGCTATTGTGCAGGAGGCATCTTTTACTACGATCGTGATTTCCCAATTGCAGTCAGGCCGATCCTTCCACTGTGTCCCATCGAGGTTAAGCTTCAGTTTGTACGTTTTTCCTTGCTCAAACTGAACATCATACGGGTCATGAATATTCCCGTACGGAAGTTTTAAGGTAGGGGAATGATAGGATCGCCATCTGCCATTGTCACTTTCCTCGACTGGTAAGATATAGATTTTTCCATTTGGAAGTGTCACATCCCACTTGAGCGATGCTTCCTCGCTATCTCCGTATTTGGTTGTGTATTTGGCTCGGAACGTTAGCGTGTCAAACGGCATAATCTCAATCGTTTCACCGTTTCTCACCGCAGATGCCGACAGTGTAACGATGGGGCACGAGTCTTCGCCGTCTGGCGACTTGACTCTCAAATATTTCTCCCAGCATTCTGTTCCATCATCACTGATGTAGACGACTTTTATCCTTCCAGAGCTCCCGATGCTTCCTGTCCCGACCTTCCTGTTGCCATTCGCCCCAGGCTTCATGTCATACCCATTCATGGTGAACTTCCCCGATTTATTGGCATAGAGAGTGATTTCGGCATTTTTTTCGACAGCAATATCTGAGCCACCGCTTGCAACAGCATTGTGGTCTTTCATATCCTTGTCGCCAACGACTTGAATGTCCAGTTTGGTTTTTGTCGATCCGATCGAACAGGCTGGACCTGGGTCAGGCTTTTCGGGATCGGGTTTTTCCGGTGGGGTTACATCACCTACTGTGAATTGTGCTGTGTAAGGTGTGGAAACATTTATGCTGCTCGATCCTTGGCGACTTCTTTGATGCAGATCAGTGATCGTTAGCGATACTTCATACACACCTGGCTCGGTAGGCTTATATTCGGTATTTTTATAGGCCCACTTGTAGCCTGGGGGACTGCTTGTCTCGTATACCGTGGGGATAGCCGTGCTTGGATCGTTGAATTTTTGATTAGATAAGATGCTCTTGTATCCACGCCCTGTTGTCTTGTTGATCACATTTAAAGACCATACAAAAATGCCGCGGTCATAGTAAGAAAAGTCCGTGGCATTTGCATGGATCTCAACGGTTTCGTTGAGGTTGTATTTGGTTTTGTTGGTGGTTATGCTACCGCTGGGTTGTGGGGTTGTGCGGAAGTGGCCTACTGAGATGTATCCGCCCTTGCCGTCTGGGACGAGGTTGTCTCCTTTGGTGTAGCCTGCGCCGCCTGAGGCGGAGGCTAGTTCTGCGAGGTTGTAGGCTTGGTACTCTTCGAAATCTCTTATAGTACTACTAGAAACAGTTTTACTATAAACATTAGCAGTTCCACCCAAGATATAATTTGGATTTCCGCCGAACCGTTTGATCCAGTAGTTCGTTTCACTTTCGTCTACGAAGTACCATCCTCTATCTGCTTTTTTGTTGATATCAGCGAATCCTAATACCCTATTTCCATCAATGACCCTATCTACTTCAATTTGTGATACTGTTGCACCGAGTTCTCCATCTATTCCCGAAATCGCAAGAATGTCAAAATGATTTTTCGGTGCAAGCTCTTTCTGTGAATCTACAGTAGCAACACCAATGCCGTGGTAGTTTGGTGTTGCACCTGCAAAATTTGAATAAATAGTAAGTAGCCCGCTTATGAGACAAAAGGAGAGCACAGAAAAAATTAATTTCCTGTGCCTTATTATAAGTTTTATCATTATTTTGTACCCTTCGCTTTATAAAATTTCCGTGTATTATCAACTCGCTCAAAAGTAGGTAATTTGTGATACATAAAAGCACCAGCATCGGTTGAGTCGTTATTATTTATGATTACTAAAGACATATAGTCTGCGCCGTTTATTAAAATACTGAAGGATTCATTATTTAAAAAACCTTCTTTAACGTTTTGTTTTGAGACAAACATCGCCCTTATCATAAAATCACTATCACCCTTAGGCACCTTCCCACTAATCTTCCCATTCACAACCTTCAAGCTCTTATGAAACTCATCCGCATACTTCGCCCCTTGCTCAAGCTGCCACTTATCCTTCCACAAATATCGCAAAATCTCCGCCGCTTCGCCTCGCGTCACAGGCAAATCCTCACGAAATTTAGGCTGACCACTAGGTGCAGGCTTCATCCATCCCCACGTGATAAGCGCCCCAGTATTGGTTAAATTCGGATTCTTTTCACCCCGAATCGGCTTCCATGCAGCATACACCAGCGCTGCCGTTTCTTCCTTCGTCAACAGTCTGTTCGGCTCTATCTTCACCCCCGCCAAAATCCCCGCCTTCTGCGCCTTCTCATAGCTCATCTTCGCCCAGTGCCCTGCCGGGAGCTGTGATACGGGTGCCACCTCCTTCAATCCGCGAATGGCTACTAAACTCGCGATAAACTGTCCCTGCGTGATTTGACTATTCGGATAGAAGTTTCCTTTGCTATCCAGCCATAAGTATTTCTTCTGTACACCGAAATCAATAGCTGCCTTTGCTGTATGTGAAGCGTAATCCTTCGCTGACGCTTTCGCTTGAACGGTAGGACTGTCAGCAACTCCAGTAAACCCTGCCACTGTGAGTACAGATGCTAGTAGGTACGACATCATTGCACGTTTGTTCATGGAATGACCCCCTCTTTACCGGATATTTTACCTATATTATCCATTTTCGGAAAGAGTCTGATTGAGGTTCCTTTGCAAAAAGCTTCGCAACGTATTCTCGGATACCGCCCCTTCCAACTTATCGACAACCTTACCTTTTTCGACGACAAAAACAGTGGGGGTTGCCTCTGCCCCGAGTCGCGACGCTTCATCCAGCTCTTTCTGCTTATGGATATCCAGTCGTTGGATCATTTCCGGTGGATAAGCCTTCACAGCTCTCTCGAATGTCGGGCCGAACTCCGTGCAATATCCGCAGCTATCACTATAGACGTACACCACTCTTACTTCATGGGCACTGGCTGTACCCCACGCACTTATACCGACGGCAAGCATAACAACACCGAACGCGATCCACAGCCACCATTGCTTGCTTCTCCTCACGTCCATCTCCCTTTCGCTAATCAAAATGTTTCATAACCTATGCACTTGTCAAAGAACGATGCCCGTATTATGCGGCTCCGAGCTGAGACAAAAAAAGCCAGCCCCATTGGACTGGCTGACATGTATAAAAAAAAGACGTACCACAACTCTTGCAAGTTCGTACGCCGTGCTTGTCCTCGTATGATGTTCCCTATTACATAAGTGCAGTGTCGCCGTCTTCCTTCATCAGCGCACGCAGTTCTTCAATAAATGCCTGCCCTTTTTGAATCTCTTCCTCTGTGTAGCGCTGCTTGCTTTTAAACGTAAAGATTTTGCCCTTCATTTCCTCATAAGGCAGGTGGTTGAAATACAGAATCGTAGAAACCAGCTCGAGAAAACGGGAATTCTCCTCGTTCATACGCAAAATCGCACGTTCTCCACTACCGAAGTCAACCTCATGAAACTTGAGAAAATCATGACCGGTTTCGTTCAAAGAGTAACGATACATATGAATGGCACCTTTACTCTCCATTTGCTCATCCAGAAGCCCCATGTTGCACAGCTCATCTACTCTAAGTGTCAGCTCTTCCGAATATGGTCCGTACATGTGAAACTCGTAGCGCTCATCGAAATCCATCTCCAGATGTTTTCCTATGTACACCATCTTTTGCAATTTTTTTCGCCCGCTCACTTCGCCGACTATCTCAATCAGGCGTATGATCTTGGCGTGACGATTAAGCATCCTCCATCACTCCCAGACGTTCTCGAATCTTACGGGAGAGATCCCCCGGCAAAGCCATGACTTTATCCAATGGAAAGTACAGCTTGTAATCAAAGCGCCGCTTTCCGCTAATGGCCTGTACAATTTCTGACTTCTGTGACAGCTCGACCAGTTCACCTGAAGGCATTTGGAGCATAATCGGAATGCGCTCCTCTTCTTCTCCGGCACGGTAAAAATCATACGGAAGATCGGAGGTCGTGTCTACCTCCAAATAATACATCGGATCAATTCCGGCAGATTGAAATAGTTCTTTCAGCTCAGACAGCAAGCGGAAATCCCTCGGATTATATTCGACGTATTTAAAGAGATTCCTGTCCAAAAAACGGGCGCATAAATCTTTCAACACAGGGTCTTGCTCCCTGCGCCAGAGCTGCATATAGAAAAGAATAATGGACTCATCAAGCGCCAAATAGTCAGCGAGCTCTACCTTTTCCTGCAAGAAAGGCAGCAGCATGACAGGCTCCTGCATGAACGGATAGCCTTGGGAGAACAAGAGTTTCGCCCGTTGAAAAATTTTGCACAAGATGACTTCGGCACTTCGTGTCACGGGATGGAAATAGACCTGCCAATACATTTGATAGCGAGACATGATGTAGTCTTCGACAGCATGCATCCCGCTGAATTTAAAGACAATGCCATCCTCCTGCGGCCGCATGACACGCAAGATTCTCTCAATCTCGAAATTGCCGTAATTGACGCCCGTATAATAAGCATCACGCAGCAAGTAATCCATCCGATCAGCATCGAGCTGGCTGGAAATGAGGCTTACGATCAGTTTATTGTCATATGTCTTATTAATCACTTCTGCCAATTTCTTCGGGAAGCTATCATCAAACCGACGAAGAATTCGGTTGATTTGCGTATCTCCAAGCAAAATGGCACGCGTCCAATCCTCGTGGTGATACTTGAACACCTTTTCAAACGAATGGGAAAACGGACCGTGGCCCACATCGTGGAGCAAAGCCGCACATAGACACAGCAGCTTTTCCTCGTACGTCAACTGAATACGGCCTTCGAACGTCTCCAAAATTCTGCGCATCAGTTCATACACGCCAAGCGAGTGGTTAAAACGGCTATGCTCTCCACCGTGAAACGTAAAAAAGCTGGTGCCCAGTTGCTTGACTCTGCGCAGACGCTGGAATTCTGCCGAGTTGATCAAATCCCAAATGAATTTGTCCCGCACGTGGACGTAGCGGTGAACAGGGTCTTTGAATACCTTTTCTTCATGAAGAAGCTGGGGCTGTTGCATCCTGGACACTCCCTTCCTGTACTGCTTTTTATCTATTACTGACAGTGAATTTTGATTCTATCATATCATACGACAGAGTAGAGAGAAAAAAGTAACAGCGACGAACCTCCTAAAAGGTCGTCGCCGCTCTCAAACCTACAACATGTCTGCCTCAGGCCCATACAAATCCGGGCGCTTCGCGGCTTTTTTCGCCAGCCTTTTGATCTTGTGCTGCGTCAGAACCATATAGAAGGACGGCACGACGATCAAGGTCAAAAGTGTCGAGAACGCCAAACCGGAAATAATAGTGACTGCAAGCGGTTTGAACAAAACGTCACCCGAAATAGCTAACGGCATCATCCCCGCAATCGCTGTAAGCGAGGTCAAAAGAATAGGCCGCAGTCGTGCCTCACACGCAGAAATAACCGCCTGCTTCAGCTCCATGCCTGTATGGCGTGCCTCCTCGATGAACTCGATCAAAACGATCCCGTTACGCACCACGATGCCCGCCAAAGCAATAATCCCCATCATTGTCATAAAGCCAAGTGGTGTCTGGGTCACGAACAAGCCGATCAAGCTCCCCGATACAGCGAGGTAAATCGTACTGGTAACCAGTACAGGAATGGTCAAGGAATAGAATTGCATCGCGATCAAAATCAGGATCAGGAAAACGACAAGAATCGAGAGTTTGCCCATGTCGATAAAAATATCAGTCTGCTCGGAAGTCTCGCCGCCAATCTCATAGCGGTATCCTTCAGGCAAGGACATGCTATCGAGCATCGGCTTAATCTCTGCCATTACTTCTGTCGCCGTTCTACCTTTCAGATCACTGGTAACCGTCACGCTCCGCGACAAATCGCGATGTGGGATCGTCTGTGTACTAAAAGTTGGTTTTACTTCCGCAAGCTGTGACAACGGAATCAGCTCTCCACGCGCATTGGCGATGCTGAGCCGCTGGAACAGCAATGCAGGGTCTTCCTCACCTTTTTGCAAGAACAGCTTCATATCTATCAGGTCTGAGCCCGTATCAAACTCGCTGACGGTAATGCCTTCGCTCACGAGACGCAATGTCGTGGACAAGTCGGTGTAGTTGACGAGCTTTTGCTCCATCAGCTCTTTATTGACGACAAATTCCAAGGTGTAGCGTTCTACCCCGAAATCGTCTTGCACATTGTACGTTCCCTCTAATCCGGCAACCTTTTCTTTTGCTTGTGCAGAAAGAGAGCGCAGCGTCTCAATATTCTCTCCATAAAAACGAATCACGACTGGTTTTCCAACCGGTGGACCTGCCTCCAGCTGCTTCGTCAAGATACTCGCTTCCGGATACAGCTTTTTAAATTCCTCCGTCCACGGTTCCAGCATGTTCTCGAGATGGGTCTCTTTTTCACTATAACGAACCACTAGCTGTCCGACGGTAATGCCGCTTCCGGCAGCTGTATCTCCACCGAACATTTTTGGTGCACTGCCTCCCGCGTACGCAGATACCGCCTCGATGCCAGGCTGCTTCAACACCCAATCTGCCGTCCCGCGCACCACTCGGTCTGTTTCTTCCAGACTGTTGCCCACGGGGAGACGAATATCGATGAGAAACTGCGGGCGATCATCGTTCGGGAACAATTCCACCGGAGTGAGCGGTATCAACCCATATGCTGCCGTTCCAATCAATACGCCAATCATTCCTGCCAAAAGCGGTCGCTTCAAAATTTTCGGCATGAACTTGCTGGCATACCATTTGGTTAGCTGCAACAATTGTTTCCCCAAAAGTCCAGCGGGCTTGCGATACCCTTCTACGCCAGCCTTTCTACGTTGCTCATACCATTGGCGAAAGATCGGGATGATCGTCAGCGACATGATCATCGACGCCAGCATTGTCATCGAAATAATGACAGGAACCGGACGAATGAACTGCCCGACGTTGCCGCTCAAAAACATCAAGGGCGCAAACGATGCAATCGTAGCCAGCGTAGCAGTCGTGATCGATATTGATACTTCCTTGGCGCCGTTAACCGCCGCAGCCATCGGTTTTTCGCCCAGGACAGACAGTCGCCGCTCGATATTGTCATTAACCACCACGGCGTCATCGACCAAGATCCCGAGTACAATGATCAACGAAACGATCGAGATCATGTTGAGTGAAATACCCAGGGATGGCAGGAACATCAGCCCCACTGCCAAGGAAATCGGAATCGCCATCGCTACTACCAACGATGTGATCAGGTTCAATCCGAGTGCACACACCACCAAAACTGCGATGATGGCAATCATCATTTCCCGGGTCAGGTCGCTAAAAAGCTCATCCACGCGTTCATTTTGACTATAAATCGAGTGTCTCTCGGCCCCTGCCGGAAGTGTTTTATCCAGAGTCACCATCATCTCGTCTACGCGCTTCTGCAAGGACGGCACATCACTTCCTGTCTCTGCATTGACGCTGATCGTAATCGAAGGCTTCCCATTGAAATACGAAGTTGTTTTCACCGTCTCCGTCGTCATTTTGACCGAGCCAATGTCCTTCAGATAGATCGGGAAGCCCTCTTTTGAACGGGAGATAATGACTTTGTTCAGCTCTTCGACATCTGTATTTTCCGCCAGCTTGAGCTGGTAGGTCCGTTTTTCTGTGGTCAGGTCGCCAAGCGGGATTTTTTCATTTTCCTTTTTGACAGCCATCATCACCTGACTCCACGTGATCCCGTACTGACTCAGCTTTTGCGTATCAACCTCGATGTGGACTTCCTGCTCCGGTAGACCTTCCACCAGTACATCCGCTACGTTCGGAATCGTGCGCAACTGTTCTTTCCACGATTTCAGCATGGTACGCATGCTGTACAATTCCTCACGCGTGTCAGCGGTAACCGAAAACGATTGGACAAACGTACGGTTCAAATCATCATTGATGATCGGTTGTTTCGCATCGGCTGGCAGATCAGCCTCTGCGTCCTTTACCTTCTTTCGCAATTCATCCCATTTTTGCTTTGGATCTACATCACTCTTTGCTTCCACCATGATAAAAGAGACTCCGAGGGAAGAGGAGGAGGATATATAGTTAAGTCCCTGCAATTCATTGATTTTTTCTTCCAGCTTTTTCGTAACAGCCTGCTCGACCTTTTCCGGCGAAGCACCAGGATAAACCGTCGTGATCGTCGCCATGTTCACGATAATATCCGGCATCTCTTGCTTAGGCAGTTGAAAAAAGCTGAGGGAGCCTACAAGTACAATCATGCTGAAAAACAGGAGCGTGATTTTACGCTTTTGTACGATGTACTTGATCACGGTTGTGTACCTCCTGCCGCCTCGATTGGGTCACCGTCAAACAAACGGTCCACCCCTTTGACGATCAGTTGGTCTCCTTCTTTTAATCCGTTCTTGATCTCGAGCTTATCACTTACAATCTGCCCGATAACTACGCTTGTTTTGACAGCCTTGCCGCCTGCATTGACGAAGACATGCGCGTCATCTTTTCCTCTGCTGATGACTGCTTCTACTGGTACGTAGACACCTTCCTGCCCCGTTACCGTTTTGGTCGCTTTCACCACCTGACCAGCAAACCAGTCACGAGCTTGGTTGGCGATTTGGACCTCTACACCAATCGTTCCGGTATTTTGGTTCGTGGCAGGAAATATTTTTGTCACTTTGCCATCCCGTTTTTGTCCATAAAGGTCAAGGGATACCGTCTCGCCTACTTTCCATGCAGAAATCTCACGGTCAGGAACGGGCAATACGACTTTTAAAGTGTCGATGTTGCCGACTTGATAGACAGGGGTACCTGAACCGACCAAATTGCCCGCAGACGAGAGCTTGGCGATGATCGTCCCGTTAATCGGCGACCGAAGCTGCGTTTTGGCCAGTGTATTGGCTGCTACTTCTTTGGCGATAATCGTCTGATTGTACACAGCTTGCGTCAACTGTTTGTCTTCCGCACGAGCCCCTTGAGTAACCAGTGAATAAGACTGCTGTGCGTTTTGCAAATCCTTTTGCGCAATCGTCAGTCCATTTTGTGCACTTTCATACTCGCTTTTGGAAATGGCGTTTTGCTGGTAGAGCTTTTCAATCCGGTTGAAATCATCCTGCATTTTTTGCAGTCCTACTGTTGCCTTCTCCACAAGCAAACGCGCCTGCGTGACTTCTTGCTCTCTCGCGCCATTGTTTACCTTGCTAAGATTTGCCGCACTCTGCTGCACGGCAGCGCTGGACGAAGCAACCTGGAGCGAGTAATCTGTCGCGTTTACACGGGCAAGCACATCTCCCGTTTTGACCGTGTCTCCTTCTTTTCGGTTCATCTCCACGATACGACCGCCTACTTCAAAAGAGACGAGTGCTTCCTCCAAAGGAGCCAGCGTACCAGACAACTCTGTGACGGTAACAGCCTGCTCCTTCTTCACTTGTGCTACAGCGACATGCTTCACTTCCTTCTGAGGTGCCGAAGCAGGTTGTTGCTCGCTGCAAGCCGTCGTAGCCAAAAGTCCGATCATCATTACAGATACAAGCCATCTTCTCTTCATGACTTCCTCCGCCCCTATGTAGCTATGCTGTTTTATTTGAGTCCTCTGATGCCTTGTAGCAAGATTTCAGAAGCATTTTCAAAAAGCTCTTCTTCTACCATTTCGATATCGAGATTGACCCGATACTTCGCCATGAAGGCATAGAAGAAAGTGGAGACGAACATAAGAGCTGCCGTGAACGAATCTGCCTTTGGTAAATGCCCTTGCTCCTGAAATGCCAGGAGCTTGTTGGACAATACCTCGACTGCGGTCATCGGCAGGCTACTGAACATCTGCACGACCTCCGGGTGGTTATCCGCTTCAATCATGCAGATCATGAAAATTTCTTTGCGCTCGACCAATAAGCCGTAATACGTACGTGCGTAGCTGACCAGCATTTCCTTGAGATCAGAAAACTCGCCTTGCAACCCTTGCTCCAACTGCTCTCGGACATCCATGATTTCTTTCAGGAGCTCTGTCAAGATGCCTACCTTGTTCTTGAAGTGACGAAATACCGTTACCTCATTCACCCCTGCAAGCTCAGAAATCTTGCGTGTAGTCGCTCCCTTGTATCCCTTTTGTGCCATTAGCTGACGTGCGGCCGATAAAATTCGCTCACGGGTTTCCTGTTCCTCTTCGCCTCTCCCCCCCAGCTTTGTTTCTATATCTGGGTGATCCATAACGCACCTCCGTGCCAAGCAAGCAATTACTTGCATTTTCATATTTTTCCAAACCCATTATATAAAGGGACTGCATGCATGTAAATACTTGCATGCAGTTTGAGATGTTCATTTTTCATTTTTTCAGGGCTTAACGCTTTGTCAGAGTCTTAATCTGTGAGCTCGGGTCTTGCTTACATTCTGTGCTGTATTCGACCAAGTCAATTTCGCAGTCGGGGCCAATCTCGATCTTGTTGCCGCGAACGACCCTGGCCTTTGTGTTTTCCAAATAGATTTCGTCACCTTCAATCGTCTCTACGGACAAGGTATTGTTAAGAAAATGCTTCAACAGCTTGCCCAAGGTGCTATTCCCAGTGCGACGCACCTCGATGTGCTCTCCGCCCATTTCTTTTGCCTCACAACTGCCATGCAGAAGGACCTCGATTCGCCCTGCATTCAGAAGCCCCCCGATACTAAACGCACCGTTTGCCCGGAACACTTCCGCTTCGCAATCCCCTGCGGTTTTCAATGACCCGAGAACCTTTACGTCCTCGCCTGCCATATTGCCCTGTACTTTGACGTTGCCACCTACTTTTAGACTCGTAAAATTCAAATCGTCCGCAACATCAAGCTGACCATAGACGGACAACGTTTCCATTTTCACTTTGCCTTTAATCGACGCGTTGCCCTCTACTCTTGCCGAAGATCCAGTGAGATCTCCCGAGATACTGACATGTCCCGCACAATGAAGCGACTCGCACTCTACGTTGCCATTGATCTTGCCGTAACCTTGCACATCTACTTTGTTGTATACGCCACCCGTAGCATTCACTGCACCATGAAAGATCAAATCTGGCTTGTTATTGTTCTCGTTCTGCATGATATGGTCTCCCCCTACAAATATTTTCCTTTTAATTCCTCGATGCAATTGGCTAGATCGAGTCGCTTCACTACCTTTACACCGCTATCAAAATACAGTTCGGTAGAGCCAGGCACCAACACGAACGTAGAAATCCCCATCTTGCGCATAAAGATCAGCTCACAAGGCTTCCCTTCGAATTTGGGATAGTGGCTAGCCAGTACCTGCAGCAATCCGCCGCCTTCTTCTACACTTAAGTCTCCAGCTGCCAAAAGCTTTTCCAAGACATAGGCGTATAAGGCCTGCTGGAAGGTAAAGGTCCGTAAGCTCCCGAGAAAAACGTTAAACACTTCTAAAGAAGTAGTCGAAACAATGTTTCGTGCCAATAATTCATCTGCGGTCAATGATGTTCCACTCATACTTGGTGAAAACATGTCCGCCAATTCATCCAGCGACAGGTCGTCTTTCATGTTCAGAATCTTGTCGATTCGAGCTAAAATCTGTTCACGTGGGAAAAAGGTTTCTTGCCCTGTAAAAGTCGCTCGGCGAATGAACCACTCCTCTGGAATCAAATTCTTTCGTTTCCATCGGTACAATTGTCCGTACGAAATGCCAGTAAGCTCCAACAGGTCCTTCTTCGAGATATGATTTGTGTCCAAGGGAAGCACCTCCAAAAACAATGTAACATAACACTGTTACGTTATTCAACTACAGACTGTTTGACACCTGGATGGCTGTCACAAAATCCCCTTAGCTGGATCAAATAAGTGATTTGAATACAGAAAGGAAGCATGACATATGAAAAAACAAACACTTGCGGTGACAAGTATGATTGCCTTGCTGTTATCCGTTGCATCTCCATTTACAAACACACAAGCGCCAGCATATGCAGCTAGTCAGGCACCAGCAGTAAAGCCAAAAATGAAAACCCTTGCTCAGTTAAACAAAAATGTCGTAGAAGCGGCGAAACAAGCGATGCAAAATCAGGCTGGCGGCGTGCCGATTGAACTGGACGAGATTATCGGAGAAACGGCAGATTGCTGGGTGATTGCGGCCAAAAACAACAGAGGTGAGGTGCTCGTTACCAAGCAGGAGGGAAAGGTTGTATCCGTATCCGTGAAATTAAAATGGAGCGAAGTGGCTGCTGATTTGCAAAATACAGCTACGAGCACGTTGAAAGGAATGGATAATCAGCATGCCTTTACGATTGATTGGGTAGAACGGATCAACTGGGAAAAACAAAACATTTGGCTGTTCAAAGGGCAACATGCATCGGTCAGCATTGACGCTGCCACCGGGAAGGTCAATTCTGCGAAATTGCATTATACAAACGAGCAAATAAACCCCAAAGTGACCGATACAGCGCAAAAGGCGCTGAAGTCTCTTTCCAGCGGTAAAGCATCGGCGCTGCTCCCTGAGGTAACACTCGTGAAAGAATCGAAAGAACGCTTGGATCAAGTATGGGCTTTCATGGATACCGAAGGGAAATACAGTATCGTCATAGGGGCGAAAACAGGGAAAGTGGTGGCAGCTACCCTGATCAGCGAGTTCATAAATGAGAACTATACCGCGGACGAAGATATTCCCAAGGTATTTGCCAAACCATTCTTTACAAAAGAAACGGCGATTGCTGCTGCCAACCCGATGATGAAAAAGGTTTTCAACCTCGATCTGACTGGATACAATGTTTCGTCCAAATATAACGTATATACGTTTACGAAAAAGGGGAAACCGACTGTTACGGCATCGATCAACAAAAAAGGAATCTTCTATGATTTCGCCGTTACGCCGGAAAATGGCTTGATTAACTAGGGAAACTGGACGTTGGCCGGACACAATCTCTTACCAAATACACAAATGAAACCACCTATTAAAGGTGGTTTCAGCTTGTTGCCCGTTCTTATGAAAACTCCGCTTGCATCAAGCGTTTCATATCAGATGGTATCGGTGCCTCGACTACAATCTCTTTTTCGAGAAGCGGATGCAAAAAGGACAACTTCGAAGCGTGCAAAGCCTGTCGGCGTAACAAGCCTCTCGCTCCCCCGTACATCGTATCGCCAGCAAGCGGGTGTCCAATATGGGCAAAGTGAACGCGAATCTGATGGGTACGACCCGTTTCCAGCCAGACGCGAGCGAGCGTCATTCCCTCAGAGGTCTGTTGTACTTCGTAATGCGTGATGGCAGGATCGCCACTCTCCACGACACGGCGCTTCGTCGGATGACGCGCATCTCGGCCGATTGGCGCATCAATCGTTCCAGCTCCCTCTGACAGCACACCACTGGCAACCGCAAGATACTCGCGATGAATGCCCCCTTCGCGCAGCAGCCTGTCAGCCAATTGATGACCATAGCTGCTTTTGGCTACGAGAATAGCTCCTGATGTATCTTTATCCAGCCGATGCACAGGATGCACGCTCGTCTGCTCACCCCGTGCCGTCAGTAAGGCAGCAAGTGCATGTACCAATGTGTCGGTCTCCTGTTTAATCGGGTGCACCATCATGCCTGCCGGTTTGTTGGCAATCAAGAGATGATCGTCTTCGTACAAAATGTCGATGGAGGGTATTGGTGTGATCGGTCCCGCGGGCTTCGTATCATGCTGGGGCTGCCTAGGCGCTTGCTCTTGTCTCTCGATAACACGAACAGCGATTGTATCTCCTACTTTTACTTGTCTTTGCAGGAAGGGCTGCTTGCGATTGAGCAAAATCCCCTTGCTTCTTGTCAGCCGCTGCATCATCCGACCCGACACGTTGAGCTTTTGCCGGACGATTTGTTCCACGTTCATTCCCGTGTCTTGTTCACTGACGATGTATTCGATCCAATCTTTGCGGCTCACGTCTAATCCCTCTGTTCCATGCTTTTTTCTTATTGTAGCAAAAGGATGCCAGAGATGCTCGTCTCTCCTGCTCTAAAGACGGTTGTCCTCCAACTGTGGTGGTCGGGGGAAGCCCTGCCACATGTCTTCCAGTCGCCTGTATCCTCTCTTCGTTCGGGCGGTCTCCTTCCAGACATGTGACAGTGCTTGCGTACAGCTTGGGTTTACTTCGTGCTTTTAGAGCGTTTTGGTTGTTACTCAGGGGGAATTTCAGCTTCATTTATGAAATCCTTCCCCGAAACTTCTACGTTTGAAGCGCTCCCGCCATTTATTCCGGAGCGAACAGTCAATCCCCCTTTGCGGGGCGTAGACTGGAAATGCGCTTCTTCCCTCACCGATAGCTACGTTAAAAAACAAAAAAGCCACCATGCTAAGCATGATGGCTCTGTCCTTTCGCTTTACCCTTTTAAGTTTTCCGGATTGAGTCCTTGCAACTCTGGCAAAACGAACAAACCGTCTTTGCGAATCAGCACATCATCAAACCAGATTTCTCCGCCGCCGTACTCGGGACGCTGGATGTTTACCATATCCCAGTGGATTTGACTGCGGTTGCCGTTATCTGCGTTGTCGTATGCACGGCCTGGTGTGAAGTGGAAGCTGCCTGCAATTTTCTCATCGAACAAGATATCATTCATTGGATGCAAGATGTACGGATGCACACCGATTGCGAATTCCCCGATGTAACGCGCTCCTTCGTCTGTATCGAAAATTTGGTTGAGTCTCTCTGTGTTGTTAGAAGTCGCCTCGACGATTTTACCGTCTACAAACTTCAGACACACATTTTCGAATTTCGTGCCCATGTAGCTTGTTGCTGCGTTGTACGTAATGGTTCCATTCACGGAGTCACGGACAGGTGCTGTAAAAATCTCACCATCAGGAATATTGCGCAGGCCAGAGCAAATGACACTCGGAATGCCCTTGATCGAGAATTGAAGATCCGTTCCCGGTCCAACCAGACGCACTTTGTCGGTGCGGTCCATTAATTGCTGCAAAGGCAAGAAGGCTTCGTGCATCTTTTTATAGTCAACAGAACATACGTCAAAATAAAAGTCTTCAAAAGCCACGGTAGACATGTTGGCATTTTGCGCCAAAGCCGTGGTCGGGTAGTTGAGCAGTGTCCATCGTACATTGTTGGTCAGGTAGTCATTCAATTCTTGCATCACACTTTGGTGTGCACGACGACGCTCTACTGGAACATCGGCCATCTCACTGTCGTTGGACGGACCATTGATGACGATATATGTATCCAAATCTTTGTACATTGGCTCTTCCCATTTCGCCAAATGAGTCGCACGCTCTGCACTTGCACCGAGCATCAGCTCACGTTGGATAGACGGGTCAATAATCCGTACGAACGGATAGGCTCCCAAGTCGTATGCCTGCCTAACCAATTCCTTCGCCAAATCGTGACCCTCGCCACGAACTTCAATCAGCAAGCTTTCTTTTTCCTTCAGGCGTACAGAATGGCTCAGCAAATTTGTAGCCAGCTTGACAATGCGTGCATCCCGCATGCGATATCCCCCACATTCCTAACATGATTTGGTTATGTTAAAAAATATTTTACCGAATGGAAGCACCTTTTTCAATTCTATATGTTCTTGGTACTATTCGAAAAAAACCAAAAAATTATCTTGCATAAATTCGACTCTTTCGAGTATTCTAATCAACAAGAGTTTACCTATGTAAAAAATTTGAAAGACGGGAGTGCTGAGTTCATGGTGTTTTCTGTAGTTATCTTCGCTTAGGTGGGGCCTCTCTTAAGGGGCACTGCCTCTTACAACCCTATCAAAAGCTAGAAGCTGCAGGATGCCTGAACCGCTTCCGTCTTTTTCCCGATATGAATTGCGGGCCATGTTCTCGGATGAACAGTCGGTTTACTGTACCTAAAACCATAGGTAGGTAACCGTCTCTCTTTTGTACTCCGTTGAACTGGTGATTTCCCGCCACCCTTGTATCGTTTGATAAAGCGCAAGCGGAAGAGCAATGTCTCTACCCCGTTTGCGCTTTTTTACGTGGAATTTTTCCAAGAAGAGAATCGAGGTCAAGGCACCTGCCGAAAATGAATGGAGGAATTCGTGTCATGATTTGGCGTTCGTGGGATCTTAATTTGAAAGTACGTCTCTTTGGTGAATTGATTACGCACACCTTTTTTTGGATGTACTTTCCGTTTATGGCGATTTATTTTAGCGATACGTTCGGGAAGGATGTAGCGGGACTTCTGTTAATGGTACCGCCGCTGCTCGGGATGCTGTCCAACCTATTTGGCGGATATTTGGCGGACCGGGTAGGGCGCAGGTTCACCATGCTGCTCTCACTCTGTACATCGACGGTGATGTTCGCGCTGTTTGCGTTCTCTCCGTCTCCTTGGATCGACTATCTTGCCTTCATCGGGATCGGGATCGCTGGGGCTCTCTACTGGCCAGCCAGTTCCGCCATGGTGGCTGATTTGACAACAGAAGACGATCGAAGAATTGTCTTTGCTACCTTTTACACAGCGATGAACATCGGGGTGGTCGCAGGTCCCGTATTGGGTTCTGTCTTTTTTGTTCATTATCGCCCACAACTGTTGATGTTCTGTACCATTGTTGAGTTGCTTTTTGCGATTACCGTCTTTTTCCTGATCAAAGAAACGCTGCCTGAACACGTCCGTCAGGAGAAGGCGAAGGAGCGTTTTTCCCTGATTCAGCAATTCAAGGGCTACGCCATTATTTTCCGAGATAAAGCATTTGCCCTGTACATTGGCGCCGGGGTCTTGATCGCCATTGGATTCATGCAGTTGGATATTTACATGGCGTTGTATGTCAAAGAGCATGTTATGCAGCAACCATTATTCTCGTGGGGCAATTGGACTTATTCTGTCGGCGGAACCAGCGCATTCGGCTGGCTCATGGCCTTAAATGGTTTTTTGGTGGTTCTGTTTACACTGCCAGTCACACGCTGGTTTGAAAACTGGAGCGATCGTAACAGCCTCGTCATCTCCTCCATCTTATTCGGTCTCGGCCTGTTCTTGATGGCCTTTACGACGAATATTTGGCTCCTGTTCGGCTGTATGGCGATTTTGACATTCGGCGAGCTGATGCGCACACCAGTCGCCCAGAGCTTCATCAGTAAATACTCGCCGGAGGATGCACGCGGTCAATACATGGGAGCTTCTTCGCTCCAGTTCTCGATTGGTCGCTTCATCGCTCCCCTGACGATCGGACTATCCCAATGGCTCGCTCCTGTTGGCGTATTCGGTGTCATCCTGGGCTTAACCCTAGTCAGTGCGTATCTGTATATCATTTTGTTCCGGATGATTGGTGCCAAAGAAGTTAGCAAGAGTAGCTAGCTAGAGTAGTCCATGTCCGTTCTACCAAATCCCCTCCTCTCATATAAATGAGTTATAGATAGCTTGACCAGGAGGGGATCGTCATGAACCAGCCGAATGCCTTTGCTGCATTTAGAGAGCATCGAGGAGTCGTCTACCGAACTTCTACCTATCTTCAATGGGGACCAAATTCAGAGGGTCATCGTTCTCTTGGGAGCTGTCTCTTGCTGAACCCTGGTAGTGCCAAGCTTTTTCGTGAAAGACCTGCATCTGGTCATAGCATCATGGGTCAAACCACACTCGATCCCACCATGCGACAATTGATCCGGCTCGTGGAGGCGATCTACGGAAAACGGGCATTGGCAGGCAGATTTCATATTTACAACCTGTTTTCCGTACAAAATGCTGCTGCCGTGAGTGCTATATCTCATTTTGAGCAACTCATTGATGAGAAAGAAACGACGCTCGAGGCTCAGCTCGTATCTACACAGGAACTGCAAAAGCATCCGTGGCTCCTGCTCGGTTGGGGGCTTTCCCATCACCATTCCTGGCATCAGTTTTCTTCGCTCAAAAAGCTGTGGAAACAACGGATCGCAGCAGCAGGAGTACCGACCTTTGGCAAGCCCTGCCCCAAGGGAATCGATTACTACCATCCGAGCCCCCCTCTACATGCGACGAAAGAAAAGATCATGGAGGAACTGGTGGAGATCTATAGGAAAACGATTGGGCGAAAATCGGCCCATCCGCTTTAGATAAAAAAAGAGTCTGTCTCCCTACAAAGAGGAAACAGACTCTTTTCCATTCACTACGGCATCTCGCTGCCCTCGAAAAATTCTGTTCTGTCAAAACGACCACGCATCCATTTGTACGTATCATCATAGATGGCGCGCTTGACAGGGTCCGTGCTCTTGACAGACTCTAACAATGTCTTGGAGCCGAAGTAGTAAGCGTGTACGTTGTCTTTATCCATCCCCAGCTTGTGGGTGGCAACTAACTGATTGTAGTAGGTCTGATAGAACTTCGGATCATTGTACATCTTCCAGTCGCCTTCGATCTCGATGTCCATGTCGTACTTGTTGACGACATCCAATACACCTTGAATGCGGTCAATTCCTACCGGCTTGTCGCTGTAATAGCTCGGCTGCAGGAATGCTTTATCGAAATAAAGAGATTTCCACTCGGACACTCCCGGTGCACCGAAATACGGAATCCAATAGTAACGCAACGCCTCATCATGCACCATGCTACCCATGTCACGAATCAGTTGGCGCTCTTTCGGTGCACTGTCCTCCACCAGCTCATGGAACCAATAGATTCCTTCCAGCTTCAGATAGGCGTATTCTTCCTTGTTCCAGCGCTTTATGAGCTCCTGGAAGTACCATTCCAACGCAGCCTTGCGATTCAAATACGCTTGCTCTTCTCCAATTCCCGCAGGGTTGAAGGAGAGAGATGGGTTCTTTTCATTCAACTGACCAAAATTGGTCTGATTGGCATTCGGATACGGCAGCGCCAACACGACATTTTCCTGCGTCGGTGTTGTATACAGCGTTCCGCGCAGTCGGTTGTACTCCCGCATTGCCTGGTTGAGAGCGTCGAGCTGCTTGTTTGAGCCGAACAAATCATTCATGTACATTGTCCAGCTTTCCTTCGTAGCAGGAATGGTCTGATACGGCAGGAACAAAATCGTATCAAACATCTGGTCACGCATATAACCATCTACGGTGCGGTAGCCAACCATCGGGAGGAAATCCTCTTTGGTCCATGTTCCAAGTTCGCCATGCTCTCCGGTATAAGCGAGCAGCATATTTTCTACACGACGACCTGCTTGTTTGGCTTCTTCCAGCTTCGCCGGGTTTGGTGGCGGCAGCAAGACAGCGCCATTGTTCCACTCGCTATCCGTTTTCGCCCATACCTCTAGCTGGCGAGCGAACGCAAATACTTTCACCGGGAAGGATACCCGGACATAGCGGGTGTTGACGTCTGGCAGGGTTACGCTCAATGTGCGTGTAACCAGCTTGTCCTCTTTGGCGGAAACATCGTGAACAGCTCTTCCCGCATACGACCACACTTTTCCGTCGCGAGATACCTCGACTTCCATGTATTCTGGCATCGTGATACCCGAGGTCTTCTGCTGCTTAAACGTCAGCGCAACTCTCTCCAATGGCTTCGCCTCGTCGAGCTCAACGGTCACCTTGCGCCCAAACTGACGGTGGTATCCCGTCCAGTCTTCTGTAGGCGTTACAAGTCCGCCTACCGGACCCGGATACTGCTTCTCCAGCTCCTGGAAATACGAGTCTGGCGCTCCAAAAGTAGTAACCGCTGTATAGCTGCCTGGTGCGATATTGACCAGTTCGTCCTGCTTTGCTGGCTCCTCAGTCTCTTCTTTTGGATCAGCAGGCTTCGTAGCATCCGCTTCTGTTGTTCCTTTGTCTGCGTCTGGCTTTTCTCCCTCTACTACCGTCTTGCTTTCATCGACTTTCGTTGCCGAATCATTGGAGGAAGTCACCGGTGCAGTCTTTGTCGTGTCCTCTGCCTTTTCAACAGATGGCTTACCAGCGTCCTTGATCTCAACCGGAATTGTCGTCGTTTTGTAGCCGACTGTTACCGTGAGATTTCCTTTTCCTGCTGTAAGACCAGCAACAAAGGTTCCGTCAGCCGAGATGGTCCCCAGCTCGGGACGATCAAAAGCGAAAATAGGTGTAAACGGCAGCTCATCTCCGCTGATACTGCTTACCTTCAAGCGTTGGCTCGTTCCAGCAGCCAAACTCAGCCGCTCTACATCTACCTTGTATTTCACCTGTTCTGCTTGCTGGTAGCGTGCATCCAAGACGCGCTCAGCAATCACAGCAGCCTCTGCACGCGTGACGGTTCCTGTCGGATTAAACTTACCGCCTGCACCTTGCATCCAGCGCTGATTCGTTACTTCTTCCACGGCCGTTTTGGCGTAGTCGGCGATCTCTTCTTCATCGCTGTATGCAACAGGAGTCTGACCAGCCACTTTGGTCACAGAGCCCTCTTTCATCAAGCGAGACAGCATGACAGCCAGCTCTTGTCGGGTAAGCGGGTCAAGAGCACCCATGGTGTGTTCACTTCTGCCGTTCATCACACCCAACTCAGATAGTCCATATACGTACGGTGCATAAGGACTTTCCAATGGTACATCTTCAAAAGCTGCATCCTCGATTTCTGTTGGTTGAAGACCGATTACTTTTGTCAAAAGCACCGCAATATCCTGCCGAGAAATCGTGTTTTGCGGGTTGAAGCGGTTTTCGCCCTGGCCACTGATCATGTGAAGGGCTGCAAGCCTGTTTACGGCTTTACTGGCGTAGCTGTTACCCAAATCCGTAAACTCTGTGTGCGCTTCTTCTTGCTTTTTGAACTGATCTTCCAGCTTCTTGGTCTCTTCTGCTGGTTTCCCACTCTCCACCGCCGGTTTCTCTGGCTCTGTTGCAGCATGAGTCAACGGCGTGCTTTGGACCAGTAATGTAGCTGCTGCCAATAGCGCAGCCAACGTTCTGCTCCCGAATCTTTTCTTGCTCATTGCATTTTCTCCTCCAATTATGCCCCTTCTGTAGAGGTAGTTCAAAAAGTCATCTTTGAACATCACTCTTCTGTCTATTCGGTCGGGGTAACCATTGGCCCGCGCGGCGGTCTAGGTCCGAAAAACTGATAGTAATCTACCTTGATATTTCCGTTGTAGAGCTTACGCTTTTTGCTTGCTGTACGACCAAAATGCTCCTCAAACTGTTCGTCGGACGTAATAACGTAGAAAGACCACGTATCCATGGCAGCAAAGGTTTTCCCCATTTCGCCATACATCTTGGCTACCTGCTTCCATTCTCCCAAGCGCTCCCCATAAGGTGGGTTGCAAATCAAGTAGCCGTACTTGCGCTTGGTTCGCACATCCCGCACATCCATGCGCTGAAAATGAATCAGGTCATCTACACCAGCCTCAGTCGCGTTGTGGCGGGCAATTTTCAGGATCTCGTCATCCATATCAGTCCCGATAATCTCCAGCTTTTGATCATAGCGCGCCAAATCATGCGTTTCTGCGCGAGCTTCACGCCAAGCTGTTTTCGGAATGATAGGCCACGTCTCCGAAACGAATTCCCGGTTCATCCCTGGAGCGATGTTTTGCCCGATCAACGCCGCCTCAATCGGAAGTGTACCCGATCCGCAGAATGGGTCCATGAACACCCGGTCAGGCTTCCAGCGCGACAGCATAATCATCGCCGCAGCCATGGTTTCCTTCAGTGGCGCTTGTCCGATCAATTCCCGGTAGCCGCGCTTGTGCAGGCCCGGTCCTGACGTATCAATCGTCAGCGTCGCCACATCCTTGAGAAGTGCCACCTCGATCTTGTACAGCGGCCCTAGCTCATCGAACCACTCGCGCTTGTAGGTCTTTTTCAGACTTTCTACCACTGCTTTTTTCACGATGGCTTGGCAATCCGGCACACTGAACAAGGTAGATTTCACGGATTTCCCTTCCACAGGAAACGTCCCATCCTCTGTGATCCAATCAGCCCAAGGCAGCGCTTTTGTCTTTTCAAACAGCTCGTCAAACGTAGTCGCTTTGAACTCCCCTACCTTAAGACGCACGCGGTCGGCAGTTCGTAACCACAAATTTGTGCGGGGAATCGCAGAAATATCTGCGGTGAACGTTACCTTACCGTTTTCCACCTGTACCGGTCCGTATCCGAGCGCCTTTACCTCTTCTGCTACTACTGATTCCAAACCAAAAGTCGCCGTAGCGATCAATTCTACTTTTTGCATATGTAATCTCCTGTCCGTCCAATAATCCTTCGGGCAATGCCCTCATCCTACTACCTTACATATTATATTACCCCATTTCCTAATAGCGTTGGTAATCTTGTCTAAATTCAAAAGACCCATCACCGAAAAACAGTGACGGGTACGGCATGTGGATCATCCATATGGGAAATCCTACGAAAAACTTTGCGTACGGGAGGAAGTCAACGTGCCAGAATTACCTGAGATGGAGACCTATCGCCGACTGCTACAGGAGAAAATCGGTGGCGGAACGATTACAGCCTTACACGTTCAGCGGGAAAAAACGATCAATCTACCGCCTGCGGAATTTGCTCGACTGCTCCAGGGCAATCGCCTGACACTTGTCGACCGACGCGGCAAGCATCTTCTTTTCCATCTGGAAAGTGGCCATGTCCTGCTGCTTCATCTGATGCTCGGCGGTTTTCTATACCTGGGCTCTGCGGAAGACAAGCTAAAGCGAACCGCCCAAGTGACTCTTTCCTTTGGAGAACGACTTTTATATTTTCACGGCCTCCGTTTGGGCTACCTGCACTTGCTCACCAACGTTCAGATCGACGAAAGACTGGCTCCTCTTGGGCCAGAACCATTGGACCCGCTGTTTACCTTTACCCACTTTACGGAGCTGCTCGCTGACAAGCGCAGCGTCCTCAAAACGGCATTAGTCAATCAGCATTGGCTGGCGGGTATCGGCAACTGCTATGCGGACGAAATCTGCTTTCATGCCGCCATCCTGCCTACCCGAACGATCCCGACACTTTCTCTCGAGGAACAAAAACGACTGTATCATTCCATGCAAACCGTGCTAAAAGAAGCGATTCGATTCGGCGGCTACATGCAGCCGCTCTTTTCTGGCGATTCCCTGACAGGTGGCTTCGATGAGCGCTGCCAAGTGTACGATCGCGGTGGTGAGCCTTGCCCGCGCTGTGGACAGCCTATCGAAAAGAGCGAGCTCTCCTCCCGCAAAGTATTCACCTGCACGAACTGCCAGCATTGACAGACGTTTTCACTCCTAGACGACAGGAGTATTTGCGGCTTCCATCTGCTTGATCATAAACACCTGCTCCGTCTCGGAAGGACCGAATCCCGCCGCTTGCAGTATTTCGACAAGCAAGGTATCAGCCGCACGCAAATTAAACGTAGACCGGCGGCAATCGTGTGCAAGCGGCCCATACACATGCGCGAGTGCGGTTTTCAAAATGTCTGGTGCATCAGGATGCTCTGGCTGTGCTACACATTGACGCAGCACGATCCCACTCACTTTGCCTTCTTCATTTACCGCACACTTGTACATCGCATAGCCGACCGCCTGCCCCTCTCTGTCTTCTACGAGCACGGCCTGCGCATCTCGCAGGTTCAGCCAGTAATTTTGCCAAGGGACATCTGTCACGTAAAACGGCAGCATGGCGGCTTCCTGGGCCAAAATGCGTCGAACCCGATATTCAGCCTGCACACTTGTCTGAAAGGCATTCTCTGCCAGCGGTCCGCTCTGCTGCAAAAACAACAGACGATCCACGACGTCATAGCCTTTTTGCTCATACAAGGCAATCGCTTTGGTATTTTGGCTCAATGCTTCCAAGGTAGCTACCTCCACCCCTGCCTCCCTGTACAAATCCAATGCTGCCTCAATCAGTTGCTTCCCTACTCCTTGTCGGCGATATTCCGTGGCGACACCCGTACCACCATTCCACGCGACTTTTTTCCCTGCAACTGTCCTCATCCCGCTGGCCACTACGCCAATCGGCTCCGTGCCGTCAAAAGCAACCACAGACAGGGACAACACGTATCCCTCGCCCCCCAGTCGCTGGACAAGCATTTCTTCTGTCATCGTAAACTCGATAAAATAGCCTTCAAAGCCTCGGTTCCACGCTTTGGTCACTTCTGCAAAGGTACAGTCGCTCATCCGTTTGATGGTAATCATGGTATCACCTTCCTGGTTTTTGATAAAATTATTTTAATCGATAAAATCTAAAAATTCAATCATTTATGGACGCTTTCTCCAGCTTTGTCACCCACGCGCCTGACATGGTAATATGAAAAAAATCACTTACTCGGGAGGTTCCTATGCGCAAACAGCTTACGGTCGGCTCGCTCATTCCTGGACGATCTGACGTACAGATGTCGAGTCCAGCTCCCGTTCCCGTGCATACGCATACGTCGTTGAAAAAAACAGAAATGAGCCCGGCTCGCCCCCAATCAGAGCAAAAGCTCGTACAGGTGAAGCAACACTCACAAACGATGCCAGTCCGGTACACTCCCTCCGAAACACTATTACAAGCTGCGCTCGCGCAAGATCAACCCATCGCTTACAAATGCCAACAAGGGCATTGCGGCAAGTGCCATGTACAGATCGTAGCAGGTGCATCATTACTCGCCCCCCCAACCGGACAGGAAAAAGCAAAGCTGGGAGAAAAACTCGCTACAGGCTATCGCCTTGCTTGTCAGAGCACATTTCGCTCTTCGATTCCTACTACATAGAGGATATTTTTAAAAGAAAAAGGTGGCCGTAGCATGAATCCTACACGCATCCTACTATTCGCTGGAGGCAATCTGGACAACTGGGCGATCCAAGAGATTCGCGAAAATGATTGGCTCGTCGGCGTTGACAGAGGTGCCTTGTTCCTCGTTCGCAACGGTCTTGTACCAAGATTGTCGATCGGTGACTTTGATTCTGTCAGCTCCGAGGAAATGGCAGAAATTGAACGCCACAGTATGCACATCTCCTCTTGCGATCCCGTTATGAAAGATTTAACCGATACAGAGATGGCCCTTACTTGGGCAATCGAGCAACAGCCCGAGGAAATTGTGCTGCTCGGCGTGCTCGGCTCTCGTTTTGACCATATGCTGGCAAACGTACACTTGCTGAACAAAGCGTTGCAGACAGGTACCAACTGCCGCATCCTTGATGAGACCAATGAAATCCGTCTGATTGACCGCCATTGTACGATAAAGCAGGATCATTTTGATCATATCTCCCTGCTACCTTTTACACCGGAAGTCACAGGGATTACCTTAACCGGATTCCTTTATCCGTTGAAGGACGCTACCCTGCGGATCGGCGACACGCTTGGCATCAGCAATCTGCTAACGGAACAGACTGGAACGATCACGATTCAAACGGGCAAGCTGCTCGTTGTCAAAAGCAAAGACTAATCGGCAGAAAAAGAAGGATCTCCCTTGCATGATGCAAAACATGGAGATCCTTTTCCTCTTACCTGCACGAATACAGTGCTACTCTTCCTCTACCTGCATCGGCAACTGCCAATCAATCTCTTGAAGCCCACGCGAACGCAAAAACTCATTGGTCCGGGAAAAAGGGCGGCTGCCAAAAAAGCCGCGATTCGCCGAAAATGGGCTTGGATGCGGGGAGGCGATGACGAAATGCTTGTTTCGATCAATGAATGCCGCCTTCTCCTGCGCATGCTTTCCCCACAGTATGAAAACGAGTGGTGTCTCCCGATCGTTCAGCAAATGAATAATACGATCCGTAAACGTCTCCCAGCCAATGTCCTTGTGCGAATTCGGAGTGCCACGACGAACCGTCAGAACGGTGTTCAGCATCATGACGCCTTGCTTTGCCCAATGGTTCAGATAACCGTGCTGGGGAATTTCAAAACCGACATCGCTTTTCAGCTCTTTGTAGATATTGACCAGAGACGGCGGCGGTTTGATTCCCGGCTTGACCGAAAAGCTCAATCCATGTGCTTGTCCCGGTCCGTGATACGGGTCCTGCCCCAAGATCACAACCTTTGCATTCTGATATTCAGTCAGGTGCAACGCTGTGAATATATGAAACATATCTGGGTAAATGGTCTGCGTCTGATACTCTTCCTTCAACGTCTGCCGAAGCTTTACATAATAGGGCTTCTCGAATTCATCGGCCAATACGGGGGCCCAGTCATTTTGCAATATAGTAGCCATGTTCCTCACCTTGTCCGCTGTTTTTTTCTACCTTACCACAAACCTTCCAATCACTGAACCACTGATTCGAGAACTAGGACTATTCTGATTTAGTCCTATTTTTCCCATGATTCCTAGTCTTTGTTTCCTAGTACCCTCGTTTGATAGCTTTTCTCCTATGATCTTTGACATAATGATTGCTGGGAAGATTTAGAGAAAAGAGAAAGGGAGAGGGTTTCACATCATGAAATGGGACATAAAGTCATTTTTGGGGGGCATTGTTGTAGGTTCGGTGCTCTTTTCCGGAATTGCCATTGCAGCACCCGCTTTTCCAGACGCGGAAGAAGGAATGAAAACACCGTTCACCTACTACTTTGACGGGTTGCCAAAATCACCAAACAGCGACGTACAAGGCATCATGTACAAAAACTCTGTCTATGTACCTATCCGCTTCGTAGCAGAGAACCTGAACAAACCGGTCATTTACGACGCGAGAACCAAATCGATTTTCATCGGTAAAATTCCATCAGCAAAAATGTACTCCAAAATGGAAGCGATCGAGCTCGTGAAAAAGAAATTCGCTGGCAAACTCTCGCCGACACATGTAGTCGAGTACGCTCACGACGACGAAAAAGGTCACTATGTCATTCAGGTGTACCAAACAGTCGTAAACAACTTCCAATCTGGCGACAGCTACACCAGTACGTATGGCTGGTTCGTAGTGAACCCGAATACCGGGGAAATTAAGTCGTTGTTATAATTTCTTCTGCACTTATCTATTCGTACGAGAAAGACAGCGGACTAGGGACCCGCTAGCACCGGAGGATATCCTTCCGGTGCCTTTTTTGTTTTCTGGAAAAATCTAGGTTGATTACCACTTGTCCCATGTGATACGATCTACCTACCGACACTTAACAAACATTTTCATTTACTATTTATTTTATGTAAGGAGTGAACTTGTTTATGTCTACCTTACCGAACTGGGCGAGTTTATACCTTCAACGTCTACAGCTAGATCGTAAGTCCCCTAGTCTCTCTTATCTCAGCCAGCTCTGTCGTGCGCATCTGCAGATCTTCCCTTATGAAAATGTAAGCAAACTGCTCTTCTTCCGTGACGGAAAACATGTAGCACCAACCCCTGAGGAATATGTGCACAATGCGACCCACTATCATTTCGGCGGCACATGCTATACCAACAATCACAGCTTTCTCGCGCTGCTTCGCACCCTTGGCTTCTTTGGACACCTCATCTTGCCGGGCGGTGGGCATACTGCCATCCTGATCGATGGTCCAAACACAGGAGATACACCCGTCTATGTGGATACAGGGGCTACCGCGCCTATCTTTGAGCCGATTCATTTTCTGGAAGAGGGGAACCATACCAGGCATTTTGGCACTGTTTCGATGGAATTGACCAAAAGTCCCGATCATCCTGAACACTATCGCTTTACGCGGTATGAAAACGGAAAAGTGGCAATTCCTCCATGGGATTTTCATCCGAACGAACGAAAAGAACTGTCCGACTTGTCGGAAGTCATCCGCTCCTCTTTTTTACCAGACGCCTTCTTTTTGAATCGACTTCACATACATCGTTTTCAACTGGAGCAAGATCGCTTCGTAGCCCTCAAAAACAACACTCTCCACATCGGTTATTCTGATGGCACCGACCAGATCACACCCCTCCACACTGTTTCTGATATAAAAGCTGCCGTAGCCGATGAAATGCAATTGCCACTTCTCCCTGTTCGCGAGGCGATAGAAATCCTCCTCGAACGTGGTATTGATATTTTCGCTGCTCCCAAAAAAGAAGAAGCCCCACTTGAAAATGAAGCTCTCGATCGTCCTACCATTTGCTAATATCTGGTTGACAATGATAATATTTCTCAATAATATGAGAAAGTAGGGAAATGGTATATAAGGAGTGTCGCACTTCATGATGATGGAGATAAAAACATACGTCGTCCAGGAAGGTCATTCTGACAAAATCGTACAAGGCTTTAGCGAGCCTGGTGCTGTTGAGAAGGCTCCTGGCTTTGTAGATTTGAGCGTGCTGGTACAGAAGCCACGCAAAGGTGAAGAAGAAGTGGTCGTCATGATCCGCTGGGAATCAAAAGAGGCGTGGAAGCAGTGGGAACTGAGTGACGTTCATCTGGAAGGTCACCGCCAAGCACGTGAAGAAGAAACCCCTGAGTGGTACATTAGCGGCAAAACTGGCCATTACGAGCTGAAAGCGAAAAAAGATCCGCAGCCTTCGTAAATACAAACAAACCAGCCCGGACCTCGGAAAAACTCCGATCCAATCCAGGCTGGTTTTTTATTTTCCTCTATCCTTTTTCCAAACCGTATTTCTCCATCTTCCGGTACAAGGTCGACAAGCTGATTTGCAGCTCATGGGCAATCGCGGCTTTGTCCTGGCCATACTTGCCTGCGTTCAAGTAGCGCTGGAGAATGGAGCGTTCGTATTCTGCCACCAGCTTTTCCAGTCCCAAATCGCTGCCTGCTGTCGTCGGCTCATCCTCTAACAGCAAATACTCAGGAAGCTCCTCGTTGCCGATGACTTGCCCCTCCGCCATGTTGACCATATACTCGACGGCATTTTCCAGCTGACGAATATTTCCCGGCCATTCGTACGTTTGTAGTCGTTGGACAAGTTGGGCTTCGAGCTCCAGTCTGCCTTTTTGCAGCAACGTCCCGTACCGATACAGGAAGTGCTGCAAGTAAAGCGCGATATCCTCCGTGCGTTCACGCAACGGCTTTAACCGCAGGGGGATGACGTTGAGTCGATAATACAAATCCTCGCGAAACGTCCCTTCCCTGACCATGCTCTCCAAATCTCTGTGTGTAGCCGCAATGACACGTACATCGACGCCCAGCGTTTTTACGCCGCCTACCCGATCTACCGTTTTCTCTTGAAGGACGCGCAGCAGCTTGGGCTGAAGGGACAACGGAATATCACCGACTTCATCCAGAAAAATCGTCCCCTTGTGGGCCAATTCAAATTTCCCCGGCTTCCCTTCGCGTCTGGAGCCTGTGAATGCACCGCCTTCGTACCCGAACAACTCACTTTCTAACAAGGTCTCGGGAATCGCCGCGCAATTGACTGCCACAAATGGATGTCTGCTGCGCGCACTCTCGCAGTGAATGGCTTTTGCCAGCAGCTCCTTGCCCGTACCGCTCTCCCCCCGGATCAAAACAGTGGAAATGCTGTTCGTCACTTTTTTCGCTTTGACAATCACATCGCGCAGGCCTGTTTCTGCCCCAATCAATTGGGCGAAATACACCGGATGAACCGAGGCCTGCGGCATTTCCTCTTGAATGTTACAGCTCTTCTCCCGCTCTGCATCCAGCTCTAGCAGCTTGTGCTCAATCAAGGAGCTCGTATGCTGCAAAAACGGCATCCATTTTTCCGAATGGTGCAGCATTTTTTCTTTTTGCTCGGGGGAAAAGCCGATTATTCCGATGACCCCTACCGTCTTCTCCCGTTTGTGCACCGGAAATCCAATCGTCGCCAGCTCCCGGCATTGCTGCAAAAACTTGCAATTGCCGCACTCCGACTCGTTTTTTTTCATGTCAAAAATCATTCCCGGCTGTCCGGTTTGCAGGATCATTCGGAAAAATGATCCCTCTGGCGCAGGCAATCCAATCAGATCCTGATAGTAGCCGGTTCCGCTCACACGTATCCCTTGTTCATCCAGGATGGTGACATCGAGTCCCAGTACCTTGGAAATATTGTCGGCGTACGATTGAATGAATTCCTCGATCCGGGAAAACTCTGTCATGCCCCATCCTCCAGTTTCACGTTCCTTTATCCCCTGGACGCTGCCGCCATTGGCAGACTAGCTAATGCCTGCTCCAAATCCGCGATGATATCCTCCACATCCTCCAGGCCCGTCGATAAGCGAATCAGACCGTCCGTTATGTTGAACTTGATCCGCTCAGAGGCAGGGATCGAGGAATGCGTCATTGAGGCAGGATGCTGTACCAGTGTCTCGGGATCTCCTAAACTAAACGATATCATAGCCAAGTGCAGTGCGTTAATGAAAGATTTGGCTGCCTCGTAGCCGCCCTTTACTTCAAAGGAAACGATCCCGCCCATTCCAGCCATTTGCCGTTTGGCCAGCTCATGCTGTGGATGCGAAGGCAGACCAGGGTAGTAAACGTGCGAGATTGCAGGGTGCTGCACCAAAAACTCCGCCACTGCCTGCGCGTTTTTCCCATGCTGCCTGACACGCAAGCCGAGTGTTTTCAGCCCACGCAAGATCAAGAAAGCATCCCAAGCATTCAAATTTTGCCCCAAGTCTCCCATGACGTTTTTGCGCATGAATTGGATATGTTCCTGCTTCCCGACGATGAAGCCCGCGATGACATCGCCATGTCCGTTCAAATATTTGGTGGCGCTATGCACGACGACATCCGCCCCTAGCTCAAGCGGTCGCTGCAAATACGGCGTTAAGAAGGTGTTGTCGACGATTACCACAATGCCATGTACATGCGCCAAACGTGACAACGCCGAGATATCTAAAACAGTCAGGCACGGGTTCGAGGGTGTTTCGATGTACAGGACTTTTGTGTTTGGCAAAAAAGCTCTCTCGACTGCCTGCAAATCCGTGCAATCGACGAAGTCCGTCGCAATACCATATCGCGGAGCCATCGTCGTAAGAAATTTATAGCTCCCCCCGTACACATCCCGCGTACACACCACATGATCACCCTGCTTCAAAAAGGCGAGCAAAGCTCCCGAAATGGCTGCCATCCCACTGCTTACGCCTAATGCAGCTTCGCCATTTTCCAATGCTGCGATTTTTTGCTCCAAAGTGGTGATGGTAGGGTTGCCGTATCTTCCGTAATACGTTCCTTCCCTCTCGCCAGCCACACACGCCGCTGCGGAGTCTGCATCTGGAAACGCGTAGGCCACAGCGGGCACCACTGCGGATACGACTGCTCCCGTCTTTTGGCAAGGTGTTTGTGCGGTATGAATAATAGAGGTGTCCATCTTCCACTTGTTTGTCGTCATTTCTCGTCTCTCCCTTTTGCTTGTGCGGTTACCAAAGGGTATAGCAAGGAGCATGCCAAGGTGAGAAACCGCGTCATTCCTGTGCTTTTCGTTTTTTGTGCACGCTGACATTCGCAATCGTGCAAATGAACTTTTTCAGATCCACGCAAAAAAGCCGTTAGTTGCCCCAACGACTTTTCGCACAGTTGCAATTGTGTTTTGCATAACTAGAAAAAGCAGCTTATACGAGCATGCCACCCGCGCTTTTCCTGTATTTCAAAATACCTTCTGCCGCTCGATAGGAGAGAGCACCCATCGTTCCTGTCGGATTGTAGCCACTATTATGCGCAAAGGCAGAAGCCCCGACGACAAATACGTTTTCCGCATCCCACATCTGCAAGTAGTTGTTTACTGCCGAAGTGTCAGGTGAAGCACCCATGATGACGCCGCCTGTATTGTGCGTCGATTGGTATGGTGTGATATCGTAAGGTCCGAGCTTTCGATTGATTTCGAGCTTCTCGTTCGCACCCATTTCTTTGACAATTTCCGCGCACTTATCTGCACAAAAAGCCGCCAGCTCCCTGTCCTGATCGACGAAATCATACGTAATGCGTATCAACGGATCACCAAATGCGTCCTTGTACGTCGGGTCCAGATCAAGGAAGTGCTGTCGGAATGGCATGGAAGCTCCTTGGGCACCTACGGATATGAATCGATTCGTGTATTTGATCGAGGCAGCCTTGAAATCCTTACCCCAGCTAGGCGTTCCCGGCGGTACCTTGTTCGTGCCGATTGGTCGGAATCCGGTTTGTGTGACAGCGATATTCGCGCCATGGATAAATTTCAAATCGGCGTGATCGAAGTTATCACCGTTGTAGTCATCCAAACACATTCCCAACGATCCTGCGCCTGCATAATTGTTAAACTCCTTATCATCGAAGAAGCCCACCGCGCCTCCTCTCATGACCTGGTAAGCGTAGTTTTTACCGATCACGCCTTTTCCGGTAGCTGGATCATACGGTTTCCCCAGCTTGGACATGAGCAGGATTCGCGTGTTGTTGAATACATAGCTGGTCATCACCACAATATCGGCGGGCTGTTCGAATTCCTCCCCTGTCGTGACGTCTGTATACAAGACACCTGTCGCCTTGTTCCCTGTATGTAAAATTCTGCGGACATGGGAATGCGTGCGAATTTCAAACTTCCCTGTCTTTTTAGCCACCGGGATCACCGTCACCACTGGATCGGCTTTTGCTCCGTACTCGCAACCAAACCTTTCACAGAAGCCACAGTACTGGCAAGCTGCCCGTGCCACACCGTCTGGATTGGTATACGCTTGCGAAAGATTTGCGGATGGCAGAATGTATGGATGCAGGTTTTTCTTTTTCGCCGCATCCGCAAACATTTTCATGCTCGGTGTAGTACGCATCGGAGGTATCGGATACGGACTGGAGCGTTTCCCCCCCAACGGATTCTCTTCGCCTGCGATTCCCGCCATTTTTTCAAACTTATCGAAGTACGGCTCCAGTTGATCGTAAGTAATGCCCCAATCCTGGATCGTCATCCCCTCTGGAATTTTCTTTGCCCCATACCGTTCAATCGTCTTGGAGCGGATTTCGAAATCATACGGCAGGAAGCGGAAAGTCTGTCCGTTCCAGTGGACACCAGATCCCCCGAGTCCTGTCCCGAGCAAAAAGGAACCGTATGACCGCATGGGAAGCGCGCGAACGTTCATTCTACTGCGGAACGTAATCGTTTCCTTGGACAAATCTTGCATCATCTCGTAACGAAGGGCATAGCGCAATTCGTCGTGTACCATGAAGTAGTCTTCGGTTTTGCGCTCCTTGCCACGCTCCAGACCCACTACCGTCAGACCTTGCTTGGTCAGCTCGGAAGCAATAATGCCTCCACCCCAGCCCACCCCCACGATCACAACGTCAACCTTGGGCAACTTTTTGGCCATATGTCAGTCCTCCCTCAATGTTGATGATCCCGTAAGCTTAAGGGAGCCATCTTCACAAACTCAGGCTTATCGATCAGTTGTGTATACGCCATCTGATTCCCTGGGAAATTCTTCATTTTCCAGCCATCCATATTTTTATTGCCCCCGTACAGAGGGTCTGCATATACGCCTTCGATCGTACTGGCCCGCAGCATATTGAAAAAAGTGCTCGCCGAAATGGTCGTCAATTTTACTTCATCGGTTTCAAAAGCCTTTAAAACAGCGTCCTGTTGTTCCGGCGGGAGTTCATAAAACCGTTTTCCGTGGGTACTGTTACTGTGGTTGTTCATCTCTTGAAGGCCGATTTCGAATATTTCCCTGCGCTTCAACCTGCCTTGATAGCCCTGTGTAATCTCACCCGGAAAAAAGGGCGCTTGCATGTATTCTCGAGCATTAAAGCCCCAATCACCCGCTAGCTGGTGGTCAATGAAATAAGCTGCACCGAGTGCCTTCGCGCCTGGACCCAGCTCATCCTCAGGATAAATACGCTCACAGGCGGCATCCACCACCTTGAATTGCTCAGGCGTAAAAAACATGAGCGCCTGATTGTAATCGGCCGCAGGGGGCGGTGCTGCTGGCTGCGCCGGGGGTTCCGGTTTGCGGAGCAAGCTCCCTGCCACGCCACCCACGACCAAGCTACCGAGCACCAGGCCAGAGTTTTTCAAGAAGTTCCTTCGGGATACTGGCTGCTCCTTCACGTTGTTTGAATCTGCCAAATCTACCACCTCCAGTGATTTCCTTCTTTTGTTTTGTGCATTTTCTTCACAAGATAATCGTGATTAACGGAAATTTTTCCAACATGCTCCACTCATAACTTCATGCAGCGAACAAAGGATAAGTTTATCTAGGCAGGAAGACTTGGAGGGATCGTGATGAAGCATTTCCACACATGGGTTGGAACCGCAGGATTAGGGGCTGTACTTCTACTGACAGCTTGTATGAATCAAGCTGCCCAGCCTACGAAGCCACATCCGCCAGCACGTACGCAGTCTATTGCTCAGACTCCAAAAGGAGCAACGGTTATTCCCAGCGTGGATCGCGATAAGAAACTCACGACAAACGCGCACGGTCATACGTATAGCGGAATGGGCAATGCTCTTTACAGCTCCATGGGCAGCTCACACCTGCACACGGGTGGTCCTTCTACAAAGCTGGAAGCCCAACTGAAGGCAGCGGGCGTTCACGGTGTCCAGGCATTGATCGTAAATGATGCTATCTACTTGGCCCCTTCTACTGCCAATACTCAATCGATCAATCAAATGGACCCGATGCAGTCCCATCTCATCAGCAATTACTCCGGTAGCTCCAGTCGCGGGCATGATGCTGCCCATACAAAATCAGGGAGCGGAACCGCAGGGACATTGGGTACAAGCGATCATCAGAGCACTTTCGCCCAAGCACGCACCCAAATCGAGCGTATCTATGGAACGGATACAACCGTGAAGGTAGTGAGCTCGAAAAAAGGCATCAAAGCGCTAGAAACGGTGAAAAAGCATATGAGAGATCAAAAGGATCAGCAAGCCATGGCAGAACAGCTCAACGTGCTCATGCGCGAAGCGAAGCGGTAACCAAAGAAAAAGGGACAAGCAATTTTCGCTTGTCCCTTCCTTATTTCGATAAAAAATCATGGATTTCGTTCACGGTCTCTTTCGGATGCGTGACCATCAGCAAATGTTGTGCCTCCGGTATCATTTTCACCTTGGCCTGCTCCACAATCCGCTGGTAAGTGGCAACTGCCTGTCGGTGAAACTGCTGCTCTTCTTTTGACAATAAGCTGTCGTCAGCCAGCAGTAGCAGCACGGGGCATGTCAACTGCTGGAATAATTCCGGTTGGCTATGAATGCTATACTCTTGGAAATAAGCGGAGAACGCCTCCCTCGGCAAACGGTATCCGTAGCTGCTGTCTTCCCTTTTCAAAAGCTCGTCTCGCATCCAGCCCTCTGGCATCACTCTCGTACCATACCTCTCTGCGAACTGCCTTTCCGCTTCCTCTACAGAAGAAAAACGCGTGGTAGACAGCCGCTCGACAACCTTCTCTCTATTGAATCCGGGCACTTCTCCCAAGGAATAGTAGCCTCCATCCAGCAATACGAGCGAAGCTACGCGCTTGGGATCTCGAATCGCAAGCATCTGGGCAGGCACAGCAGAAAAGGACGCTGCGACAACCGTTACTTGTTCGAGCTGTTCTTTCTCCAAGAGTTGAATCAAATCTGTTACGATTTGCTCAAACGAAAAGGAACCGTGGCTCACAGAATTCCCATGACCACGGATATCTACCGCAATTACCCGATATCTCTCTGCCAATGCTGGCAGGATTGGCGCAAACAGTAGCTTGCTGTTGCGAATGCCATGCAAAAGCAGCAGCGCAGGTGCATGTGGCTTTCCGGTGACGCCGTACTCCAGTGTGCCCCCTTCTACCTGCAAACGATTCACATGCGAAAACAATGCTTCGTCCATTTTGCCTGCCTCCTTACTAAATACGCCCCGGAATCAGCACACCAATATGATCTGGATGTAGCCTGGCGATGTAAAACAGTGCGGCTACGATACATACACCAACCACTAGTGTGAGTACTTCTGTTTTCTTCCATCGTTTGCTGCGGTAAAACCGATGCTGACTGTTACGCATGCGAAAGCCTTTGGCATCCAATGCATTGGCGATCAATTGCACACGCTTGAGTGAGTTGAAGATGAGCGGCACGAGCAAATAACTGTACTTCCTGATGCGCTCTGAAACATTCCCTTCGCTCGTCGACATCCCTCGTACCATCTGCGCTTCCCGAATGATTGCCAAATCATTTTTGACGAGGGGGATAAAACGAAAAATGAGCGAGAGCAAATAGCTGATCGAAAACGGAACGCCAATCCCGCGAAGTCCCATCGCTATTTCTCTGGGCGAAGTTGTAAACACATAGTACATCGACAATAACGCGACATTTGCCAGTCGAAGTCCCATTCCCAATGCCCATAGGACGCCGACATCCGTGATTTGCACGGGATAGTGGATCAACGGAATGGTGCTGCTCCAGTACGGAGTGCCTACATTGGTAAACGGCAGCCACGTAATCACAGCAAAGCACGAACCGATTCCACCAACCAATACATACGCCTTAATCATGGAGAGCTCCCAGCCCAGCTTGGCAATTAGAGCAATGTTTATCACCAATAAAATAATAAGCGCACGCGGGTCCTGGAATAAAAAAGGGAGCAAGCCCAGCAGCACGAATACAAGCAGCGCATAGCTCGGATGGGCATTCCTCATCTTAGATCCCCTCTCCCAGCAACTGTTTTTTCATCGCGGTTAGCGTGAGTGGAATCGGATCATGGACACCCACTTCTTTCCCGAAACGATACATGGCAGGCGCTTCTACTTGGGCAGCAGCTAATACTTGCGGCTGTGAAAATACGTGCTGTGGGCCCCCGTCGCATAGCAGCTTTCCTTTATGCATAACGATCACTCGTTGAGCGTACTCCGCTACCAAACGCATATCATGCGTGATGACGATGATCGTATGACCTTCCGCGTGCAAATGCCGCACCAGCTCCATCATTTCTTGCATGCCACGGTAATCGAGACCGGTCGTAGGTTCGTCCAGCAGGATCACCTGCGGCTTCATCGCCAAAATCGAAGCCACCGCAATCTTTTGCCGCGTGCCTTTGCTCGAAAAATGAGGCTCTTCTTCGCCCTTGTCGGATAACCCCACTGCTGCCAACGCCTCCGCGACAGCTTGCTCTATTTTTTCAGGCGGCCAGCCCATGTTTTTGGGCCCAAATGCTACCTCCGCCTTGATGGTCGAATGAAAGATTTGATGATCAGGATTTTGATAACAATACGCCACGATTCTCGATAGGTGGGCAACATTCAACGCCTTGGTATCAAGACCATTCACTTTGACGGTACCCTGTGTCGGCTTGTATAGACCGTTACAATGCTTGGCCAATGTCGTTTTACCGGAACCATTTCCCCCGATGATCGCGACGAATTCTCCCTGTTTCAGTTGAAGCGAAACGCCATGCAGCACCGGCTTTTCCTTTTCATAGCCATACCACACCTCATCAAATTCAATGACGACACTCACAGGCTTCCCTCCCGAACGAGCTGGGCTTCCTTGTAGTGGAGTGCCAGCTCCTCAACAGTCAAGGGAACACCAGCAGAGGACGCCAACAAGACGCCTTCCTGGCATAGCAAATGATAAAGTCGGATGACATCCGGGACCAATATGCCATGCTCGTCCAACACGTCCACTTGGGCAAAAAATTGCCGAGTCGGCTGGTCCAACACGATTTTCCCCTCTGCAATCAGAATCATTCGGTCGCAAAAGGCCGCGAGCTCTTCTGTCGCATGGGACGATACCACAATCGTCATTTCTTTTTCCTGCTTCAGCCGTGCAAGAAGCGAGAAGACCTCCCGCGCTCCCACCGGGTCTAGCTCAGAAGTAGGCTCATCCAAAATGAGCACCTGCGGACTGTGGGAAAGAGCGGATGCAATTGCCACCCGCTGCTTTTCTCCCCCCGAAAGCTCAAGAGGCGAACGAGTAGCAAAGCCGTTCAATCCGATCAGATCGAGTACCTCTGCCATTCGTCGTTCTATTCGCTCGTCCGACCACCCGGCATTCTCAAGCGAAAAGGCAAGCTCCTCTTCGACGGTCAGCCCGATGAACTGGGTTTCCGGGTCCTGAAAAACGATGCCTTGCTCGCTTGTGGACTCGACACTCCCCACGAAGTGTCCTCCGTAGTTAGACGGAATCAGACCCGACATGGTTAATAGCAGCGTCGTTTTCCCTGCGGCAGCAGGTCCGACTATACCGACTACTTCCCCTGGATCAAGCGCCAGATGAATGTCCGCTAGCGCAGGCTGTGCTCCCTCTTCATAGTGCCAATAGACTCCGTTTACTCGCAGCAATGGTTCTGTTCTCACCTTGCGATCCTGCTTTCATTTCCGAGATAGTTGAATTCCTGCAAGGGACGGCCCCGGTATAGTCCAGAGCGCTTCACGAATGGGTACAACAGCTTCAAGAGGATTGGTCCCAGAATCGCCGTGGAAATGGCTTGGTTCAAGAACACGGTTGGGATGTACCAGACCGCCACTTCTTTTGGTGTCAGACCCAGTGCCACGTTAATCAAAATCGCGCACGCTACCACAATCGAGCTGATCATGACAACAAACACGATATATTGAAGGACGCTGCGTTTTGTTTTCAGTGCAGGGTGACTCACAGCAAGCAACCCGATAAAGCCCCCCATAAAATTAGAAAAGAAACCGACCGCAATCGCATGAGGCGGTGCGCTTCCGGTTAACAAATCACTGACCATATTTCCAAAGGCAAGACCAATGCATCCCGGCAAGCCGAATAACATGCCAAATACGGGCTGAAGGGCATTGGCCGGACGGATGGGTACGGAAGGAATGAGCTTGATATTGGCAAGCATAATAATAGCAACAGCGTAGAGCGCGGCAGTGACGACAATCAGGACGTAATCCACTGTCGTCCATTTCCGCCGGAACAGAGTCGAAAACATCAGAATAAACCCTCCTCGTGTCAAGTGTTAATGTTTGGAATATTCCTGTAGCCAGTTTACTCTCTCTTTACTGGATCGTCTAGAAGAGGGTGGGTAAAACCATTGGTTCTGGCTGTAGTGGTGGAGAGGAAACAGGAGAAAACGCTCAGCTTCTAGGGCCACCCCCTGGGGGGATTGACTGCCCGACTCCATGCAAAAAGCGAAACCGCGTCCAAAGTGGTCGGTTCAGGATGTGTTTCAGAGGTGGACGCTTAAAGGCGTGTTTCGCTGTTTTCTCCTGTTTCCTCTGCGAGCTGTTTGCTTTTCCCCTGCTTTAATTAGGGAGAATCAAAATAAAAAAGAGAGAGTCATGATTCTCTCTCCCTCCTGAATTCACTTTCAAATATTGTTACCAAAGCCACGTGAGAAGAAGTGCATTTTCAGTCCAAGCGCCTCTGGAGCCCAGCTTAGCGTAGGAATGAATGGCGGGGAATTTCAGCTTCACTTATGAAATGCCTCCTCGAAACTTCTACGTTTGAAGCGCTCCCGCCATTTATTTCGGAGCGGACAGTCAATTCCCCCTCGCGGGGCGTAGGCCGAAGCGTAGACTGGAAATACACTTCTTCCCCACTACAGCCACTCCCCTCTACTCCTCAAACCTCACTATTTCCAAATTGGTTTTCTTGACCTTCACCAAATACAACAAATAGATCAAGCCAACAAAGGTCCAGAGCAAGCCGAGCATCATGGACGTTGCTTCCAGGTTGACCCACAAAAAGGCGATGAACGTTGTCCCGATGAGTGGAGACAACACGAAGCCCCACCAATCCTTGATATGCTTGTTCTTTTGTTTGCGGAAATAGTACGCTATTACACTGATGTTTACAAAGCTAAAGGCGATCAGCGCACCGAAGTTAATAAAGGACGTGGCGGTTAGCAAATCCATGTACAGAGCGAACAGCATCAACACTCCGACCAGCAAGACGTTAAGCAATGGAGTTCTCAGCTTCGGATGAACATAACCGAACCATCGTTGCGGCAAAAATCCATCTCTTCCCATTGCGTACAATAAGCGCGTTACGCTCGTGACAGATACGAGCCCGGATGCCAGTGTCGAAGACAACGCTGCCGCTAAAAACACCAATTGAAAGATCGTCCCACCAATAAACAAAGCAATCTCCGCAGAGGCTGCTTCTGGATCAGACAATACCGAAACATCAGGAAATAATGATTGCATGAAATAAGATGCTGTAATAAATAACGCTCCTCCTGCGAGTGCTACGAGCATAATCCCGCGAGGAATCGTCTTTTTCGCATCGACGGTTTCCTCCGTTAGCGTGGTTACGGCATCAAAGCCAAGGAAGGAAAAGCAAAGAATCGACGCACCTGAAAGCAGGGCAATGACAGACATATCCGGTGACACAAATGGCCGCAGGTTGAATACTTGCCCAAGCCCGTCACCTTGCATAAGGCCACGGATTGCCAATCCCGCAAACAACACGACGACCACGACTTGAAACAGTACCAGAAACGAGTTAACGGATGCGGTTACCGTTACGCGAAATACGTTTAACCCCGTCACCAATACAATGAAGCCAATAATCCACCACGCTGTCGACACGTCAGGAAACACAGATGATAGGTATACTCCCGTCAACAAGGCGTTAATCATCGGTAAAAACAAATAATCCAGCAAAGACGCCCAGCCTACCAAAAATCCTGCATAGGGATGAATCGTTTGTTGCGTATACGTATACGCGGTCCCTGCTGAAGGGAATAGCCGTACCATCTTTCCGTAGCTTGCCGCCGTAAACAGGATCGCAAGAAGTGTGACTGCATAAGCAGCAGGAACGTGCCCCCCCGTTTCTCCAGAAACAATGCCAAAGGTGTCAAAAACGGCCATCGGGGCCATGTAGCCCAGTCCAATTACGACAATATGCCGCAACTTCAAACTACGTGTTAGTTCTGCTCTCCCGTTCACTACCTGTCCCCCTTTATGTAACAGAATAATTATACACGTTGATTTATAATCACGAAAGAAAAAAGCGCTACTGCACACGGGTTCTCCATGCACAGCAGCGCTTGATTTCTATAAGTAATTCCTAGGCTTTTGGCAGTTCAAAGGAACTCTTCAACGATACAATCCGGTTGAATACGAGCTTATCATCTGTCGTATGCTTCGGATCGACATTGAAATAGCCATGACGGAAAAATTGATACTTGTCTTGTGGCTTGGTTTCTTTCATATTTGGCTCCACATAGCCTTGCAGCACTTCCAACGAATTCGGGTTAACGTTGTCGAGGAAAGTACCCTCTGCGTCTTCCTCATCCATAATCAATGGCTCGTACAAACGGAATTCAGCAGGAACCGCATTGGTTGCATCTACCCAGTGAATTGTACCTTTTACCTTACGACCTGTAAAACCGCTGCCGCTCTTCGTCTCAGGGTCATACGTGCAATGAATCTCGATCACGTTGCCATCTGCATCCTTCACAACGTCATTGCATTTAATGAAGTACGCGTGCTTCAGACGCACTTCATTTCCCGGGAACAGGCGGAAATACTTGCTCGGCGGGTTTTCCATGAAGTCGTCCTGCTCAATGTAGATTTCGCGGGAGAACGGAATTTCACGATTGCCCATTTCCGGGTTCTCTGGATTGATCTCCGCTTCGAGCATCTCGACTTGTCCTTCCGGATAATTCGTGATGACGACCTTCAACGGATTCAAAACAGCCATCGTACGTGGTGCCTTCAGCTTCAGGTCCTCACGGATGAAATACTCCAGCATTTTTTCGTCAACCGTGCTGTTAGCGCGCGCTACCCCTACTTCACGAGCGAATGTACGAATTGCTTCCGGTGTATAGCCACGACGACGGAAGCCTGCGATGGTTGGCATACGCGGGTCATCCCATCCGTCTACTACATTCTCATCGACAAGCTGTTTCAGCTTGCGTTTACTCATAACGGTATTGGTCAGATTCAAGCGAGCAAATTCGTACTGGCGTGGTACCTTCTCCATTTCGCACTCGCGGACTACCCAGTCATACAACGGACGATGATCTTCGAATTCCAGTGAGCACAGGGAGTGTGTCACGCCCTCAATGGCATCCTCCAACGGATGAGCGAAGTCGTACATCGGATAGATGCACCATTTGTCGCCCGTGTTGTGATGCGTTGCATGGGAGATCCGATACAGAACCGGATCACGCATGTTGAAGTTCTGAGAAGCCATATCGATTTTCGCACGCAGCACCTTTTCTCCGTCCTTGAATTCCCCTTGGCGCATCCGTGCAAACAGGTCCAGGTTTTCCTCCACAGATCGGTTGCGGAACGGACTATCTGTGCCAGGCTCTGTCCATGTCCCACGCATTTTACGCATTTCTTCGGGAGACAGATCGTCTACATAAGCCAGACCTTTTTTAATCAACAGCACCGCCCGGTTGTACATCTCTTCAAAGTAATCAGATGCAAAAAACAGCCCGTCCCATTCGAAGCCAAGCCATTGAACGTCCCTTTTGATGGCCTCTACGTATTCGATGTCTTCCTTTACCGGGTTGGTATCGTCAAATCGAAGGTTGGCCTTGCCAGAAAATTCACGTGCCAACTCAAAGTTGAGGCAGATTGCTTTTGCATGTCCAATATGAAGATACCCGTTCGGTTCTGGGGGAAAGCGGGTAATGATTTCCTTTACTTTGCCCTCTTGCAAGTCATCAATCATGATATTGCGGATAAAATTGGATGCCGCTACCTTGTTTTCCAATGAAATCAACCTTTCACTTCACCTTTACATTCCATAATACTGATTCTCTACCCAGAGTTCAACAAAATCGGGTCGTTGACCGACCCGCTCACGTCTTCCATTGCTGCCTCGTTTGCCATTGTGACCTGCAATACAGATGAATGACAGAATCAATGGCAACGCGCTGCTCCGTGATCCCACGAATCGTTTCGAGATGCTTCGGGGAAATCAGATGCAGCAAAGGCTGTTCAACATGATTGAAACGTTGGAAGGCTTCCGCAGCAATCCGATCCCACTGCGGGTAATATCGAAGCAAGTCATCGGGCATTACGCGGGAGCGTTCCGTGTCGGACTCGGGCAAACAATCAAAAGGTTCATCCAGATTTAACGTTCCATAATCATCAGTCAACTCTTCACCCGGCTGAATATCCCGTGCAGCCAATTCCATATCATACATGGTCGGCACGCAATTCGCATGAAAGCTGTGGTTCACGTACCTTGCCTTATCCCAACAAAGAATGTACTTTCCGAACTGGTTCTTGAACGAATATTTTTGTACGTCCTGTTTTCGTAATGAATCAAGTCTTTCCACAAATCCCGGGTCCAATACCTGGTCCAAATTATCCTGTGCCCATACAATCGTTCCTTTTGGGATAAACCTTGTCGCAAACACACCGTACCCGATCTCATCGTTGATATAGCGCAATTCTGTATCGGGATGCATCATGGTCTTTGTTTCACTCCTTGGCGAATGTGCCTTTTTATCATCATAAGCAGTTCAGCCCCAGGAGGTGTGTGAATGTCTGCGAAAAACAACCTTCCTCATAGCATTCCTGACTATTTTTCTGGATGAAAATAATTTTTCTTATTTACCACAAATGGTAAATAGTCTATATTATTGGCAAACGGAGTTTTAGGAACATTTTCCCACAACGATCGAATCAGTTTATGTGTCAATTTTCTACTTTAACCATTGATATCGAAACGGCATACCCGGGGAAATCCGGCGACGCAAAGCTATAGGGGCTACCTCCGTAACAGCGGACACGCTTGCCAGCTACCGAAGTATTGATGTAGGACGAGACCAATGATCCTATATCATTGGTCTTTTTTTGCGCTCACAATGTCTATTTTTGTCTATTTTTGTATGATTGTGTATTTTTAACTTTTAAAGGAGGTGAGGCAACAGCGGATAGCCGGTTTAATGAAAACATTATTTTATTCATCATGAAGGAGGTTTCATAGGAATGTCATTCTGGAAGAAACTCTCGACCGTCGCGCTGACTGCTGTCATCGGGCTATCAACATTCTCTGGGGTACAAGCTGCTAACCGTCCAACATCGATGTCACCGAACGCAATGGTGACGACTCCTCACTATCTGGCTACGGCTGCGGCCCTAAAAACATTGGAAGACGGTGGAAATGCAGTAGATGCTGCTATTACAGCCGCTTCCACATTAGCTGTCGTCTATCCTCATTACACATCCATTGGTGGAGATAACTTCTGGCTCATCTACAATGCCAAAACCAAAGAGCTGAAGGCGCTGAACGGCAGTGGTCGCGCAGGCGAAAAGGCAACCATCGACTATTACAAAAACAAAGGCTACGAAAAAATCCCGTCCCGCGGTTATGAATCGGCAAACACTGTCCCTGGTGTCGTCTCCGGCTGGTGGGAGGCGTACAACTACGCCCATAAAAGCATGGGCAACAGTAAGCTTCAATGGAACAGACTGCTGGAGCCTGCCATTGGATACGCAGAGAATGGATATCCAGTCACCCCTAACCAAGTATATTGGACGAAATACGCGACAGATCCAACTGACAATGACTTGAAAAACCTTCAACGTTTTGATGGATTCCGTAAAACATTCCTGAAGCCAAACGGCGATCCTTATGCAGCAGGCGAAATTCTCAAACAAAAGGATCTTGCCAATACTTTGCGAATCATTGCAAAAAAAGGCGCTGACGGTTTTTATAAAGGAGAAGTTGCTAAAAAAATCGTAGCAGACATGCAAGCCAACGGTGGATTGCTCACGTTGAAAGATTTTGAGAAGCACACCTCCACTTGGGCAGATCCAATTTCGGTAGACTACCGCGGTTACAAAGCGTACAATGTTCCGCCTAACTCCCAAGGCATGGCATCGCTCTCTATTCTTAATGTTTTGAATAACTTTGACCTCAAGAGCATGGGTGAAGGAACACCCGATTACTATCACACGATTGTAGAAGCTACCAAACAGTCTTTTGCTGACCGCGACAAATGGCTGACTGACCCTGCCTTTGTGGATATCCCTGTGGATGAACTGTTGTCCAAGCAGCACGGGAAAGATTTAGCTGCGCGCATTGATATGAAGCAAGCCGCCAAATCCGTAGAACCGCTTGATCCAAAAGGAGATACAACCTGGTTCGGGATCGTCGACAAAGATGGAAATGCAGTGTCCATCATTCAGAGTCACTATTTTGACTGGGGTTCCGGCATCGTAGCGAAAGATACGGGCATCCTTATGCAAAACCGCGGAAGCTATTTCTCTTTGGACCCTAAACACATCAATCACTTGGAACCAGGAAAACGCACCTTCCACACAATTAACCCAGCTATGCTCTTTAAAGGGGACAAGCCTTATCTTCTCTACGGAACACAAGGGGGAGAAGGACAGCCGCAAACGCAAGCCGCTCTCGTCACGCGTATCATCGACTTTGGTTTCAGCGTGCAAGACGCAATCGAAGCGCCGAGATGGCTGCATGGACGCAACTGGGGATCTTCTTCCAACAATCTAAAGGTGGAAAGCCGCATCCCTCAAGAAGTCCTGGACGAGTTGATTAAACGTGGGCATCCAGTAGAAAAGCTGGAAGCAGCCTATACCGATACGATGGGACAGTCCGGCGCAATCCTGATTGACCCGCAAACCAATGTAAAATTTGGCGGTGCTGACCCTCGCGGTGAAGGCGCTGCAATGGGATATTGATATTTTGTCAGACTGCTGAGTAAATCTCAGCAGTCTACCTGTTTCTATTTCGCAATCACGGATTAGGAGTGGAAAAACCCTATGTTTTTGTTCAACAAGCTCAGGAACAAAATGATTCTTTGGTTTCTCGTCGTGGCCGTCATTCCACTTACTGCCGTTTCGTTGTTTATCACGAGCAGCTTTTCATCCATTCTGATTGATAAACAAAAATCATCCTATGTTGACCTTACTTCTAGTACAGCCATAGCTATGGATCAATATCTGGATCGGCGTATGACAGAAATTCAGATTTTAGCCCGTACCGCGGATATTCAATCCGATGATGCAGCGGCAAAAAATGAATTCATCCGCAAGTTTACCGAGGAAATGAAACTGTATGACGGAAATACGTTTATCGCAAGCGATGGAAAAGTAACGGCTGATACGTTCCCCAAAAGCGTTGGAATCAATCTTGCCGAGCGCCAATTCTTCAAAGACGGTATGCAGGACAAGTCCAGCTTCTCCGATGTTCTTGTTGCGAAAACAACCGGCAATCGCTCTATCATCGTCGCTTCCCCTGTAAAAGCGAAAAACAATGAGAAGCTTGGTGTTTTGACCGGGCTCGTCAATGTAGATGACTTCACAGCTACATTTCTCAAAGATTTGAAAGTAGGCAACGATGGTTATCCGATTCTCGTTGATAACAAGGACCAGATTCAGTACCATCCTACCGAGGATCTGATCGGAAAACCGCTTGAGGAATCCGCTCTGCCGCAACCATTACAGGAAATCCTTACATCAGGAAAAACAGAAAAGGGCTCATACAGCTACTCGGACAACGGCAAGGAATACGTTGTCACCTATTCCCCCATTCCCAAGACCAACTTTGGTTTGTATCTGCATATCCCTGTCGAATCCATAACGTCTGCGGTTTCATCCGTTACCACCATGGTTACGATCATTGTCATCGCTGTTGTTGCTGTTGTGATCGCAATCGCATACGCTGTTTCCCTGCAAATCTCACGCCCTATTGCGGCAGTTGCCTCTGTGGCTAATCGCATTTCCGAGGGTGAACTGACTGTACAACCCTTGCAAATTCGAACCAGGGATGAGGTTGGACAGCTATCCCAATCCGTAAACACAATGGTGCTCAACCTGCGAACGATTATTCAACAAGTAAATGATACAGCTTCAGATCTTGCTTCTTCAGCAGAGGAATTGTCGGTCAACGCCGACCATACGAGCAAGGCTACCGAGCAAATTGCAATCACGATTCAGGAAGTAGCGTACGGTGCGGAAAAGCAAGTGAAGAGTGTAGAGGATAGTGTCACCGCAATTCAAGGCGTATCGACAGGGGCTCAGCAGGTTGCCACGAATGCACAGCAAGCTGCCGAATCAGCTTTGGACGCTTCCCAAATTGCAGTGGAAGGCAATCAGGCCCTTCAGGTCGTTATCAGCCAGATGCAGTCGATCGAGAGCACTGTCGGTAACATTGCCGATATCGTTAAACGATTAGGGAACAGCTCGCAGGAAATCGGGCAAATCGTCCAAGTCATCACCGCCATAGCTGAACAAACAAATCTGTTAGCGCTTAACGCAGCTATTGAAGCGGCGAGAGCTGGTGAACAGGGGCGCGGATTCGCCGTGGTGGCAGACGAAGTGCGCAAATTGGCTGAGCAGTCCGCACAATCAGCGCAACAGATCAAACTGTTGATTACGACGATTCAGCTCGAATCCAACCAGGCTGTCCTTTCGATGGAGCAGGGCACCCAAGAGGTCGCCACTGGACTTACGGTCGTTAACCATGCAGGCAAGTCCTTCGAACAGATCCAAGATGCTGTCACGCAGGTGGCAAGCCAAATTCAAGAAGTAAAGGCTTATTCTGAGCAAATGTCTTTGGGCACCAAGCAGGTGGTAGAATTGGTCAGTGTCATTGAAGAAGTAGCGGAGAATTCTGCTGACGGAACACAAAGCGTGTCGGCCGCCACAGAAGAACAACTGGCAGCTATGGAAGAAGTCAGTTCATCAGCTTCTTCCCTGGCAAAAATAGCCGAAGAACTGCAATCTCATGTAAGTAAATTCAAGATATAGTCCAATTAACGAAAAGAAAGAAAGCCGCCTGGCATACTGCTCGGCGGCTCTTTCCTACTTGCGCTTACACAAACTCCCACATCCGGTCAGGATGGTTCGTGCAAATTTGAATCTCGGGATGCCACGAAATGACTTCACGGATATGCTTCGGATCATCCAGCGTCCACGCGATGACTTTGAAGCCTTTTTCAATCGCGGCTACTGTTAGCTCACGATTCAGAAACGGATATCCCATGGAGAGGATCGTAGCACCTGCTGCCTCCATCTGTTCCAGCATGAGTACAGGGCGGCCATAAACAATTAGGCCTGTCTCCACTTCTTGATCGAGTGTGCGGACGTGACGGATCAAATCGTGGTCAAATGAAGTCAGGTGCACCTCTTGCTTCATTCCATGCCTTTCTACAAGCGAGAGCACCTTTTCAGCGATACCCGGGTACATGTCACTCGTTGCTTTCAACTCGATATTTAGCGTGCAGCGACCTTTTACTGCGATCAGCACTTCCTCTAGTGTAGGGATTTTTTCGCCCGCAAACTTGTCACCAAACCAGCTACCTGCATCCAGCTCACGCAGCTCGGCCAAGGTATGATCCATGACCAGACCGCGGCCATTCGTCGTGCGTTCCAGCGTAAAGTCATGAATCAGCACCGGAACACCGTCACGCGTCAGTTGAACATCAATTTCCATTGCTTTGATAGCTGGCTCTGCCAAAGCCAGTCGAATCGCTGTCATTGTATTCTCCGGGGCTTTACCTGACCACCCGCGATGTGCCATACAAATGTTCATTTCGCCAGCTCCTCTATCATTTCGTTTCTGTTATTTCTTCAAAAGCTTGCTGCCTTTTTCCGTTGCCGTCTGCATCGCTTCATCAACAGTCGCTTGGCCAAGCATCGCACGCTGCAATTCTTTTTGGATCACATCCTGCAATTCTTTGTAGCCTGGAGCCATTGGACGTGGATAGCCGTATTGCAGTTGATCTACCGCGACCTTGAAGTTTGGCTCTTTTTCGTAGAATGCCTTCATTTCAGCCGAATCAATGGCTTCTGTCGTGACAGGCATATAACCGGAAGCGATTGACCACGGAACCGTTTGCTCGGTATCGGTCATCCACTTCATGAACTCCCACGCTGCTTTTTTCTCTGCATCGGTCGACTTTGCCAGCATCACGAGATTCGCGCCGCCCGTTGGCGTACCAAACGTTTTATTGGCTGGCAAGAAAGCTGCACCCATGTCAAATTTGGCATTTTTCTTCAATTCCGTCAAGGAACCTGTCGAGGTGAAAATCATGCCCACTTTTTGATTCAGGAAGTCTTGCTCCGCTACATCCCACGCATTGTAGTTCTCTCCTGGAGGGTTTTTCATAATGCCTTCCTTCACCATTTTGGACCAGAGCTCAAGCGGTGCTTTTCCTGCTTCGTTGTTGATTGTCAGCTCCTTGCCGTTCTCACTCAGGATGTTACCTCCGCCTTGGAAAACAAGCGCTTCGTAGAACCAGATATCAACAGGCGTCGAGAAGCCGTACCGGGTAATTTTGTCTCCTTCTTTTTTGCTCAGCTTTTGCGAGAAGCTGACGAGCTCATCCCATGTTTTCGGACCGTTTGAATCAAGTCCTGCTTCTTTTAACATATCGCGGTTGATGTACAACAGTGGGGTGGAGCGGTTAAATGGCACTGCGTACAGCTTGTCATTCCAATAAGAGTTTTTCATGAGACCTGGAATGTACTTCTTTTCATCCCCTTGCGAGTATGGCGTCAAATCTTCCAAAACCTTTGCATCCGCAAATGCTGCGATCGAAGCGATCTCGACCATCGTGACATCTGGATTGTTGCCCGCTGCTACAGATGCCAGTACCTTGGAGTGGTTCTCTTGATACGCACCTTGGTAGGCTGGTTTGACGATAATATCTTTATGTGTTTCATTGAATTTTTTGACCATATCCTCGATGGTTTTCCCACGAACGCCACCCAACGCATACCAGAAATCAATTTGGACAGGGCCGCTGGATTCTGTAGACGCTGCTGGCTGAGAAGTGCTGCCTATACTCGTAGACTGTTCTTTACCAGATGATCCGCATCCAGCCAACACACCTGACAAACCGATAGTCAATGCACATAGAATCGTTCCAGTCTTTTTCAATGAAAACATGGTTTGATTTCCTCCCTATTGTGATCCAATAATTTGACTTCCTTTTATTATTTGGATTGATAGATGAACGCTTTGATAATATGCCGTTGTGCCACGAAGAAAATCACGAGAATCGGTAGAATAAGAATCATGTTGCCCGCCATCATGACGTTCCACAAGGTTCCGCCGTCGGACATGTGCAAGCTGGATATTCCGATCGGCAAGGTGCGTACCTCGTCGCTGTTGGTCATAATCAGCGGCCAGAAATAGTCGTTCCAGTGGTAAATAAAGCTGAATAGTCCGAAAGTGACCAGCACTGGCTTCGCCATCGGGACCATGATTGTCCACATGATCTTCCATTCGGACGCGTTATCCAGACGTGCTGCCTCGATCACTTCATCGGGCACCTGCATGAATGCTTGCCTGAGCAGGAAGATTCCGAAAGCACTGGCTGCGTACGGCAGGATGAGCGACCATAGCGTGTTGACGAGCCCCCAGCCACTCAATTGCACGTAAATCGGCAAAAAGATGACTTGTCCGGGAATCATCAAGACAATCAAGACAAGACCAAACAACAGATTGCGACCGGGAAACTTGTAGCGTGCGAAAGCGTAAGCCGCAGGCACCGCCGTCAAAAATTGCAGGACCAAAATCCCTACCGCCACCAGAATGCTGTTCCACGTATACATAAGGAACGGACCTGATTCCCACGCTTGGGCGAAGTTGCTCCACTCCCACGTCTCAGGCAAAAGCGTCGGGGGAAATTGCCGAACCTCTGGCATCGTTTTGAAAGCCGTCGATGCCATCCACAGAAACGGGAACACAAACAGGAAAGCCACGATCAAAAGTCCAATCCATTCCACGGTCTTGCGTGAAGCCAAAACCACTCGATACATGCTGCTCCTCCTTTCTCACGAGTTCATCAGCGATAATGCACGCGCTTGGACATCACCAGGAAATGCAAAGCTGTTAAAATCCCTACCAGTATCAGCAAAATGACAGAGGCAGCCGAAGCAATCCCGCCATTGTAGAAGTCCATGCCCTGCTCGTAAATGTAGTAGACAAGCATGTTTGTACTATTGATTGGACCACCCTGCGTCATAATGGCAATCGTGTCAAACGCTTGAAAGGATGAGATCGTATTGATAATGAGCAAAAAGAAAATCGTCGGTGACAGCATCGGTATCGTAATCCGTCTCAGCGTTCGCCACCACGGCGATTGATCGAGCGCTGCTGCCTCGTATATATCGCCCGGAATGCTTTGCAGTCCTGCGATGAATATGAGCGTGTTATAGCCGACACCTTTCCAAATGCTGACGATAATCAGTGATAATAAGGAGCTTTTTGGGTCAGTCAGCCACGTATACGCAGGCAATCCGACCGCTTCCAGTCCTGCGTTCAACAAGCCAAACTGCGGGTCCATCAGCCACATCCACAGCATCGAGACAGATACCAGCGAAATGATGTGAGGACTGAAAACAGTTGCCTGAATAATGCCGTACACCTTTGCCTTTTTGTTCAGCCAGAGGGCGAGCAGAAAGGATAGTGTCAAGCCGATCCCCACTGTCGCAATCGTAAAGACCGCGGTATTTCCCAATACTTGATGAAAATCTCCGTCTACCATCAAGTCCTGATAGTTTTGCAAGCCTACCCATTCCATTTGCTCCAAATTGATCAATGACCAGTCCTGAAAGCTCAAATAAATGATCGAGCCAATCGGGTAAAAGAAGAACAGGACAAAGCAAATCAATGCGGGTGCCAGATACAAGTACGGACGCAGTCGGGATGCGAGGTCAGACCATACAAATGTCTGTGAACGCACTGCTGTTTTCGACTGGCTTACACCCGGCAACTCCTGTACAGTTGCCGCTTTTCGCATCAGCTATCCCCTCCTGCACGTGTCGATACAGGCTCTCGTCCACTCATGCGCCCCACTCGTTTCCCGCTCCCTTTTTCGAACACATAGATGTACTCCCACGGTACAGTGACCGTGACCGAGGAGCCGACCTGCATCGCTACCTCCGAGTCGGCTTTGACGATGACCCTGCCTTTTTCCGTCTCTACATGAAGGAGCGTGTCTGAGCCGAGGATTTCTCTGGATACGACCTGACCTCGTGCGTTCCACATCTCTTCGCTCGTAATGGCAGAGACACCAACAGGCAACAACACTGCTTTTTCCGGGCGGAATCCCCATACGTGCTCACTCTTGCCCTCCGCAGAAACAATATTCATCGGCGGAGAACCGATAAATTGGGCAACAAACAGATTTTCCGGCTCCTGATACAAATCCATCGGGGTCGCTACTTGCATAATGTGTCCGTCATTCATGACGACGATCTGATCGCCCATGGTCATCGCCTCTACCTGATCATGTGTCACGTAGATGAAGGTGCTGCCGAGCTGCTTGTGCAGGCTCGTCAATTCCACACGCATCTGATTTCGCAGCTTCGCATCGAGATTGGAGAGCGGTTCGTCCATCAGGAAGACCTTTGGCTTTTTCACCATGGCCCGCGCGAGTGCAACACGCTGCCTTTGACCACCGGAGAGCTGAGAAGGCTTGCGCTTGAGATAATCGGATAGCCCGACGATTTCCGCGATCTCCTCTACCAGCACCTGACATTCCTTTTTCGATGTTCCACGGTTTCTCAAGCCATAGGCGATGTTGTCGTACACGTTCATGGTTGGGTAGAGGGCGTAATTTTGAAAAACCATCGCAATATCACGCTTGCCAGGTGGCAATTGGTTCACCGTTTGATCACCGATTATGATTTTGCCGTCCGTCACTGTTTCCAAGCCAGCGATCATCCTGAGTGTGGTTGATTTCCCACAGCCGGACGGACCTACCAGAACCGTAAAGGAGCCGTCTGGAATGACCAAATCCAATCCTTTGACCACGCTTTGATTCTGAAAGGCTTTCGTTACCTTCTCCAACACCACACGTGCCATCTGATTTTATTTCCCTCCTTGTGCCTTTGCGGCAAGCATTTCCGTAACAAATGTCTCGAAATCGGCGTAGCGGTAATCCGGAGAAGCGTAGAGCCATTTCTCTTGTCCGTACCACTCCAGCACGACAGATTGCACGCCTGCTCCTACCGCAGCCAATACATCATAGCGACTGTCACCGATCATCATGGCTTGCTCGGGACTTTTACCCAGCGCTCCCAAAGCTTTTTGTACAGGCTCAGCCGACGGCTTGCCTCGTGATACATCATCGACGGTGACGATTGCCTCAAACAGATGCTCAATCCCCGCCATCTCCAGACCAGCCAATGTAAACTCCCGTTGCTTGTTCGTGACGATTGCCATCGTGAAACCCGCCGCCTTCAGCTTTTCCAACCCTTCGCGAACAAATGGAAACAGTTTGACGTGTTCTTCATGATGCTCCCGCACATAGGCGAAGTATCTCTGTAGCACTTCCTTTTTGTCAGGGACGCCTGCTGCTGTAGCAACTGCCGCCAAAAAATCATCAAACGATTCGCCAAAACGCGCGAGCAGCTCTTCCCTGCTAAAATGTCCCGGTGCATACTGCTCAGCAGTAAAAGCAACAGCATCCACGACCGCATCCCGACTGTCCAGCAAGGTCCCATCCAAATCAAATAACAACGCTTGAATCAAGGTTCTTACACTCCTTCCACAGCAGGGGGCTACCGACTGAAACAGCTGTCGCTCCATGCTTTAATACTTCCTCCATCTGTTCCCGCTTGCGAATCAGCCCGCCAGAAATAATCGGGGTATCGATCACACTTCGAAATTCTTCGATAAACTCCGGCAGCAAACCAGGCATCAGCTCAACAGCGTCAGGCTGTGTATCTTGGAGGGAAGTCAGGCCTGATTTAATCGAGTCGCTATCGACCAAAAACAAACGCTGAATCGTCAGCAGGCCTTGCTTTTTCGCCAGCTTGACCAGTGTATTGCGCGTAGTGACGATCCCGTCTGGCTTGACGTAATGCGCCAGAAATGCGATGCCTTCCCGGTCATGACTGATTCCGCCAATCCGCTCCAAATGAAGAAATACAGGGATATTTTTCGACTTAAAATAATCCACGTAGCCTTTGATCACACCAATGTTGCCAATCGAGAGTACCGCCGCACTCAAATTTGCCTCTGCCGCTTTTTCCAGGTACTTCGCTTCTTTTACGGAAGCGATTAGCTTGTACTGTGCCAGTCTTGCATGAAATTGTTCCTGGTTCACTCGCTTTAGCCTCCTTATGTCCAATACAAAAAACCCTGCGACATGACAATGCCAAAGAACTCTCGATGAAAGTGCTTGGAAAGGCTGTCGGGGGTTTCTCCATGGCTCCAACCGAAGGGATGTGTTCACTTGTTACTTTGAATGGTACTGTACGAGCGTTAAGGAATCTTGAAGCGAATGTTAATAAACGGAAAAGTTCCTGTAAGGATGGAATTGACGGAATGGAAGAGCGGATGTATGATCCATCTATATTCAAATAATCAAATATTCGAAAATACTAAAAGAGAAGGGTTGCAATCATGAAGTGGGCACCAAGATTCGAAGGCTACGATCTCGTTTCCTTTCGAAAAGACTGTGTATCAGGGTTAATCGTCGGCATTATCGCAATACCATTGGGGATGGCATTTGCTATCGCCTCCGGAGTAAAGCCTGAATACGGGATTTACACGACCATTATCGCCGGAATATTGATTTCTCTCTTTGGCGGTTCCCGCTTTCAAATCGGAGGACCTACTGGCGCTTTTATCCCGATTTTATTTGCAATCGTCATGCAATACGGTTATGCAGACTTGCTCCTTGCCGGATTCATGGCAGGGATTCTCCTTGTTCTCATGGGGGTTCTACGGCTGGGAGGGCTGATCAAATTCATTCCGCGCCCCGTCATCATCGGATTCACCTCGGGGATTGCCGTTATCATCTTCTCCGGTCAAATTGCCAACTTTCTCGGCCTGGAGCAGTTGCAAAGACATGAGGATTTTTTGTCCAACATGTGGGAAATTCTCCTTCATCTGAACACGATTCATGTATACAGCGTAGCCATCGCTCTCTTGAGTCTCGCCCTTATTTTGGTGACTCCTCGATTCCTCCGAAGCATACCGGCCTCTCTCGTTGGACTCGTAGTCTCTAGTATCGTTTCCGTCCTCTTTTTGGAAGGAAAGGTAGCGACGATTGGCTCCACCTTTGGAGAGATACCGAGTACATTACCCGGCTTTCATTTTCCTGAAATCACATGGGAACGAGTCCAAAAGTTACTGAGTCCAGCCCTGATCATTGCTATACTAGGAGCGATAGAGTCTTTATTGTCCGCTGTCGTCGCCGATGGGATGACACGCAGTCGCCACAACAGCAACCGGGAATTAATCGGCCAAGGAATTGCCAACATCGTGACCCCGTTATTTGGGGGAATTCCGGCTACTGGCGCGATTGCGAGAACAGCCACCAACATTCGAACCGGGGCAACCTCCCCCATGTCTGGCATCATTCATGGTCTGGTTGTTTTGCTCATCCTCGTGCTGTTCGCCCCTTACGCCTCGCATATTCCGTTGGCGAGTATGGCGCCGATCTTGATGCTGGTTGCCTGGAATATGAGTGAGCGCAAGGAATTTGCCCACATGCTAAAAGCGAAGACGAGCGATTCTCTTGTCCTGGTGCTCACCTTCCTTTTGACCGTTTTCACCAATTTAACCGTCGCCATTGAAGTGGGATTGGTGCTGTCTATCCTGTTATTTGTCAAACGAACGCGCGATAGCTTGCGGGTAGCTCAGGTGCTGCCTGACCCCTCGTCCAAGCACGACAAGGTTATGCCGCATATGGTTACCGAGGATCACGATTGCCCGCAAATCAGCATCTACACGATTGAGGGGCCGCTGTTTTTCGGGGATGCCGACTTGTTTGAAAGCTCCCTCACGCAAACCCTTCAGCGACAACCAAAGGTATTGCTGCTGCGGATGGGAAAAGTCCCCCTGATGGACATGACCGGGGAAGCGAATTTGTCCCGGATTGTGAAACAAGGTATGGACCAGGGGACAACAGTCCTTATTTCTGGAATCCAATCTGGCCCCAAGAAAATCTTGCAGCGTACGGGGTTATATGGCCTCGTAGGCGAAGCACACTTTTTTACTCATACTGGAGACGCGATAGCGTATGCCCTCAGTCTTCTGGATACTGGGAAGTGCCTCGGATGCAAGCATTTTGCCTTCCGTGAATGCACGCACCTGTCCGCTCCTACTGAAACTTCCACATGATGTTACGATCGGAGGAACCTGTCATTGAATTTGGAACTACAGCAATTTAAAGCGAATTTTTTCAAGGCGTTGGGACATCCCCTGCGGATTCGGATTCTGGAGCTGCTGGCGGAAGGAGATAAGAATGTAAACGAGCTTCAGACACTCATCGGGAGTGAAGGCTCGGCTGTTTCCCAACAGCTTGCTATTTTGCGGAACAACAATATCGTGTACGGAACGAAGGACGGAAACAAAGTCACCTACTCGCTGCGTGATCCGATGATCATCGAGCTATTGAGTGTGGCCAGACAAATTTTTAACAATCATTTGATTGATACGATCTCGATGCTGGATCGTTTTAATGAGGGATAATCGTTTTTGTTTGAGTCAACATAGGGGAGGAGAAGAAAAAGCACAGTTCTCTTCGACTCTGACACGCCCGCAAGGGGGATTTACTGGCCGTCTACACTGCAAAAAGGGGACCGTCGAGCCAAAGCCACCCTACGGGCGGAAGTTTCTCGAGGAAGAAGTGTTCGACAAGCGGGTCCCCTTTTTGAAGTTCCGACTGGGTAGGCGTTGTCAAGGTCTACGAGCTCTGTGCTTTTTCTTCTCACCAGCTTTTATTGGTTCATCGATGCCTTTTAAAACTACAAAAAAAGCCCAGAACCTTTAAAACGTCCTGGGCGTACCTATTTTTACTAGGAAACGGCAATGACTGCATCCAGTGCAATCAACGCTTCTGCCTCAATGGCTTTTGCCATCACATCGGTGTGCGGGTTATACGATTCGATTAAGTTTGCATCTGCATACCCGTCGATCGCCAATATCGAGCCTGCCTTCAATCCGCGAAGCGCCGCAATCACGAACAGGGCGGTGTTTTCCATCTCGACTGCCAAAACGCCTGCTTTTTGGTATAGCTTGTGCGGGAATTCCAACACTCCACTGTAAAAGACATCGAGCGTCAGCGTGATTCCTTCGAATACCTTCAAGTCTGATGCGTTTGCTCCCGCTGCTTGTACGAGCGCATCCACGACATGGCGATTGGCAACAGCCGGGAACCCCGCCGGAACCAACTGACTGGTCAAGCCGTCTTGGCGAACCGCTGCGGAGCTGATGACGAGGCTGCCTGTCTCGATTTCTTTTTGGTATGACCCGGCAGTTCCTACGCGAATAATGACCTGAACGCCGCCCTTCGCCAGCTCCTCGAAGCATACGGCTGCTCCTGGTGCACCTACACCATGACTTACCACTGCTACCTCGACACCTTTCCACATACCCGCATAGCTGTGATACTCGCGGTTTTCCCCGATTTGACGCTGATCGTCGAGTTTCGAAGCAATCAAGGCTGCACGTTTTGGATCACCGCATACGATGACGCGCTTTGGCAGTTGTTCTGGATCTACCTTTAGATTCGTCAACATCTCAATCGAACTCCTTTTTCTCCCACTCATCCTCTGGTATCGGTAACGCTTCACCGGAGAACCGCTCTTCGCGGAACGGGTCTGCGATTAGGTGAAAGCCATTTTGCTCCCAGAAGCCGGGCTTGTTTTCCGTCATAAATTCAATTCCCCTGATCCACTTCACGCTTTTCCAGAAATATAGATGAGGAACAACCAGGCGAAGCGGCCAGCCGTGCTTATCCGTCAGTCGCTCTCCATCAAAGGAGTGCGCCAGCAGTACATCATCACGCTCCAGATCAGCGAGCGGCACATTGGCGGTATAGTCGTGATCACCGTGCAGCATGACAAAGTTCGCTCGCGGGGTCACACCAATCGCCTGTAGAAAATCACGAAAACGCACGCCTGTAAATGCATTGTCAAAACGGGACCAGCGCGTCACGCAGTGAATGTCGCTCGTCACTGTCACTTGCGGCATCGTCATGATCTCTTCGTAGGTGAGCGTTACTTCCCGGTCTACCTCTCCGAAAACGCGCAGCGTCCATTCGTTCATGTCATACACGGGCACGTCTCCCTCATGCAAAATGGGAAAACGCTCTGTCAGGATTTGTCCTGGCGGAAGTCGTCTGGCGAGTCCCGGTCCCACTGGGGCGGGTACTTTCATTCTTTTGATCCGATCTGCCTTGTTGTTCATCTCGCATCTCCCCTGTCTTCGCTGTCTATATGGCCTGTGTTTAACGGGTGCTCTGCTGATTGTCGCTGCCGATCTGACTCTTGTTCTTCAAGAAGAACATCGCCACAATCGTCAGCACGTATGGCAGCATAGCCGTAAATTGCGTCGGAAGTGAAAAGCCCTGCAAACGAATACTAAGGGCATCCATCAACCCGAACAAAAAGCTGGAAGCCAAAATACCGAGTGGATGCGACTGCCCCATCATCATCGCTACCAATGCGATGAAGCCCCGACCAGCCGTCATACCTTCTGTAAACATCGTGACTTGCCCCAGTGAAAGCTGTGCCCCTGCAATCCCGCACAAAGCGCCACTCATCACAATCGCCAGCACCTGAAGTCCCGTCACTTTCAGACCGAGACTGCGCGCCGCAACAGGATTCAGACCAACTGCGAGGACGCGGAAGCCCGTAACCGTCCGATAAAAGAACACATACAACAGAATGGCAGCCAAAAACGCAAAATACACGAGCGGCGAATGACCAGAGACAATGCCTCCGATGACCGGAATATCGTGAATGAAAGGAATCTCTACGGTTGGCAAGCCAGCCATATCCTTATCGTAAAAGGCCCCTTTGACACCGAAAATCGCCCGTAGTGCAAATGTCGTCAATCCCAACGCGAGAAAGTTAATTGCCACACCGACGACGATTTCATTCGCCCTTAGCTTGATCGTCATGTACGCGAATAAGAGCGAAAAGACAACGCTGACCAGCGCTGCAATCAAAACAGCCAGAAAGAGATTCCCGGTAAAATGATTGCCGACAATCGCGGAAAAGGCACCGACCAGTACCAATCCCTCCAGGCCAACATTAAAAATTCCGACACGTGCGCAGAGCGCTCCACCCAAAGCTGCCAACAAGATTGGCGTGACCATCCGAATGGTAGAACTGAGGAGGGACCAATCAAAGAGCTCCATGCGATTCCCCTCCTTTTGCCTTCCGCTTTTTCCACCAGTCGTAGCTGAACTTGGCAGAGATGAACAAAATCAATACCGCTTGTATCACACTTGCCAGCTCCAGCGGCACATCCGTATTGCGCTCTACCCCCATGGCTCCTGTCTGAAAAGCAGCAAGCAGAATCGAAGTCACAATGATGCCAAGTGGGTGCGAGTTCGCAAGCAGAGCGGCCATCAGACCCGTCCAGGCGAAGCCCGGTACAGTCAGCGCCCCGTCCACAAAACGATAGTGCGCCCCCATTACCTCTACGGTTCCCGCCAAGCCAGCCAGTCCACCACTGGCAAACATCCCGGTCAGCATCACCCGAATGCGATTAATTCCTCCGTATTGAGCAAACAACGAGTTTTGACCCAGCATCTTTACTTCATAACCAAAAGGCGTAAAACGAAGTACCCAGAACAACAGCAGCGCTGCAACGATCGCAAACAAAAATCCTGCATGCACGCTCATCCCGGCAAACAGCTTCGGAAGCCACGCACTTTTCTCCAGCATGACGGTCTGTGCAAGTGCCGCAGAACCCGTGCGATCCCGGAATGGCTCTGTCACGAGATAGCTCGCAAACAATACCGCGATATAGTTGAAGAGCAACGTAGAGATGAGCAACGGAATGCGAAAGCGGGCTTCCATAAAGCCCGGCAGCAACGCCCAGAACCCGCCGACCGCCATTCCTGCGAACATACCCGCCACAATTTTGATCATTCCCGGCGCTGGCAAGTAGATCGAGACTAACGCAGCACTGACGGCACCCAGCACCATTTGCCCTTCCGCCCCCAGGTTGAATACCCCTGCCCGAAATGCGAGGGAAAGACCCAAGGCAATCAGCATGATAGGCGTGGCTCTCGCTAATGTAGATGTAAAGAAATAAAAACTGCCAAAGGCCCCTTTCCACATTTCCTGGTAGGTGCCCAAGATCGATTCGCCAACTGCAGCAATAACCAGTGCCCCGGTCAACAAACCGATGACGACAGCCAATAACGGCTGAACCAATGACTTAGATAGCTCTTTGATTGCTGCCATGAATGCTTCCTCCCGCCATGATCACGCTGATTTTTTCTTCGGTTGCCTCCAGGCGTGAAAGCTCTCCAGCGATTCGCCCTTTATACATGACCAAAATCCTGTCAGACAAGGCGAGAATTTCGGACAACTCGGAGGAGACTAGCAAGATCCCGTCTCCCTGATTGCGCTTTTCGATCAGCGCCTGATGGATGTACTCCATGGCACCGATATCCACCCCGCGCGTAGGCTCAGCCGCAATCAAAAACGGGGTTTCGTGTCCCAGTTCCCTTGCTACGATCAGCTTTTGCAAGTTTCCACCTGACAAATTCCCAGCCAGCTCCTGCAATTGTCGGGAGCCTGTCTTGATGGCGAACTGCTCTACCCAGCCTTTTACAACTTGGCGGAATTTCTCCCGCAAAACGACGCCACGGCGGTTGTAAGCAGACTTTCGCTGATAGCCCATCAACGCATTTTCCTCGACGCTTGAGAGTTTGGCCGTTCCCCACAGGTAGCGATCCTCCGGAATATGCGCCAAGCCCGCATCCCGAATAGTGGCAACTGATTTGTTCGTCACGTCCTTGCCGCCTAATCGCACCGTGCCCTCCTGTGCCGCTCGCAAGCCGCTGATCGCTTGCAGCAGCTCCGATTGACCATTCCCGGAAACACCTGCGATTCCTACGATTTCCCCGTGGTGCACGGTAAAGCTGACTTGATCGAGCAGAGTCTGCTTTTCTCGAACCGAGAGATTCTCTACCTGCAACAAGGGGCCTTTATCCAGAGGAAGTCGCTCAGCTAACTCCTGCAATTCACGTCCGACCATTAGTCTGGCTAAATCGTCCGCATTGGTTTCTGTACGGGAAACCGTTCCCGTCACTTTGCCTCCGCGCAGTACTGTAATACGATCAGCTACCTCCATGACTTCCTGCAACTTATGTGTAATCAAAATGACGCTCTTGCCGCTCTTTGCCAGATTTCGAATCGTTTGCAGCAGGTCGCGCACCTCCAGCGGGGTAAGGACAGCGGTCGGCTCGTCCAGCACGATAATATCCGCTCCCTGATACAGGACCTTCAAAATTTCGACCCGTTGCTGTTCCCCAATCGAGCAATTCGCTACCTTGGCCTGCGGATGAATCGGAATGCGATACTGCTCACTCAGCGCCCGCACCTTGTCCTCCGCGTCCTTTCTTTTGAAAAAACCCGCTTGCTTCGGCTCGTATCCGATCACGATATTTTCAGTCACACTGAATTCTCCGAAGAGCATAAAGTGCTGGTGAACCATCCCGATCCCTTTTCGAATCGCATCCTCTGGTCCGCGAAAAACGACTGGCTTACCGTTTAACACGATCTCTCCCGACGTCGGCTGCTCCATCCCGTACAGCATCCGCATCAGTGTCGTTTTGCCCGCTCCATTTTCCCCGACAATCGCGTGGACTTCTCCTGCTGCCAGTGAGAACGACACCTTGTCGTTGGCGGTAAAATCTCCGTACTTCTTGGTCATGCCCCTCATTTCCAAGCGATCGGTCATTCCCACTCCCTCATTTCTGTACGTCCTTTTATGAAAATGGAAGACCGACTACACAGCCGTAGTCGGTCACATCCATCACTGTGCACAAGCTTTACATAAGCGTTCAAAAAGTTAGCTTTTCAGCACCGAGCTACCTTTTTAAAACTGGTCTGGTACTGTGCGAGTGCCCGCTACAATCTCATCGCTGATCGCTTTCACTTTATCCACCACTTCTTGTCCAATAAAAGCATGCAAAGGCGTTTTGCTTTCGTGCGTGACATAGGTTACACCAACACCTTTTTCCTTCAAGCCGTACGCAACAACACCTGGTTTGAATGTTCCTTCTACAAAGGTCTTCACGGTTTCATAAGCTGCCGCGTCAGTCCCTTTCAATTGGGACAGAACAATATGCTCTGGATCAATCGTCGTACGGTCAACGTCCTGACCTGCTGTGAAGAAGCCTTTTTCCTTCGCTGCCTCGAAAACGCCGAGGTCGCCTACTGCTGCTGCACCGTTAATGAAGTCAGCGCCTTTGGAAGCTTGGAGCAAAGCCAATTCCTTCGCTTTTGCCGGGTCAGTGAAGCTTCCTACATAGTTGACCATCAGCTCTGCTTTTGGATTCGTCGCTTTCAAGCCCTCTTCGAAGCCAACTGTCCATTTTTTCAACTGCGGGATATCAAGAGCGACAACCATGCCCACTTTGTTCGTTTTCGTTGCCAGACCTGCTGCTGCTCCCACCAGGTAAGCTGCTTCCTGCTCACGGAAGGTAACACTGCGAACGTTTGGCAAATCCACTACAGTATCAATAATCGCAAAATTACGGTCAGGATTTTCGGTAGCTACTTTTTTCAATGCATCCTCTGATGTAAAGGAAGAAGTGATGATCAAATCATAATTTTCTGCAACAGCCACGCGTAAATTCTCTTCAATCGCTCCATGGTCCGTAGATTCAATCGTTTTCACTTCTGCACCCAGCTCTTGTGCGGCTTTCTTCGCACCATCATCCATTTGTTGGAAGAACGGATTCACACCGATTTTCTCGGGCAAAATCAAGGCAATTCGCTTTTTGGCCGCGCCCTCTTGTCCTGCCGCTTGTCCTCCTGGCTGATCAGCAGGTGCGCTTGTGCCAGTCGAGCACCCTGTTGCCAATACTGCGAATGTCGTTAATGCGAGCAATAGCTTCTTCATGATGTATCTCTCCCTATCCGAACTTTACGTTTTTCTTTATCCTAATAGGTAATGTACGGCTTTTTACCCATTTTTTCAATACCATTTACGAATATTCTCATATAAAATTAATTTATCGTTCGTTTATTACCCCCTTCCCTATACAAATACAACAAAAAAACTCTTCCCGGAGGAAGAGTTTGCGTACGTAGCCGTTCTCTTCCTCATCTGTCAAAACCATGGTACAGGTTTTGCAGGAATTGGCACCTTTCTGTTCATGCATAGACATGATCAGTGGTTGCCGGGCATCATCGGGCCAGTCCCTCCGCCGCTCTTGATAAGGTAGGTGAATATATTTAGTTACAATGGAATTCATTCTAGCAGAACGGTTCAAAAATGCAATTCTTTTTTCTCAATTCCAAACACTTCTAAAAGTAAATCGAAGTTTAAAAAGTCGTCTTTTCAGCACCGAGAAATTGGCGAGAACCACAGCCCCTACCTATTTTACGTGAAAGGTTTGCTGGAGACGATGAGACAACGTATTCAGCTCGCCCAGCTCTTCCGTAATCTCACGCACTTTTTGATGCTGGTTTTCTGCTGTCGCAAACAGCTCTTCCAAGTTGGCTACGGATTCCTCGGTTACCGCTGTAATGGTCGACATCTCGATGGCAACTTCACCGGAACGCACTTTTACCCGGTCCATGCTGGAGCTTACTTGATCAGCCGCTTCCAGGAAGGCCATCATCCCAGCACGCACTGCTTCGATGGAGGCCACTGTTTTCACCGCCAGCTCTTGGCCTTTTGCAACAGACGTTTCCCCATTGCTCATATGCTGCACCGCATTCTCACTTTCCTGATGGAGAGACTTCAAAATGTCGGTAATTTCCTGCGTAGCTGTCGCGCTTTGTTCCGCCAGCTTGCGTACCTCATCTGCTACAACAGCAAATCCACGTCCATGCTCGCCTGCACGCGCCGATTCAATCGCTGCATTCAGCGCCAAGAGATTCGTTTGTGTCGCGATCTGATTAATCGCGCCGACAATTTCCTCTACGCGATTCGCCTGCCGATTGAGCTGGTGAATCGTAGAGGCTGCTACATTGACTGCCTGCACAATTTGCTCCATCTGCAAGGACAGCTCGTTCATCATCTGAACACTATCTGCCAGACGACGGTTGTTTTGTTGCGATTCCGTTTTCATTGCATTGGTCTGTGTTGTGACTGCCTCGATTTCCTGGTCGATGGATTGAACCTCTTCTTCGATCTTCACCGTAGAATTCGCCTGCGATTCCATACCGACGGCGACTTCCTTGAAGGCTACCATCATTTCATCTGTATTACGCTTCGTACCTTCCGCATGCTCATGAACATGATCGCTTGTACGATCCAGTTGCTCCGTCATTTCCTGGATGTTCAAAAGCATTTCTTCCAGACGGCGCTCCTTCTCTTCCGCTTCCTGCCTTGCGTCGTGCGCTTTTTGCAGGGAGGCTTGTCCGGCGAGACACAGATACGTGACGGCTCCCATCATCATGAGAATCGCTACGATACGCACACCCAGATTAAGCTCGGAAAAATCACCGTTGAAAATCTCGTACGTTCCCGTATAAAACCCGACAACCGTGACGACGATTTGGGTAATTCCCGCTGTTACTACTAGCTTCCAGTCCAAATAGGCTGCCAAAAAGCCCATGACGATGAAGGCGAGGAACGAAACCTCTTGATAAGTGGTAAAGTGATCGAATGAAATCGCATAAAACATGAGTCCGATTGCTACCAGATAACGAATCACATGACTATCTTTGCGAATGAAATAATACGGCGAAACAATTAAAGTGACCAGCAATCCCAAGGACGTCACTTTCCAGAAGTTCACATCCACTTGGTAGGCAATGAGTCCCGCCATCCACAAATGATTCCATAGGATGAAAATCATAAAGCCTTCTTTGTCAGTCAAGGTATTGCGAATCAATTGAATCATAATTGCCCCCCTTTTTCCTATTACTTATGTATCGGATTCTTTCCCCATTATATAGCCAAACCTTTGCCAAATTTGTGAAAAAAGTGAGAACAGCCAAAAACAATTTCGAATAGGCTATTACACAACTCACACGTACAGGAGGCATCCGGAGAAAAGTGGAACTCAATCAATTGCCAGCTACTGTGCTGACACGGACGATTAGCCGTCCGAACACCACGATTTACTATCCCCAATTGGCAGGCTTAGCCAATCAGCAAGCGGAAAAAGAGATCAACCGGGCGATTTCTCAAACGGTTCAAGGCTTAATTCATGAGCAGCAACGGGTTCAGGTACCGGGAAATACAGAAATGCAAGGAAGCTACGAGATCAAGACAAACGAACGCGGTATTTTCAGCATCGTGTTGAGCAACTACGCCTACACACCGCAAATGGCTCACGGCATGACCTTCCTCGGGTCGATCACTGCAGATATCCAAACAGGCAAGCTGTATACACTGCGGGAATTATTCAAGCCAGGAAGCGATTACGTCAAGGTGATTTCTGAAAACATCAAGCGTCAAATCAAAGAAAGAAACATCCCCACACTCAATGGCTTTACTTCGATTAAGCCCGATCAAGATTATTACCTCGCCGACAAAGCACTGGTCATCTACTTCCAGTTGTACGAAATTACGCCCTATTACGTCGGTTTCCCCATGTTCCCCATTTCCGTCTATGAACTGGAGCCGCTCATCAATGAAAAAGGACCTTTGAGCATCTTGTCCGCAGATTAGTGCACTGTACCACCGTAGTTTTCATCCAGGTGAGTGTCTTCTTCCATGACACTCGCCTGATTCTATTTGTGTCAGAAAATCCATTATTTCGTCATCGAATAAACGTTTACTTATATGTCCGGAACTGCTAGTATGTTATTGTACATATTTACTTAAGCAATAAAGCGTACGATATATCGGACCAGCTTTCCTGGAGGTATATACTCATGCAATATTATGGTCATCGAATTAGCCAAACAGCAAGAATATTCAGTAAATCGTTAAATGGGACGATGGCTCCCATGGGATTATACAGTTCGCAATGGGGCATTATCCTTTGCTTGCATTATCGTGAATCGCTCACCCAGGTTCAATTGAGCAACTACCTGAATGTAGAAGCGCCGACGATTACCCGGACACTCACCCGATTGGAAGAGATGGGCTGGATTATTCGCTCAGAGGGCGATGACAAGCGTGAGCGCTATGTGTCCTTGTCCCCGCAAGCAGTTGAACGGTTCCCGGAATGGCTGGAGGCTGCCAAAGAGCAAGAAGAGCTGGCACTCCGCGGCCTTGACGAAGCAGAACTCGCTATTTTTAACCGCGTATTGAAGAAAATGAACGATAATTTGCAGCCATCGTAGCAAGTAAAAAATGACTTCGCCCAAAAGCAGTTAGGTGAAGTCATTTTTTGTTAGCCATTCTTCCTTGTACGATGGATAATGGGGTTGAGCTCTCTTGGTTGTCTGTAGAAGCAAGCCTGCTCCGGTTCCACCTGTCCTGATACTGTTTCGTCATGGAAAAAGGCTCCCCACCAAGCACAAGCGTGCCCGGCAAGAAGCCTATATGTCATAATCGTATTCGTTATTGCATGCGTTTCGCGATATTGCGAGCCATCCAGACCCCAGCAGCTCCGGCCTGTGCCAGACCACGCGTAATTCCGGCACCATCCCCGCCACAGAACAATCCCTTGATTTCTGTTTCGAATTCCTCAGTCAGTTTTGGACGAGCTGAGTAGAATTTCGCTTCCACTCCGTAGAACAATGTATGCTCGGAAGCGATTCCCGGCGTTACCTTGTCCAGTGCTTCCACCATCTCGATCAGACTCTTCATCGTGTTGTAAGGCAACACGAGTCCCAAATCACCCGGTACTGCTTCCTTCAAAGTAGGCTCCAGGAAGCCTTCCTTAATGCGCGACTCTGTAGAACGGCGACCGCGCAAGATATCGCCGTATTTTTGCACGATGACCCCACCGTTTGACAGATCATTCGCCCGCTTGCAAATTTCTCTCGCGTACTCATTCGGCTTGTCAAACGGCTCTGTAAACGTATGAGATACCAAGAGCGCAAAGTTCGTATTCATCGAGCCCAACGCCGGGTCTTTGTAAGAGTGCCCGTTTGCCGCCATCACTCCACTGTGGTTTTCCACGACCACGTGACCGGATGGATTGCTACAAAACGTCCGTACACGCGTTCCAACAGACGTATTGAAAATGAATTTTCCTTCGTACAAGTGCTCATTGATTTCGCGCATGACGACATCGGACGTCTCCACACGTACGCCTACGTCGACTTGATTGTTGTACATTTTCAGGCGGCGCTTTTTCAGGATATTCGTCAACCATGCGGAGCCATCACGGCCCGGTCCGATTACCACGTAATCAGCTTCATACTCTTGGCCGTTTTTCAAGACGACACCTTTTACCTGATGTCCGTCTGCTTCCTTCACCGTAATGATGTCCTCGACTTCTGTCTTGAACATCATGTCGATATGCTTCTTCAAATGCTCGAAGATCGACTGGAGAATCTCCAGGTTTTGCTCCGTTCCCAAGTGACGCACCTGCGCTCGCAACAGCTTGAGTCCTGCTGCATAGCCACGCTGCTCGATGCTCTTGATCGTCTCGGTGGTCGGGTCCGTAATCGATTGAGTAGCCCCATGCTCCAAATTGATTTCATCTACGTATTTGATCAGCCCAAGAACAGTGGAAGGGCTGAGATAGTCTGTCATCCAACCACCAAATTCGGTGGTGATGTTAAATTTGCCATCGCTATAGGCGCCTGCTCCACCAAAACCACTGGTAATCGAACAGGCCGGCAAACAGCCTGCGAAATCTTTTTTTCCTGCTGGTGGTGGGCAGAGCTTGATCTTTTCCTCCAAGATCGGACAGCGTCTGCTATAAATGTCATGCCCTTTATCAATCAACAGCACCTTGGCATTCGGTGCTTTTCGCATTACCTCGTAGCATGTAAAAATCCCTGCTGGTCCTGCTCCTACAACGATCACATCATAATTATTCATTTCGTTCCCTCCCCGAAAAAATGAAAAAAATTCCCGGCCGACGAATAGGGTATACCAAAACTGCCCTATTCGTAGCCGGGAATTTACGGTTCCCTGTAGAGACCCTCAAACCATATTTCTGAGGATATACGAATACAAATCACTATTTCATTCGTCAAGCCTGTGTTGTTCTTCACAACAATATGTATAGTAGCTTATAAGGTGAATCAAGTCAACCGAAAACAGCCTATTTATTCGTCTTTTAAAGTTTATTTTATCGTAAACATGCCTTTACAATCTGTAAATACACCAAAACCCGAACATTAAAAAACGAACATTCGTTATTTCTGTTCATGCCCCTCTTTTGTCAGGAAGGAATCAAACAGAAACGAATAGAATAGATAGAATTTTATGAAATATTAACAATTCTTTCATTCAAATCCGAGTTCAAAAAAGGATGATGCCTGTACATGCGGGATTATCGCTATTATCAGTCTGCCTTTGCCGGTGTTCCCAAGCCGTTCGCTTTCGTCGACCTAGATCTGCTGGAGGAAAATGCGGAGCAAATCCGTTTGCAAAGCAATGGAAAACCCGTTCGAATCGCGAGCAAGTCGATCCGAAGCGTTGCCATTCTCAAACATGTATTGCAGTTGGACGATTGCTTTCGTGGTCTCATGTGCTATTCCGCTCCTGAGGTGCTTCACCTGTGCGAGGCAGGCTTCGATGACCTGCTGCTAGGCTATCCGCTCTGGGAAAAAAGCTGGCTTTTGTCCATCGCTTCTGAGATTAAGAACGGACGCTCCATTACTTTGATGATCGATTCTCTTCCTCATGTCGAACAGCTCGAACAAATCGCCCGGGAAACAGGAGCCAGACTGCCGGTCTGCCTCGATATCGACATGTCGTCTGATGTGTTGGGGCTGCATTTCGGCGTCTGGCGCTCCCCTCTTCGCTCTCTCCAGGCGTCCCTCTCCCTTGCCAAGCGCGTTGCTTCCTCCGATCATCTCTACCTAGATGGGGTCATGGGGTACGAAGCTCAAATTGCTGGTGTAGGTGATCGATACCCTCGTCAATTCCTGAAAAACAGCATCATTCGTCTCCTCAAGCAATATTCCGTGAAAGAAGTGGCTGCTCGACGTGCTACACTGGTGCATGCCATTCACGAGCTAGGCATTTCTCCCCGCTTCGTAAACGGAGGAGGAACGGGTAGCTTGCACTTGACCGGAAAAGAAGACGCCGTTACAGAGGTTACAGCAGGCTCCGGATTTTTTTCGCCTGGGCTCTTTGACTACTTTCAAGATTTTTCCTTTCATCCTGCTGCCGGATTTGCTCTGGAGATTATCCGCAAGCCCACAGAGCATATCTACACATGTGCCGGCGGAGGTTACATCGCCTCTGGTTCTGCTGGGCGTGACAGACTCCCCAAGCCTTACTTGCCAGCGGGAGCAAAACTGTTCCCCAACGAAGGTGCAGGTGAAGTACAGACACCGATCCACTATCAAGGCATGGAAACGCTGGAGCTGGGAGACCCGATCTTTTTTCGCCATGCCAAAGCAGGAGAGCTCTGCGAACGTTTTACCCGGCTGTATTGCATCTCTGGCGGGAAAATCATTGAGGAAGTGACCACCTATCGGGGGGATGGATTATGCTCACTGTAAAGAAGCACGCGAATCACTGGACCAATTGGACAGGAAATGTACAAAGCCAGCCAAAGCAAGTCGCGATGCCAGGGTCCGTGGATGAGGTCATGCAGCTTGTCCTTGCTTGCAAGAAGGCAGGTACACGGATACGAGTCGTCGGCTCCGGTCATTCCTTCACTCGTCTCGTCCAGACAGAAGACTGCTTGCTATCCTTGGATCATCTCCAAGGAATCGTCAGTGTAGACCCTGCCTCTGATACCGTTGAAGTCTGGGCAGGCACCAAGCTCAAAACACTCGGACATCTCCTGCATCAAGCGGGCTACTCTCAAGAAAACCTTGGAGACATTAACGCCCAGTCCATTGCAGGGGCCGTCAGCACAGGAACACATGGCACAGGCATTCATTTTGGCAGCATCTCCACGCAAGTCGTCGGGCTGACAGTCGTGACCGCATCCGGTGAGGTTTTGGAAGTATCCGAGCAGGCCCGGCCTGAGCTGTTCAGAGCCATGCAAGTCTCTCTTGGTCTCTTGGGCATCATCGTACGCGTCAAGCTGCGTGTCCTCCCAGCCTATCGTCTGCGCTACCAAAGCCGTCGCATGCAGCTAGAAGAGTGCCTGTCCTCTCTGGAGACGTTTAAAACCGAGCATCGGCATTTCGAATTTTTTATCTTCCCGTATTCGGACATCGTTCAGGTGAAATTCATGAACGAGACCAGTGATCCCCCCAGCGGCAATCAACGATGGAGCTATTTGAAAAAAATGGTGGTGGAAAATGGGCTGTTTTGGCTCTTGTCCGAGAGCTGCCGATTGCGCCCTTCTCTCACCAAAAGCGTCAGCAGGCTGTCCGCCCAAAGCGTTCCCTCTGTCCATGAGAGCGGCTACAGCCATCAGCTTTTTGCCACCCCTCGCCTTGTGCGTTTTTACGAAATGGAGTACTGCATACCCGCTGAGCATATGGGCGATGCCATTCGGGAGCTCTGTCAGGCGATTGAGCAGGAGCGCTTTGCCGTTCATTTTCCGCTGGAATGCCGGTACGTCAAGAAGGACGACATCTGGCTCAGTCCCGCTTACGAAAGGGATAGTGCCTTCATTGCCGTCCACATGTACAAAGGCATGCCGTACGAAGCGTATTTTGCCCGGATGGAGGAAATTTTCGCCCGATATGGCGGACGTCCACACTGGGGGAAAATGCACAGCATGACCGCCGAGCAGCTTCATCAGGTCTATCCGCGCTTGCCCGATTTCCTCGCCATTCGCTCTGAGCTCGACCCTGACGGCTTGTTCGTGAACCCGTATTTAGCCGAGCTGTTCGACATCTCCTGAAGACCCATCCTTACGCCACAAAAATGCCCCGACCACATCATTCATGGCAGGGGCATTTTTCTATTGAACAAGAACGGCTTAGCCTTGCGTTGGGAGATTCGGTTTATGCGCCTTTTTGCGTCCATAGCGCACATAATAGAAGGTATAGAACAGCACGAGGGCACCAATTCCGTAGAAGAGTCCAATTCGCTGTGTCGGGTCAAACGCCGGGAAGATAAGAATGAATGTACAAAGAGCCAGACACAGGAGCGGCATCACCGGGTAAAACGGCGCTACGAACTGTAGATCCTCTATTTTTCCACCCTCGCGCAAGTATTGACGGCGGAAATTGAATTGGGAAAGAGCAATCCCCATCCACGTGAAGGTAACCGCAATACCCGATACAGACATGAGCAGCACGTATACCGTATCCGCTGCAACCACGCTGGTTAACAGAGACAGAAGCGAGAACGCCAGCGTCGCCAAGAGTGCATTCAAGGGCACTTTACGTTTGCTCAATTTTCCAAAAACAGGATGCGCCATATTGCTATGGGAAAGGGACCACAACAAGCGAGTGGCTGCGTACAAGCATGAGTTGCCGACAGACAACAGAGCCGTCAAGATAACGAAGTTCATGATATCCGCTGCAAAAGGAATCCCCACAGCATCAAATACCGTCACAAACGGGCTCTCCAAGAGTCCCAGCTCACTCGATGGAAAGAGGGCGGACAAGATCGTGACCGACGCCACATAGAACACGAGAATACGAAACACAACATTGCGAATCGCCCGCGGAATAGTCTTCTGCGGGTCTTCTGCTTCCCCGGCTGCAATTCCGATCAGTTCAGAGCCTTGATAAGAGAACACGACGTTCATCATCGTCACAAAAACGATCGCAATGCCAAACGGGAATAGTCCCCCATCTGCCGAAAAGTTGGAGAGAAACGGAGCGGGTCTTCCCTCCATACTGACAATACCGAATATAGCACCTAGTCCGACAATAATAAACATAAGGACAGCTAAAACTTTAATTCCGGCAAACCAGTACTCCGTTTCCGCAAACCCTTTTGTCGTCAGCGCATTGAAGGTAAAGAGCAAAACGATAAAGAGCGCGCACCAAATCCAGATCGGCGTATCCGGGAACCACCGTTGCATGACCATGCCCGCGGCAGTGAACTCTACCCCGGCCGTTGTAGCTGACCCTAGCCAATACATCCATCCCAGTGTAAACCCGCTCGCCGGACCAATATACTTGCTGGCGTAGGCTTGGAAAGAGCCTGTCACTGGCATTTTTACAGAAAGCTCACCCAGGCACGTCATGACCAGATACAGCAAAATCCCGCCGACGATATAGGCGACAAGCGCTCCGCCAGGTCCAGCCTGATTGATCGTGAAGCCAGCGTTGAGGAAGAGCCCTGTCCCGATCACGCCACCTAACGACAGCATAAACAAGTGGCGACTTTTCATGGAGCGTTGTAGCTGTGTATCTCTTTCATTCCCAGTGTTCATATGATTCCTCTCTTTCACCAGCTTTTTAAGAGGTCTATCAGAGGTCTATAAAAGAAGAGAGAACTGCCTGCGCTAGAAACGCAGGGACAGGCAGCTCAATCCTCCGTCTTGTTTACGGAATTCAGACATATCCAGCTCAATCACATGGTAGCCAGCATCAGTGATTTGTTTTTTCGTGCTCTCAAAGCCTTTTGGAATAATTACATAGTCGTTGATATGGATGCAGTTCGCGGAGTACTCGACTTCTTTTTCCACGATCAAATGCTTGTATTGGCTAAACACTTCAGAGTCGATGAACTCGCCAGCCAGAACCAGCAAGTCATTGCCAAGGTAGGCGATTCCTGTTTTCAGGTGGAAAAACTCTTTCAATGGAACAATGGTGACTTCATATCCGTATTTGGAGAGAATCTCGCGGAACTGGATGGCTCCATCTTCATTCGTGCGTGTCGACAGACCGACATAGAAATGGTTGTCTACCTGCATGACGTCTCCACCATCGAGGAAGCCAGGGGCCTGAATATATTCAATCGTGTCATAAAAACGAGGAAGCACCAATTTCATATCCTCAATTTCACCATTGCGGCTTTCTGCACCCGGATTGGTGATGACGGCGCACTTTTCCGTGAGAACCGCTGTATCTTCCACAAACGTAGAATCCGGGAAACGCTCGTCTGCTTCCAGAACGGTTACTTCCAGACCTGTCTGTTTCAGCGCTTCTACATAAGCGGCATGCTGTTTGAGAGCAAGTTCAAAATCAGGTGTACCCAAATCAGAAGTCGTCAAACCATTTACATAACTCTTTCCCGGTTTTCTTACAATCGCACGTGAAAATTTCATGATGATAGATCTCCCTTCTGTTTTCGAATCTTGCTTTTGTCTAACAGTGGGCGACGGAGAAACGAGCATGTAAACGCTTCCTCATCTGCTGCCTTTGCTTGTTCATCGCCACCATGTTGCATTCATTCTCCTCTGAGCAATCACTCAGAAATATTCCGCATTGTGGAATCACTTCTGCAATACAAAATTACATTCTTAATGTAAAATAGTTTCAAATTTTTTGTCAACGAATTTTTATCTAGTCTAAATTATATTGATTCGGCTGAAAAATTCTGATAGATTGAGGTCATATTAAGCTGGCGTGACATTCAACGAGCAGTCACTATGCAACAAAGCCAGGAGGTAACCCACGTTGGTACAATCGATTGACCGGGCGATGAGCATCATCTCCGTCCTGGTATCAGATCCAAACAAGCAGCATTGGTCCATCTCGGAAATTGCTGAACAAACGAACCTGCCACTGAGTACGGTTCACCGTTTAATCAGCAGCCTCATCAAGCATGGACTCATCCTCCAGGTTCCTGAGAGCAAGCAGTACAAGGTCGGCTATACGTGGATGGAGATCGGGCTGCGCATCCTGGACAAGATGGATATGCGCGCTGTTGCCCGAACTGCCATGGAGCGATTGGCGGCAGATGTACGGGAAACCGTCTATCTGAACATTCCACAGGGCTCTCATGCTATCGTACTCGAACGAGTGGAAGGTCCCATGTCTGTCAGAAGCATGGATAATCTGGGCGAGCGTATTCCGCTACATATCGGTGCGGCAAACAAAACGATTCTCGCCAGCATGAATCCGACCGAAGCAGAGCAAATCGTGACCGGTTTAATCCCGGATACAGAAAAACAACGCGAGCTGTTAGAACGACTGCCAGAAATCAGACAAAACGGCTATGCAGTCAGCTACGGTGAAAAAACCGAGGGCACCGCATCCATTGCCGCTCCTATCTTCGGTGTCAACCAAAAGGTCGTGGGCGCTTTGAGTATCGGCGTTCCGAGCTATCGGATCAACGAGCAACTCCTGTCCTCACTCATTGAACAAGCCCAACAAAGTGCCAAGGAAATTTCCCACAAGATCGGTGCCTTGCCTTAATTTTTTTGCCCACTAACCGGAAACAGTTTTCACTATACGGAAAACGGAGGCGTTTTTTATGCAAAAATGGCAAACAAAAGAGCAACTCGTTGATCTCTTGTGCAATTTGGTAAGCATCCCAAGCATTACAGGATCATCTGCCGAGAAGGACTTGCCTGGCTACGTCGTCGATCAGTTGCGTACCCTGCCTTATTATCAGGCCAATCCCGATCATGTGCGTGCGAATCCGACTGAAGATGGGCGCCATTTTGTCACTGCGCTCGTTAAAAAGGAAGGCGTACGGGACACCGTCATTCTCGTCAGCCATTTTGATGTGGTCGACGTCGAGGATTACGGCGCCTGGATGAAGCATGCTTTTGATCCGAAGACCCTCACCCCTCTCTTCCAGCAAAACCAGGCGGATATGCCAGCAGACGTTCAACAGGATATCCGCTCCGGCAACTGGCTGTTTGGCCGTGGCACCATGGATATGAAATGCGGACTGACGCTGCACATGTCGATGATTGAGCAAGCGATTGCTGGAGAGTTCGATGGCAACATTTTGCTTCTGACAGTCCCTGACGAAGAGGTGAATTCTGTCGGGATGCGGGCAGCAGTCCCAGCACTTTTGAAAATCGCCGAAGAGTTCGACCTGAGCTACACGACCGTGCTCAACTCTGAGCCGATGTTTACCCGCTACCCAGGGGATACGAACACGTACTTGTACACAGGCTCCATCGGAAAAGTACTGCCGGGCTTCCTCTGTTACGGCAAAGAAACACATGTCGGCGAACCTTTTGCCGGGTTAAACGGCAATTATATGGCCTCTCAAATTACATGTGAGCTCGAGCTGAACACATCCTTTTGCGAGGTCGTTGAGGGGGAAGCATCTCCTCCGCCGACGAACCTGATTCAAAAGGATTTGAAAAAAGAGTACTCTGTGCAAATTCCGCACCGTGCAGTGACCCTGTTCAACCTGTTCCTGCTGGAAAAACAGATGGAGGATGTCGTAGAGCCGCTGCTGGAATCGGCAAGAAATGTCGCAGAGCGTATGAAGCAAAACTACCTCAAGCACGCGAGCCAGTTTGCCAACTTCGCGCCGTTTAGCCCGCGTGATCTGTCCATTTCCGTCATGACGTACGAAGAACTGTACGCCTACGCGAAGAAAACGTACGGGGAAGAAAAGCTGCGTCAGCTTGAAGCAGATGTGATCGCCAACCGCGGCGACAAGGACGACCGCGACACCACGATCGAGCTGGTGGATCAATTAGCGATTTTGTGCAAAGAACTGTCACCGATGATGATCTTGTTCTTCGCTCCACCGTTTTACCCGGCAGTCAGCTCGCGCAATCATCCTCTGATTCAGCAAACGATGGAAGAGATGAAAGCATACGCGAGAGATCAGCACCAGGTCAATTTGGTCAAGCAAAACTACTTTGGCGGTATCTCTGACCTAAGCTACGTCGGACTCCAATATCCGGCGGCATCCATGAAGCCATTGGTAGCAAACATGCCTTTGTGGGATAACGGCTACTCCATTCCGCTTCAGGAGCTCGAGGCTTTTGATGTACCTGTCATGAACCTCGGTCCAGTCGGACGTGACGCCCACCAGTGGACAGAACGTCTGGACGTCGACTATGCATTCGATACGTTAAAAGACATGCTTCCTCGTTGCATCCAGTCTCTCTTGCAAAATGGGAAAGCATTGAAGGAATAGGAAAAGGGTCCTGTACCGACATATCACTGTCGTGCGGGAGCCTTTTTCCTTATAATGAAGAAAAACCATTTCAAGGGAGGGTTTTGCATGGAATTTCAAGCGAAAGAAAATGGCTTTATCACGCAACTGTCCTACGGTGAGCTGCATGTATCGGGTGATGAACAGTATGGCTTTCGTCCCTACCAGCTCTTGGTCTCTTCCATCGCTGTTTGCAGTGGCGGTGTTTTGCGAAAAGTATTGGACAAGATGAGAATGCCGTGCACGGACATGAAAGTAACCGCAGATGTGCAGCGAAATGAGGCAGAGGCAAATCGGGTTGAAAAAATTCACCTCCACTTCATCATTACGGGTGAAAATATGAAAGAAGAAAAAGTACAAAAAGCCATTGAAGCCGCAAGCAAAAACTGCCCGATGGTCCAATCTGTCAAGGGGAGCATCGTCGTAACCGAATCCTTCGAATTGGTATCATGATAGGAAATACAGTGCTAACGCCCACTCCTTTGTTTCTGCTTCAAGACATACAGCAGGTCACCTTGTCACCGACAGAAGTATGGGCGTTTTCCGGTGGATCTACCCATGCCGTGCTCATCGTGACAAAAGGATCGGGTCAGTTGCTGAACGAGTCGGATCAAGCCACTCTGCTAGATGAAAGTGTGCTGATTCTTTCGCGAGAATCTGCGAGGCAAGTACGCGCTGATACAGACGAGCCACTCCGTTTCCTCGTACTCTATTTTGACGCTCTGCAACAGCAAGACCAGGTCACCAACGCCTACAGCCCGAGTCTTTCCTGGCATCTCGACCACAGCTCCTGTTTATTTCACCAGGTCGATCACGGTACGGAGCTTGCCCTTACACTGTATGCCCATCGACAAGCCAGTGATCCGTTGGAAGCTTTTCATAATCAAATTCGCTTTCAGCAATTGCTGCACCTAATTTGGAGCCATGCAGAACGGCAGGCTGCCGTAGAAACATCAAGCGTTGTCGATCAGACGATTTCTTACATTCATACGAATTATGCGGAGCCAATCACCTTAGATGATTTGGCGAATCGAGCTGGTCTTACCCCTCGGTATTACACCGAAGTCTTCAAGAAAAAGGTCGGAAAAAGCCCGATCGAATATTTGACGAGCTGCCGGATGGAGCATGCCAAGACGCTTCTACGCGAATCGAATAAACGATTGCGCGAGGTAGCACGCCTGGTCGGGTATGCCGATGAGTTTTACTTCAGCAGACGTTTTAAACAGCAGGTAGGCATGTCGCCGACTGTCTTTGTCCGCATGAACCAGAAGCAAATGGCACCCGTCACCTTCCACTATGCCGAGTATTTATTGGCACTCGGAATCAGACCGATTGGCGCTCCGGAAGAGCAGGTCACTTATTTACGCGAGCAACTGCGGATGAAAGAGGCAGATGAGATTGTCAGCCTGCCTGAGAACACACCAGACTTGATCGAATCCTTACAACCGACGTTTATTTTGACCGAATCGACAGGGGATTGCGCTGCTTTCTCCAAGATTGCACCTACAATTGCTTTTCCGTGGATGGGGCATGATGTGTTTGGTCATTTGAACATGCTGGCCGATGTGTTTGGCATGAAAGACCGGGCACGCATGTGGCTCAAGCAGCATGAACAGAAGGTTTTGAAGGCCAAGCGCTACATCGACGCTCACATTCTGAAGGAAGAAACATTCTTGATCCTCAATGTGCGTCCACAGAGCCTATTGGCATACGGTGCCAGAAATATCGGGCATGTGCTGTACAAATCCTTGAAGCTGACGCCACCCAAACTGATTCAAGAAGAGCTGACACGCAACCCCAATTTCTGGGCGACGACAATCACCGAGGATCAATTAAGCCAGTACGCAGCAGATTGGCTGTTCGTTCATATTTTTGATGATGATCTCTCACGGGCACACTTCAAAGAATTGATGAAACAGGATGTATGGCAACGAATTCCTGCTGTACCAAAAGGGCAAGTGGTCATTCTTGATCCGATTTGGTTCTCCTATGATCCCCTCTCCCTCGACATCCAGCTGGAAGAGGCCGTCCAAATTTTGACCCATACAAACACCGCCACATTGTCCAAAGAAAAACGGAACATTCTCCATGGATGAAAAGAGTGCGTTCAGGGTAAGATGGACCTTGTTAATGAGAATGATTTTCATTCATGGAGGATATACGATGAAACGATTACGCATACAAGCTTGGCTGCCCGGATTGATGATTCTTCCCTTGCTCCTGCTCACGGCATGCGGCCAGACAGCCAGCTCCAATCCATCTGCACCTGCACAAGAAAGTAAAAGCAGCGAGACTCGCGTCCTGAAGCACGCGAAAGGCGAATCGACTATTCCTGTGAAAGCTCAGCGCGTCGTAGCCCTGCAATATTTGGGTCCCATGCTTTCCATTGGTGTGAAGCCGATCGGTGCGTTGAAGGGACATATGGAAGGACCGGACATGGAGCCACTGGTTCGTGGAATCGAAGTCGTGGGAGATTATGATGCCTATAATCTGGAGAAAATCCTCGAGTTGCAGCCTGACATGATCCTGACCGGTACCGAAGTCGAGCAACAGGTATATGAAAAGCTGACGAAGATCGCGCCTGTCGTGGCGATCGCCTTCGATCAATATGATGTCTACGGGCATGTACAAAAGGTTGCGGAAGCGCTAGGCCGCGAGGAAGAAGGAAAGGCTTGGGAGCAGAAGTATAAAGCAAAGGTTGAGGAAGCACGCAAGCTCGTCCATGCTAAGGTCGGGAAGGACGAGACCGTCGCAGCATTAAACGTCCGTGCGAAAACGATCAAAATGTACGGTGCTCGCAACATGGGCCATGTTTTGTACAACGATCTTCAGTTGACTCCACCGCCACTCATTAAGAGCGAGATCGATAAAGACCCGCTGTTCTGGTCAAAAGACGTGTCCATGGAGCTTTTACCCGAATATGCATCCGACCATATTTTCCTGATGCTGTTCCCTGGCGAGGATGCCGCTCAGTATTTGAAAGAAATCGAGCAAAGCAGTCTGTGGAAAAACTTGCCCGCTGTCAAAAACAATCATGTTTACGTAGTCGATGTGGATAGATGGCTTGGCTATGAACCGATTCTGATTGAAAAGCAGTTGGATGAAGCTGTGCAGTATTTGACCGGAACGAAGAAATAATAAGAAAAGGTCATTCGGGTTTGAGTCAACATAGTGGTGGAGAAGAAAAAGCACAGTTCTCTTCGACTCTGACACGCCCACAAGGGGGGATTGACTGTCCGTCTCCACTTCAAAAAGGGGACCGTCGAGCCAAAGCCACCCTACGGGCGGAAGTTTCTCAAGGAAGAAGTGTTCGACAAGCGGGTCCCCTTTTTGAAGTTCCGACTGGGTAGGCGTTGTCAAGGTCTACGAGCTCTGTGCTTTTTCTTCTCACCAGCTTTATTGGCTTATCGATGCCTTTTAAAACTTAAGAAGATTAAAACCGCTTAACTACTTTCCGTTATTATGAGAAAAAACAGCCCGGCAGCTTAGGTCACCGGGCTGTTTTTATTTAGTTGCTGACAGGCTGTTGCTGTGGAACCTTCGCTCTGTTCTTTTTTCCCTCTGGAATGAGCAGATTCAAAAGAACTGTTGCCAAGGCCCCTACTGTAATGCCAGAAGATAAAATGTAGTTCACGAAATCAGGTACTCCGGCGAGCGCATCTTTTGGCAGGACCGTTACTGCCATTGTCAGCAGGATTGGCAAACCGATGACCATCATTGTCCGATCATCAATCGTAATGTTTTGAATGACTTTGATTCCGTTCGCCACAATCGCAACACACACGATCCCAAAAATTCCGTTGATAACTGGCTCCGGTATACAGGTAATCGCCGCCGACAGCTTCGGCACCAACCCAAGGGCAATCAAGATCAATCCTCCGGCCATTATCGCCATTCGGCTTCCTACTCCTGTCACCGCAATCAACCCCGCATTGGAGGAATAGCCAGTCGTAGGTGTACCTCCGAACAATGCCCCGACAAAGCACCCCAAGCCTTCACCGACAGCACCGCGATTCAGTCGCTCCTCCGTCAATTCACTGTTCGTTACCGTAGAGACGACGAACCAAGTCCCTGTTGTTTCAATCATGATAATCAAATAAACAAAAAGCATCGTCAAAACTGCACTGAGATCAAATACAGGAGCCCCGTACGGAAACAGCTTTGGCATGGACAGCCACGGTGCTTGTCCAACCGGACTAAAATCTACCGTTCCAAAAAAGGCAGCCGTTACCGTTCCGACGAAAATTGCAATCAGCACAGATACAAGTCTAAAAAACGCCCCCGCAACCTTTGCTCTTGTGCCAAGCAGCATACAGATGACAAGCACTCCAGCAGAAACGGCGGCAATCAAAATGTTGGTCCAAATATTTCCCGGGGAGTGATAAATGTTTCCCATCCCTGTAGGCATCAAGGCAATGCCCACGATGATGATCACCGTCCCGCCGACTAGCGGTGGAATGAATTTGCGTACCGCTTTGGCAAACCATTTCAATGGATAACCCATCAGGGCCACAAACAGCGCTCCGGGAATCATGCTGCCAATCATCGCACCCATCCCCAGCTTACTGCCGATCGCAGCCAACGCACCGATAGGTACATAGGAAGGTCCTTGCACGACAGGCAAACGCAATCCAAAGCCAGTCTGGATCAACGTCCCGATACCCGTCGCGAGAAAACACATTTGAATAAAGAAAGAAGTGCTCGAAGCGTCCATAGTTAGCAGCCCAGCAATAATAATAGGAGCAATGTACAAGTCCATAGCCAACACATGCTGCAAACCAAGTAAAAACGCCTTGCCCACACTGATTTTGTCATCGACGCCCACAACAAGCTGATTGCTTTCTCGATGTTGTTCCACTTTCAAAAGGCCTCCCTAGTGGTATTTTAGCTAATTACGAACGATATAAGTGGGATTATACCGGATAAATCCGTTTTTAGGCAACTATTCACGTAATAAATAGGTCTTATCACTTTATAATGTTCGTGTTTTCTGTTGACTTCCCTTCCAATCTCCCGCTACAATGGGTGAATAACCGAAGTATCGACAAAGGAGTGTCTCATCAATGATCGTGCAAGATACCGTGCTGCGTAATGAGTGGATCGTCGCCTGTCGTTCGGTGGATGTGCAAGACCGCCCAATCCAGGTCACCATTATGGGCGAGCGGGTCGTCCTCTTCCGCAACGAAGAAGGAATCCATGCGTTTAAAGATCTCTGTATTCACAGAGGCGCTGCCCTGTCTCTGGGCTGTGTCCGAGAAGGAAAGCTGGTCTGTCCGTATCACGGATGGGAATATGAAGCATCCGGAGCCTGTGTCAAAATCCCTCAGCTGCCTGCTGATCAAGCGATTCCGGGTAAGGCGCGCGCTGTGTTATACGGCTGTGCAGAGCGTTATGGATTCGTGTGGGTGAATCTCGCCAACCAATCTCCTGAGTTTTTTCCCCTGCCGGAATTTGAGGATCATCGTTTTCGAAATGTCATTTGGGGGCCACAGACAGTAACGGCCAAGCCTCCACGCATCGTAGAGAACTTTTTGGATGTAGGCCATCTGGCTGTCGTGCATGAGGGGTATTTGGGTGTCGAAACGCATATGGAGATCGGGGATTACCGCGTTCACCGCGACGAGAACGGTGTCATTCGTACGGATGAGATCAAGATTTTTCAGCCTGACCCGGACGGTACTGGTCAAGCGAAGCACGTTTATTACACCTACGAAATCCTCCGTCCACTCACGGTAAAATTTACGAAGCGCGATGCAGAAAACGGCAATCTGATGTCCATTTTGCTCACTGTGATGCCGCTGGATGAAGCGCGAAGCGTAGCTTATGGCGTCCTTTCTTTTAATTATGAGACGAACCTTTCCGATGAGGAAATCAATAGCTTCCAAAACCTCATCTTTGCACAAGATAAACCGATCGTGGAAAATCAAAAACCTGAGGACCTGCCACTCGATCTGCAAGTAGAGCTGTCCTTAAAATGCGACCGCGCGAGTATCGCATACCGTCAATACTTGACGGAGATGGGAGTCACGCACGGAACGGCATAAAGCGCAAACAGAAAGGACCTGTCAACCTGTGTTTGTTCACATAGGCTAACAGGTCCTCTTTTGCTTTCCAGTCTTGCTTTTATAAAAGCGGAGACAACAGGCGTGTCAACGATTCCAGCAAGCGCAAACGCAGTGGTCGGTTCACATACTCTCCCAATGTCATTTCCCGGCAATCAGCCAGATCGGAGACAAACAGTTCCTCCAGCTCCTCTGCCATCTGCGAATCGTACATAAACGCATTCGTCTCGAAATTCAGCTTGAAGCTGCGAATATCGACATTGGCCGTTCCCACAGACGACAACTGAGTATCAACTACAATGGCTTTGGCGTGCATGAAGCCTTTTTCGTAGAGGTAGCAGCGCACACCGCTCTTTAACAAATCACCGAGATAAGAGTGAGTCGCCCAGAATACCAACAAATGATCTGGCTTTCCAGGGACCATCACCCGCACATCTACCCCGGACATTGCCGCCATTTTTAGTGCGGTCAGCATACTTTCATCGGGAACGAAATAAGGCGTCTGCAAGTAAATCTTCTTCCGCGCCTTGTAAATCATCTTCAAAAAAGCATGTTTGATTTGTTCTTTTTCCGAGTTAGGCCCGCTTGATACGATCTGAACGCCAATCGTGCCCTCAGCCTCATGAATTTCTGGAAAATACGCAAGTGACTCATGCATTCTTTTCGGTGCAGACAAATTCCAGTCCAGGAAAAAGCGTGCTTGCAGCATGTACACCGCTCTTCCCTCAATGAGCAAATGGGTATCACGCCAATACCCCAGCTTCTTATCCTTGCCTAAGTATTCATCCCCGATGTTGAAGCCTCCGATATAGCCAATCTTGCCATCAATAATCGTCAGCTTGCGATGATTCCTGAAGTTGACCCGAAAATTAAGGAACGGAATCTTCGCCGGGAAAAAGGAGGCGACTTCTCCCCCAGCTTCTACCAACGGGCGCAGAAACCGGGATGAGACACCAGAGGAACCGACCGCATCATAGAGCAATCGAACCTCGACGCCCTCCTTTGCCTTCTTCGTCAACAGTTGAATGAGCTGTTTCCCTAAATCATCGTCATTCAAAATATAGTAGAGCAAATGGATATGCTCGCGTGCTTCCTCCATCTGTTTGAACATGAGGTTGAACAGACTATGGCCTTCCTTAAAAACCTGAATGGTATTATCCTGCGTATAATACGCTCCATCACTTACCACGTTCATGAAAATCATGTCGCGGTGTCTCTCCATCTCAGGGTCGTTCACCTGTAGTTCACCATGGGCAAGCAACTGCTTTTGTCTATCGACCGCAGCTCGAAAATGAGAAAATTCTCCTTCCTTGAGCCGATACAGCTTTTTCTTGCTTAGCTTATGTCCAAAAATCAGGTAAATGATAAACCCGATGCCCGGCAAAAACAGCAAAACCATCAACCAGGCCCAGGTTGCCGCAATGTTTCGCCTCTCCATGAAAATAAGAACGGCAGCCAAAATCAGGTTACCTATTGTAATAATCGCAAATATTTTTTCAGACATTGCCATCACACCACATCCACCTCTAGGATTTCTCCCATCTTACAACATTTACTTACGGGATTCATCCTTCCTATCCATCTAGTTTGTCCTATGTTGCCAATAGTTTTCCACTCTTCATGATACATTTGTCGTCCAAATACACATCCGGCTCTTTGACAACCAGATCAATATGTACCCCCGCGACAATCGTCCCGCCAAACGTGTTGTTGCTACCAAAGGCTACGTGAATCGTTCCGTACACCTTCTCGTCCTCTAACACAACTCCCGTGATACGCGCCTTGTCATTCGTTCCGATTCCGAATTCACCCAGCATCCGCCCATCTTGGTCTCCAAGCATTTGCAGGAGGCGTTCACCCGCTGTTCCTTCTGCCTCTGTGATCCGACCATTTTGGACCGTCAGCAGCAGGGGAGAATCAATTTTTCCGATACCCGCGATGGAGCCATCAACGAGGATTTGCCCCTCTGCTGTCCCTTCCAGTGGGGCGATATACGCTTCCCCGGAAGGCAAATTGCCGGATTCCCCCGGATTGACGTACATGCCTGTACTCGGCACACCATTGCGATCTGCGATGGAAAACGTCAGTGACTTACCCGCTTTTTCGATTCGCACGGTGCTTGCTTGGGTCAGCATCTCGGTCACGCGCTCGGTGAGTGCCTTTACTTGTGTATAGTCAGCGGAAATCGCTCCCGCAAGGAACATGTCTTCCGTAATAGCTGGCATGGTAGCCAGTCTTGTACCATTTGCTGCTGCTTCTTTTCGTGCTTTTGTATGCGTCAAAGAGTGCTGGGTCACACATACCACCACATCTGCGCTCTTCATCGCCGCTGCAACAGCCTCAGGCGGCTCTTGACCAGACTTTTCCCGCTCCTTCATGACCATCAGCATCGCTTCTGCCCCGAGCTGTTTACCGGCTTCCCAGAGCGCCTCCCCGATGTCCCGCTTCCGCTCGTCGGCCACCACCAAAAATGTCTCATTCGCCTGTAATGCCAAGCAATTCATCAAAATGGCTTTGCTGGATTCTATCAATGTCATGTAAGAATCATCCCTTTTCATCTATACTTATGGTTAGATTATATCCACTTTTTTCTTGCAAACTCTTCTCTCTTCGCTAGATTGGATCGTTAGTCCTGCCCTTATTATGTTTATCGGAATCTTCTTGCTTTTGTTGTTAAATTTAGTATGATTAGAATACAAATGAAAACGCTTAAGACAATGAGGTCTTCTACCCGCGCTTTATCAATAGGCGTGGGGAAGACCTTTTTCTTTTGAAAGAAATGATAACGTTTTCATTTGAGGGATCGAGAAAAAGAAGAAGGGGATGACAACCATGTCACACAGAAAAGCACAACCCAAAACGTGGTGGCTGACCATGCTGATGATCGTCGCTCTATTCGCGATGCAGATGCCAGCTTTGGCCAAGGACACCAACGTGCAGTTGCTCGACAAGGGGAAATGGGCACCTGCGACTTATCAAGCCGTCCATGAATTGATTGAGAAAAACGGCATCAAGAGTGCCTCCTACCATGCCAACAAAAAGCCGTATGTCGTTTTTGACTGGGACAATACGAGCATCATGCATGACACAGAGGAAGCGCTGTTTGTTTACCAGATCAACCATTTGGCTTACAAGCTCACACCAGAAGAATTCGGGAAGGTCATCCGCACGAATGTACCAGAAGGACCGTTTTCCGATTCGTATAAAAATGTCGACGGCAAGCCTGTCTCACTCGATGCCATCGCGACTGATCTCGTAGCCGACTACACGTACTTATATCAAAATTATCAAGGTCTTAAAGGAACGAAGTCGCTGGAGGAAGTAACAGCAACAGAGCAATTCGCCGATTTCAAAGCCAAGCTGTTTTTCTTGTATGAAGCGATCAACGATACGCACAGCAATACGATTGGCTATCCGTGGGTACTCTACCTCTTCACGAACATGACAGTGGAAGAAGTGCAACAGTTGGCGGAAGCATCCAATGATCTGGGCCTGGGCATGGCGATTCAAAAGGTAACCTGGACGAGCCCGAAATCATTGGCAGGCAAAACAGGCGTGGTGAAAGCCTCCCATACAACGGGTCTGCGCCTCACTTCCGAGGTCGCAAACTTGATGAACACGCTTCGTGCCAATGGCATCGACGTGTATGTCGTGAGTGCTTCCTTGGAGGATGTTGTTCGTGTCTTCGCCACTCTCCCGAAATATGGCTACAATCTCCCAGCGGAGAACATCATCGGCATGCGCCTGAAAACAGAAAACGGACGGATCACGAATGTGTACCAACCTGACTACCCGATCACGGTAGCCCACGGCAAGACGGAAGTGATCCAGGATGTACTGGTGAAAAAGTATGGTCATGGCCCTATCTTCATCGCGGGCGATAGCAACGGGGATTTCGAGATGATGACAGAGCTGGACAGCGTGCAGCTCGTGCTTGTAGTAAACCGCGTCAAGGGCGGCAAAATTGGGCAGCAAATTACCAAAGGTGCTGAGCAGATGGGCAAAGCTAACCCGACGGTAGTCCTGCAAGGACGCGACGAGAACACAGGCATGTGGATTCCGAGCGAAGCCACGATCCGACTGGGGCAGAAAGAGCCGCAGTTGGTCGCGAAATAACGTAAAAAAACCGCCCTTGTACCGGGGCGGTTTTCTTCTTTATTGATTAGGAACTGGAATTCTCCACTCTAGCGGATATTTTTTCTGAACAGCATCTAGTCGTAGGGTGAGCTTCTCCGGGAGCTTGGTTATTTCTCCTCCTTCCCAATGTCTGCTGTCCTCCAGCCGAATTTTGTACGTTGCTCGCTCGCGTCCTGACTGATCAATGGGTTCCTTGGATTGACCACCCATTTTAGCCCGGTAGGTTGTCCCCTGCCCATCTTGAAGTACCCACCAAGGCAAATAAATTCTCGTAATATCTTTGGAAAGTACATCGATCTCCATTTCCATTTCCTGTTTTCCCGAATCTTCATCTGTTACCAGCTTGATGCTTTTCAATGTAAAGATATCTTCTCCCACTTGTTTGATTACGGGCTTCTTGTTCAACTCATCTGGACGGAAGGTGACACTCATATCATACGGTATTGCCTTATGGAAGCTGTTTATGACGAGTGTCGCTGCTTTGCCTTTTGGCAACGGATCGTCGTCCGTGATCCAGCGAAAATGCCCATAGCGATCAATAGAATGTGATCTCCCCATGAGCCTTTCCTTTCCCTTGCTGCCATCTGTTCCCTCGTAGTAATATCCCAGCCTGTACTGTTGATACGGAAGAAATGGAGCATAAGCGCGGTTCGTCGTCTTTCCGGTTAGCTTTTTCGCTTCTTGTTCCAGTTGTTTTTTGGCCGCCTCTGTCCATTGTGTTTCCAGCTCAATTCGGGTGGCCGTCGGCGTATTGACGATTTGGTGCAGGGTCATCTTTAATCCATGCTTCGTCACTTGCGTTTGATTAACAGGCAGCACAGTAGTTGCAGCCGTTGTTTTTGCCATCGTGATCGGAACTTGCAGCTTCCAGTTTCCTTTTCTATCACCGATTTCATCAAAATGGATCGACAACGTCTTCGGAAGGGGCTCGTGTTCTTTTTCACCGAGGATAAACCGGACGAATCCCACATTTTCTTCAAAGGTAGTTCCCCACTTGTCAGTCATGACCTCCCCTTTGGCATCCAGCAATTCAACGGCATTGGATTCTGCGTTTGTCGCTGACGAATATGTAGGGAGCAACGGCTTGCCATCCGCCTGCTTAATCATTAAAGCAACCATTACCTGCACCGGATCAGCAATAATTTCCTTTACCTCCAAGGTAATCCCCTGATCGGTAACAGAAAGATTCGATGTTTCCGAGAAGCCTTGTCTCGCCGCCTGTTGTACGCCTTCATCGAACCCGTCTTGAGCAAAGATCGATTTGACATAGGCCGCAAACGTTGGGGACACTTGCATGGTTCCGAGCAGCCCAAGTACGATAGCGGAAGCGATGCCGATGGAAGCCCATCTTTTGCTACGGTAAAATGGACGCCTTCTCACATGCAACGCGCTATTCTTGCTTGGCATTTGAAAATTCGGCGTCTCGACAGCTCCCGCTACTTTCCTAAGCGTCTCTTGAATTTGCCGCTCCTCGTTAGTCATGAGTCATTGCCCCTTCCCGCAAAAAATCCGATCGTATGCCATCCTTGTCCAATTGTTGTGCGATCAGCTTCCTGGCCTTGTACATACGTGATTTGACCGTCCCCTCAAAGGAGCCCGTAATTTTGGCGATCTCCGACACGCTGAAGCCCTCGTAATAGTAAAGAATAATAACCGCCCGATGCTCCGCCTTCATGCTGCGAATCGCTTGCCAAATTTGCCGCTGCTCCTCTCGCTGGATCACGTTGTCCAACGGCGTCATCGCTTCTTCCGGGATTATCTCCTCATACTCCACCACAGGCTTCTGCTTGCGTACCAGATTCAGAGCCCGAAACGTAATGATCCGGTATAGCCAATTGCGAAAGGCCATTCCCCGTTTTTTATCGAGTCGGTCTATGTGCTGATACGCTTCGATGAGCCCTTCCTGAACCGCGTCCTGCGCCAGATGCTTGTCATGAATGATCAAATACGCTGTCCGGTATGCCATCGCCAGATAGGGCTTGACCAATTGTTCGAAGGCCTCAGGCTCGTTCTCTTGGCATTTGGCAATCAACTCCCACTCATCCACAGCGTTCCCTCCCCTCGTTTTTTCTCTACTGTATATTCACGAGAACGCGGAGTTTGGTTCACGGAACATTGGCGAAAAATTACTGAACATGGAAAAACCCGGCCCCTGAACAGAAAGTATGCTCCGCTATGCCATTACAACGAAAATAGGGAGCACCTAGGCTCCCGGCTTCCTTTGTAATTATCCGTTATCTTCTTTTTCTAGCTACTTCGTAATGATCTTGCGGTTGAGAGAACCTTTTGAGGGCTAATTGGGAGAGGATGCAATGAGTTGTTCAACTTCGTTTCTAAGTTCAGAAATATTCTGCCCTGAATAACTTTCCTGGAGGAAATAAAGATCACCATGCTGATCTATTGTCTCTGGAGAAACTTGTGAAACCAGAGAGTTCTCGCTATTAATTTTAATCTTTCCTTGAACGGACCCTACTATGTTATAGACGTCATCGTCATCTTCTGTTAAGAAAACAAAATATGTATTTCCTTGTTTCATAGGAATACTTCCTGCAATCCCTACCGCTATTATTCCAGGATCACCAAGATCATCATTCCCTGATTGAGATCCTGGCTTTCCTGAGAAATATTTGGCCACCTCTCTTTCATCGAATTCCCCTCCAGTTTCCAGTACAGATACTGTATCATCTATCTCTACATCACCTTTATAGACTTTCGTTAATCTTAATTCAGAGACTGTATACACATCTAGTCTTTCATAATTAGGGTTATTTTTTTGAGAAATAACTTCAGTTTCGGCAATGATATCTGCATTTTCCGCGAGACCCTTCACGCTATGAAAGGTCTCCCTAAACGATACTTCACCCGAAACAATTTTATAATCTGTATCACTGGAATAAAGAAAACTCTGTTTTTTCAAGTCACCTATATAGTAAACAGCAAGTCCTGCAATTGTTATAAAACCAATAGTAGCTAGTGCAATTTTTTTCGTAGATTTAAAATTTTTAATGCTAATCGTTAATGCTCCCCTTTCAACCAAATGATAAATCAGTAGTAGAGGTACATGGCTAACTTTAAGCAACTTCGATATTATTTTTCCAAATTGTATTCCCATGAACCATTGTCATACTTGATTTTGAAAGACAAGGTTTCCCCATCTTGTCTATTGAACGCGAAATAGCCTTCTTTTAATGCCTCATCCAAAAGAATAGTCGGAATGGAATCGCCAGGTTTAGCGTACTTTTGCATAATTTCGTCCTGAATGCTAATAAACGGACCAGCTACATCCTCTTCATATTTTTCTCTCATTGTTTCTATGAGGTTCGTACTTTTTGTAAATTCACTGAATACCCATTTCTATCCGTTCACTCGTGTATAGACTACTACTTACGAAGACAACGCCGACTAAAAAAAGACCAGAAAGAATTACATTTCTTTTTTTCATACTGTTACCTCCTACGTGTTTTTATTCAGGCCAATTGGCTTCGGAAACTCGTTCAGAGATTGCTGTTGTACTATCTTGTATTTTCAATTACTACTTTCTATTGATCATTTTCTTTAACAACTGGAAGAGTTATATCTTCCGAAACATGTTCGTTCGAATAATGAAACGCAACACTCATTTTTTCATCTTCAATCTTTTCTACCGATACGGAATCCATATCTATATCCATCTTTTGAGTACCAAAACTTTCGTACACTTTCTGTTTGTCTTTATTATTATCAAAGCGCTCATCAATTGTATATTCAACCATAGTTGGAGCGTAAGTGTTGGAAGTTCAAATACCGCCAGTTACCACAACAGCCCCAAGCAGTAGGATTGCAGCAACTTTAGTAGACTTTTTCTGCTCTTACCTCCCAACCAACCAATGTGTTTATCTATATATAATTACATATTTTACCATAACGATAAATGGTACTAAAGAACCACTGACACCGAAAGCCATTTACACCGCTTATCATTGTAAATCCGCGTTTGGCTGGATGTACCCTATGCCCAGCAAGCTAAGAACCTGCATTTTGGAATCAAGTGATGAACTCTCTTACTTTCATGAATAGTCGATTTGCATACATAGGGTGAGGTATTCCGATTTCTTCTTTCGTGAAAAGTAATTTCCTTCGCTTGCTGGGCATGGGGTCTGCTCACGATGCAAAAAAATAAGATATGAACCGAACCTTTTTCCGCTAAAGAGGCAATATAGTGTGTAAGCTGCTTATTCAGAGAACAATTTGAACAATTCGATTCACATTATTTAGAACAAAAAAGGAGCGAAGTAATTATGAAAAAACGATTAATTGGTGGAATCGTTGCGACTGCGATTTTGATTCCAGTTGCAGCATTTGCGGCTTCTGCCGCGATTGACATGCCTACAAGAACACCGATGACTACTGAACAAGTCAAGGTGGATGAGGTTGGCAAATCAACGCTTGAGAAGCTGTATCTCGCATATCCTGAAACAAAATCGTTTGAGATTATCGATGCAAGCAACGTTCAAGGTGATGTATCCAAAGGGAAAAATGTAATCAACGTGAAGCAAACAAGCATCGTACTACAGGAAAAAGGAGGAACCGGCAAAAAGATTACCCTCCATACAAACGGTAGTACGGGTGAGATTGAACACGTGATTCAAGAGAATTGGGAGCCTAAGGAGAAGTCACTCATTACTTTAACCGATCAGGAAATCAAGGCGAAGGTAAATGATCTTATTGATAAAATGTATGGCAACGTCGAACAATACAAGGTTGCTATAGAGCAAATGGAGAATCCAAACCAAAAAACATGGATGTTGAATTACACCAATGAGATGTTCGAAGAACCGGTCTTTCAGGTTTTTGTTCAGGACAATACCATTAGTCTTACTAAGATCGTAGGTATTCCTACAGCTTCTGATACACCTTCAAACATTAAAGTAGAGGGCCTATTCTCTTTAAATGGTAAGCCTGATTATACGGCTGATAACTTTTTAAACGATGAAAAACTGTTTGCTTTACTAAAAATCAGCCCGACAGATTTAAAACAAGAATTAGCACAAGGTAAAACTGTTGTGGAGATTGCAGCATCTAAAAATGTCTCGAAACAACAAGTGATTGATGTGATTGCAGAAACACAGGCTAGAGGACAACTTCAAGGTGATGGAGTACCGATCACCGAGCAATCACTGAAACAAATGATGAAAGCAATTGAACCAAAAGTATTGCCAGTCATTGAACACAAAACGGAAACGAAATGGTAGAAAAAACGAGTCAACTGGGTTACACCAGTAAAAGAGAAGAGGCGGGAGAACCGTCTCTTTTTTTATGGACTAATTTTTAAGACAGGTCGGTAACGCTATTTTCCCGAAACCTTATTCCCCTTAATTTTTACAGCTGTTTGATTCCAAAATGAAGGTTCTTAGCTTGCTGGGCATGTGGATGTACCCCTAGACTATTAAATCTCTGGCTGCATTATGTTTAAGGAGAGGAATCAGGTTACTCATATTATTCGATCCATAGTATTTAGCGGGATCATTTGAGGGATAGCGACTTCATCCCAATCCCTTCTACAATTATTTTCCTCTCCCTTTTCGCGGGCGCCATGTCAGCAGGCTGGTTTGATACCCTAAGACGAAGGAGTTAGTTAGTCAGGTAGAAAAATACATTCCAGTCTCAAGGGTAAAAGATACTTTCGAGTGTGGGGAATTGTTCACACTTTCGTTTAATCAAAGTACGGTGCATAAGAAACTAAAATAAAAAATACAAAATCAATGCGACCACATACAATTGCCATACTTTAATTTTGAATTTGATACATCCCTTTTCCAATACGTCCGATAAGTATTCACAACATTTAAGTAATAGCCAAAATACTCCCATACCAATGACTATGGCGAAATCGAGCGGGCTGAGTCTGCTCTCGATGAAGTTATACACTTTCGTGATGTGAAGGAAAAGCACAAAGACGAGGAATGAATAGTATTGGATTGAAAAAACCTCCCCCATGTAATTACAAAGAAAATAGGGAGCACCTAAGCCCCCGATTTTCTTTGTAAAATCAGTTATCTTCTCTTCCTGTTTACTTCATAATGTTGGACATGAAGAGATCTTTGTCTCTTATATCAATCCGTCGTTTTCATACCGATTTTCTTCTGCCGCGTAGAACAATACGAATTCAAGCGTAGCTCCAATCTCATGCAAAAATGAGATGACGTTTTCTTTTGCAGTGATCGCAGGCTTTTGCCGATTTCTGACATGAGCGTACACGACGATTTCATATGACAGGTTTTGTTCTTCCTTCTGACTAATAAGTGACTCTTTTTCCTCTTTTAACGTGTCTATCATTGCCAGCAGTAATTCCTCTGTATCATCTGTTTCTTCCTCTAACGTTTCGAGATACCATACTGCCCCATCCGACGTCTGTTCCCCTTGTATCCAAGATGCGTGTGGGGAAACTTGAAGAAGTTGTGGGTTCAAGTCCGGTTGCGTGTCAGCTCCTTTGACCAGGAAGGCTACCTTGATACTTGTACCTTGGGAGACTTTGAGTTCCAAGTCTGGAGGCAGATCGTCAGGGTAGATGATGATGTTTATCCTCGCCATGCCTCCGATCTCACTCATAAATTGGATCATTTCTTGTGTCAGCTTCATTCGAGGGATTTGTCTCTCGTACGCATAGATGAACAATTCGATTCCATAGATGAGATTATGTTCTTGTTTTAAATCTTGTAAAGTTTTTTGTTTTCCATCTAGCATACGAAGGAGCGGGAGAAGTTGGTTGTTGATATCGAGTGAAGCCTCATATGATGTTGAAATTTCCCAACTCGTATCAGGAGCAGGTATTTTCCCTTGAGTTAATTCCCCTTTTTTTCTTGTCGATGTTGGGATCAGACACAGCCCTTCTGATAATATCTGGGTATCAAACTGGTCTTCTGCCAAACACCAAAATTCTGCACTTATACATGTATCTTCATTGTCCTGGGTGGTTAGTGTCACATCCATAATCACCATCACCTCCGTTTTAAGTGTATGGATTAATGTTCAGGTATATTTCTACGCAAAGGGAACATGTCAGCGGCATCGATAATGTCAAAAAACAACTGTATCCATTCATTCCTTCCTTGTTTCTTTTTCCCTAACCAAAGATAGTCATCATATTTGTCTTCATATATATCATAATGGGAGATATTGGAACCCTTCGGCACATTAGCCTTTTTCAATTTGTGAGCATCCACATTGTTTTTCTTCAAGTATTTATCATCTAACTTTACCGGGCTGGCAGGTTTGGGATCGCACTCTGCAGTTGGTTGAACATTATTCCATGCAGTGTCTTTATTATCCTGCATCATCATGTTGGAAGGAGCTATTGCGCAGATCCTAGCATTTGCCACCTGTGGCGTACTCGCAAAAATTGTTACAACTAGAACTAATAATAGAAAGCGTGTGAGCCGATTTAATGTTGAGATCATAACTTTTTCAACTCCTATTTTTTCATTTTTTCGACATTTCTTCTTAAAGTCTTCGATGTTCACCATGCCGATCACACCTCAAATTCCAACCGCCTTATCAGTTGTTACTATCAGTGACAACAACCCTTTGTGGTAACACATTCACAACTTTCTTACTTGAAATGGAAAATTCGCAAAGCTTGTTTTTTTGTTTCTTGCTCATCTGCTAGTCAGTTTCGTTACCTCGCATTTGACAAACCTGACAGTCGATGATTTTTTCCAAATCCAAATGAGAATTTTACCATCTCCTTAAATGTATTGATCCAACTGGTGACTTAATTCCACGACTTCACCATCCAAGAAATCATTCTTCTCTAAATACATTTGCACCAATTGTTCTCGCAATTGTTCCACAATGTTTTTCAAATGATCAATATCGTGATAGGTTACTCCTTCTCGATCTAGAGGTAGCATGATACATTTACTTATAGGAGCTGTAACTGCTCCTCCTGCGGGCGTTCCTTTAACCTGTCGAAGGGGTGGAACGCCCTTTTTAAATGCAATTGCTGCTATAAGACTCACCCTACTTCCTTTACCACCAGATTATTCACTTGGTTTTAGTGGCACCAGTGGCTCCTCTTTTTAGAGATATTCTTAGATTTCTATTCCTTCATGGAATATCTTCATCTCCCACCTCCTTCATTTTGAGATTTATTACATAATTAACCATAAAATGATATGCAGGTTTTTACCAACTGCAAAAAGTAGAATAAAAAAAACATCCTGACAGAGGATGTTTCATCAATCTACAGCATATTCACAATGACCTAACAGGATGCTAGCCACCTAACTCGTTTTGGTTACCTATTCGCTTATTCATATTCCCTAACCATCCAAACAGTGCTATGTATGTAAGGGTTTCGTCGTGTCGATTCGTCAAATCCGCTAGAGAAAGGCAATATATCGTTTCTTCAATTCCTCTCTCCATCCTTCCCTTACCAAACTCATAAATAGCCATCTGATATCGAAACCGAAGATGTCGATCCAATCCAATTGCTTCTGTAAATTGATCGAAAATAGCAATTTGGGAGGCAAAGCGCTCTAAAATCTCATCCACGCAAAAATGGTAGGTGTTAGCGGATTTCATAATGGCATTTAAACCAGCAAGAACTTCATTGGTGGGAAGACTATCGAGATAGTCTGCGTACTCTTCAATGATGCTAGTATTGCCAGACAACACCTCCAATGTGTAGGAGTTCGCCTTTGCCCATACCTTGAATCTTTCTACCTCTTTACGTCCGTCTTCATCAAGTAATTCAAACCATCCTAAATCAGCGTAAACTTGCACATACTTCTTCGCCTCTTCATACAGTCCTTGCATTTCCAATGAAACGCTCTTATATAAATGGCCCAATCCGTAATAATAGACGAGATGGCGCTCCGTTTTCAGAGATTCGCCTTTTTTGTTTCTTTTCATCCTTTCCAGTTCATGCCTGTAAACAGTGTCTGCCAGCAGCCTTAATTCGTCTGCGTACTGCTCTGATCTCTCCCACTTTTGCAAAGCGAAACAGATCTTCGCCAATTGGTATAAGGCGTCGAGTTGATAGTTTTCAGGAAGCCGGTTTCGGTAAGGAGAAAACCGAATGACATTCTCCCAATTTTCTTCTGCATTTGTCCCAAGTACAACACGAAATAACCGATACTGACTCATCACGAAGTGCTCAGAATAGCTATCTTTCTCATTCTCAATAACATATTCATAAAAGGGCACTGACTCTTTCAGTTGCCCTTTCTCATATAGCTGTTCTGCAAGGGCAAACAGAATCATGATGTTCTTCGGATTCTCCATCATTTGGGGGACAGTAGCTTCTATGCAATCCTTTCGCCCAACCTCCACGCATCGAATCAAGTATGGTATTAATCGGGGGCGCGATATTCTCCCCTCTGATATGCATTCTTCCGGGTATAATTCATACAACCAACCCGAATCGTGACCAAACACCTTGGCTAGCGCGTCTAACTGACCAATGGTGATTGCACGCGGCGGATTTCCATTTAGAATCTCACTCAAACTCCCGGGGTTAATGCCAGTTAATTCACCCAGCTTGCTTAATGTGTAACCGTGCTTTCTCCGGCATTTTTCAATTTCTGATCGTAGCGACAGATGCATTGTCCCCTTGCAGCCCCCTATAAAGGATCTTCCTTTCTATTATTTCGTAATTTCGTAATTTTATAATTTTTATAGTTTTTCAAAATGCACTACATGACCTTCCTATCAATTCGTCATCCAGCTCGGAACTTTGACTCAGATTTATCTAGAGTCGGTAAATACAGAGTTAGTAGGTTAATGGAAGGGTTCTGGGGGCCTTGAGGTGTGAGAAGGACTTACTTTTCCGTTTTCAATCTGTTTTGTGCAATGACAATATATTTATCCAATTGTTGGCTTACAGCCAAAACTTTATCATGTGAGAGACCGTACTTTCCCGCCAACTCCATCATTTCCCGTCGTAGCTGTTCAATTCTATTATCCAACTCTAAGTGGCAACCGATTTCCTTTACCATGCCCCGGATCGTACACTTACTTTTAGGGGCTGATGCTGCTCCTCTTTTGGGGGAGTTTCCACTGTGAAAAGAAACATCCCTATCTAAAATATTTGCGATAGCAGTAATGTCCAACGCCCCCTCTCTTTTACAATTTATTACATATATTTACTATACAGGGATGTGCAGAAATTCACCGATTAAGAAAAATTGAATAGAAAAAAACATCCCATCGATGGGATGTTTCCTGGGTACGAACTATTTAGCCACCTATTCCATGACCATAATTAGCGACTACTACATCGTTTCCTATCTTTGCTGGTTCACTTACAACATTGACACCCAAACCCAAAACGAGAGCAAGTGAGAGTAAAATCCCCTTCATCACTATACAGCCCCTTTCGTAAGGATAGTTTGATACTTGCCTTTCTGTTGATCAGACGCATATTGCAGATTCATCCAAAACAGCGCTGTACATTTTTTGAAGCTATCGTAATCTTTCATGGTATCAGACAGGCTAAGGCATCGAAGCGTTTCATTAAGCCCCTCTGCATACCTCCCTCTTTTAAACAAGTAAATCGCCATTTCATTCCGAAACTGCATATGTTCGCTCATGCCGATAGCGTCCTGACGATCCTCAAAACGATCAATATGTTCTGCAAACTGCTCAAATATCGAATCGATCGAAAAACCGTATTGATTGGCAGCACTCACAATCGTTACTAAACCTGAAAGGACCTCTTTCGGATGATCAGAAAGGAAATGAATATAATCAGGGATGACATCACTATTCCCCATAAGTATGTTCAGCGTGTACAAATTCGCTGTCGCCCATGATCGAAATTTCTGCACTTCGATTTGACCAATTTCGTCCAAGAATTCAAACCAGCTTAAATCAGCGTATCCATCAACATATCGCTTCGCTTCTTCGTACAACTCCTGTTTTTCTAATGCTATACTTTTAATAAGAAATGCTTGTCCATAGTACACAACCAAATGACGTTCAGTTGAAAGCATTTCACTGGCCTTGTTGCTTCTTCGTCTACGCAACTCATCCTCATAGATAATAGTAGCCAATTCCCTTAATTCATCGGCATATTTATCCATTTCTCTCCATTTGTGGATAGTATAACAAACATTTGCTAATTGTAGTAGTGCATCTAACTGGTTATTTTCCGGTAGGCGTCTTCGATACGGATCAAATCGAATGACAGCCTTCCAATTTTCTTCAGAATTCGTACCTTGCACTACTACTCGAAAAAGTCTGTACTGACTCATCACAAATTGGTTAGAGTAACTATCTTTTTCGTTTTCAATCACGTATTCATAGAAAGGTACTGACTGTTTCTGTTTCCCTTCCTCATATAGCTGCTCTGCTACGGCAAAGAGGGTCGAGAGATTCTTTGGATTCTCCAACAATTTAGGAACAACCTCTTCTATACAATCCTGCCGCCCAACCTCCGCGCATCGAATCAAATAAGGTATCAATCGAGGGCGCGATATTCTCCCCTCTGATATGCATTCTTCCGTATACAATTCGTACAACCAACCCGGCTCGCGACCAAACACCGCCGCTAGCGCATCTAATTGACCAATGGTCATAGCCCGCGGTGGATTTCCGTTCAGAATCTCGCTTAAACTCCCATGGTTGATGCCCGTTAATTCACCTAATTTACTCAAGGTATAGCCGCACTCTCTACGGTGTCTTTCAATTTCTGACCGCAGCGACCAGTGCATTGTCCCTTGCAGCCCCCCCATAAAGAATCAACCCCTACTTTTTCCTTAATTTTACAATAAAATATATTTTTTTGAAAGATTTTTCTTTACAATCCTTAACATTTCTGTAATCTAGTTCGTCACTCTTCGCACAATTCCTCCAATGTCTTACAGGTGTTTGCACTTCGTGACAATTACACTCAATTGAATCAGTTGAATCAGCTTTCATGCGAATACAGCCTCGTAGGAAGAAGCGGATTTCCAGTCCTAGCGCCTCTGGAGCCCTACCCAGCTCCGAAATAAATAGCGGGGGTTTTCAGCTTCAACCTCTGAAAAAACATCCTCGAAACTCTACTTTTGAAGCGCTCCCGCTATTTATTTCGGAGCGAACAGTACCCGCCCTCAGCAGGGCGTAGGCCGAAGCGTAGACTGGAAATCCGCTTCTTCCCCACCACTAACAGCTACTCTATCCACATTGTAAAAAAAGCTCCGCCAATACATCTGGCGAAGCTTTCATTTTCATACTGTGCTTATGGCATAGCTACTTTCATAACCGCACGAACGGAATCTGCGGATTTATCCAATGCTGCTTTCTCAGCAGCAGTCAGATCCAGCTCGATGACTTGCTCGATACCATTTCCACCCAAGAGAGTTGGCACGCCCAGGTAGATATCGTTGTAGCCATACTCGCCTTGGAGTAAAGCGATGGATGGCAGGATGCGCTTCTGGTCTTTCAAGATCGCTTCTGCCATTTCTACCAGCGCTGCCGCAGGTGCATAGTAAGCGGAACCGTTGCCCAAGAGAGCTACGATTTCGCCGCCGCCTTTGCGTGTACGTTCCACGATAGCGTCCAGACGATCTTGTGGGATCAATTTTTCGAGTGGGATGCCGCCAGCGTAGGAGTAACGCAAGAGTGGCACCATGTCGTCACCGTGACCGCCCAATACGAAGCCTGTTACGTCATTTACGGATACATTCAGTTCCATCGCTACGAACGTACGGAAGCGAGCTGTATCGAGTACGCCGGATTGACCGATTACGCGGTGTTTCGGGAAGCCGGATGTTTTGTAGAATGTATAGGTCATCGCATCTACCGGGTTGGACAGGATGAGTACGATGGAGTTTGGTGCATATGTTTTCACTTGCTCAGCAACCGAGCGCATGATAGCTGCATTCGTTGCTACCAAGTCGTCGCGGGACATACCTGGCTTGCGAGCAATACCTGCTGTGATGATTACGATATCGGAGCCTTCGATGTCTTTGTAGTCGGAAGTACCTGTGATGCTAGCATCGAAGCCGAGAACGGGAGAAGCCTCCATCATGTCGAGTGCTTTACCCTTCGTTGGGTTTTCCAGTTGCGGGATATCCACCAATACGATGTCAGCCAGCTCTTTTTGCGCCATGATGAACGCAGTTGTCGCTCCAGTAAAACCACTACCGATTACGGCTACTTTTTTTCTGCGGAATGTCATGTAGAATCCTCCTCGTCGTCATTGGTTCTATTACAAGACTAGTTTTACACCACTTGCTTTTTGCTCCAACATTTTGGAGAGGATTGTCCCGATGTGGGCCCCCGCCTCAACCGGAGATGTACCTTGACGATGAATATTCGAGATCACTGTACGCTCTGATTCTACCATACCTTTGCGTGGACGGTAGCACATGTACGCACTCATGGAATGTGCCGTAACCAATCCTGGACGTTCTCCGATCAAAAGCACCAATACTTCCGGCTCCAAAATCTCACCGACGTGATCCATGCTGGCTACGCGTCCGCCCTTGATAAAAAACGGAGTGCCGCAGGTCAGGCCGTAGCTTTTCAGAGAGTCCATCAGGGATGGAAGTACGTCTTTCAGGTTTGCATCCACCGCAGCAGCACTCAAGCCGTCAGAAACGACGATTTGTACCTGCGGCTTCTTTTGGCCGCGCTCTTGCAGCAAGCGTACGCCGTCCTCGGTGAGGACACGCCCCATATCCGGACGCTTCAAATAGTTTTCGGTGTTGTCATACTGTGTTTCCACTGTGAACAAGGAGAACTGATCGAGCACCGCTTGACTGACTTCACCGTATACAGCATCCACAGCCGCAGCATGGTCGCGACGCAATTCGAGCATGGTTTTGGTCAAAGGTCTCACACCTGTACGCCAAACCCCGATGCGCGCTGGCGTGCTGGACAGCAGTTCATCCAAGCCTTCCTTGTACTTCGGATTCGGTACATGTGTGGTTCTCTCTGGTTCGGCTGATGGAGCAGGCTGCTCGTTCACTACAGGAGCTTGCGCCGTCGTCGCATTCGCTACTGGCTCTGCCTTTGGCTCCGATCTCAGTTGGATCAAGCCTGTCTCTGCTTTTGGTGACGGAGCTTGTTCGCTAACCTCACCCAGCTTCTTTTGCAGCTCTGCTACTACTTTATCTACCAAGAAATCTAATTGTTGTTCCATCCGTCTTTCACCTCCTGATCTTACATGAAGATTGTCGGATCGCCTGCTTTTGCAGTCAGCCTTCCGTTTTCCATGATGCCCATTTTCTCCAGCCATTTTTCAAAATCAGGAGCAGGTCGCAGTCCCATCACTTCACGGAATGCCGCAATATCATGGAAGCTCGTCGATTGATAGTTGAGCATGACATCGTCTGCCATCGCTACGCCGATCACGAAGTTAACGCCTGCCGACGAGAGCAAAATCCCGAGATTGTCCATATCGTTCTGATCGACCTTCATGTGGTTCGTGTAGCATACGTCACAGCCCATCGGCAAACCGTGCATTTTGCCCATGTAATGGTCTTCCAAGCCTGCACGGATTACTTGACGGCTATCGTACAAATACTCAGGTCCAATGAAGCCAACTACCGTGTTCACGATAAACGGATTGTACTTGCGAGCAAGTCCGTAGCAGCGCGCTTCCATTGTTACCTGGTCCATGCCGTGATGCGCCTCGGCAGACAGCTCTGAGCCTTGCCCTGTCTCGAAATACCAGAAGTTCGGTCCGTAGGAGGTGCCTTCTTTGCGCATCAGTTCATCTGCTTCATCCAGCAATGCTACATCAATACCAAATGCCTTGTTTCCTTTTTCACTACCCGCCAAACTTTGGAAGATCAAGTCTGCTGGTGCCCCATTACGGATGGCACGCATTTGCGTGGATACGTGAGCCAATACGCAGTTTTGCGTCGGGATGTCGAACTTGGTCATCACGTCTTTGGTCATGTTCAAAATATCCTTCACGCTGTCCGCTGTATCGATAACCGGGTTGATCCCGATTACCGCATCGCCGATACCGTAGCTCAATCCTTCGTACAGGGATGCCTTGATGCCTTGTACGTTATCGGATGGATGGTTCGGCTGTACACGAGAAGCCAATACACCTTTATGACCGATTGCCGTGTTGGCATGCGTCACAACTTTGATCTTGGACGCAGCCGTGATCAAGTCCAGGTTGCTCATGAGCTTGGCAGTCGCTGCGATCATCTCACTGGACAAGCCGCGGCTGATTCGCTTGAGTTCATTGTCGCCTGCTTGATGGCTCAAAATGTACTCGCGCAGTTCAGCTACACTCCAGTTTTTGATTTCGCTGTAAATCTTTTCGTTGATGCCTTCTTCGATCACACGCGATACTTCGTCTTCTTCTGCCGGAACCATCGGATTGTTGCGGATATCCGCCAATGTCAGATCAGCCAACACTTGCTTGGCAGCTACACGTTCCCGAGAATCAGCAGCAGCGATACCAGCCAACTGGTCGCCTGATTTATCTTCATTAGCCTTCGCGAAAACCTCTTTCAAATCGCGAAATTGATAGGTCTGTCCAAGCACAGTCGTTTTCGTGTTCATCACGTCCACCCCTTCTTACGTTACGGCCTTTCATCAAACGCCAGTGTTTTGACGACGACGGGAATAATCGTTCCCGAGATCGGTTCACCGAGATCGATGTAATCGCCGTATTCCACACGCACCTGATCGATGCAAATGATTTCCGGTGCCCCTTTGCAACGCAGCGCCAAGGCCTGCCCGAGCGCTTTCGCCATATCTGTTTCACAGATCACAACCATGGTTTGACTCTCGGGGAAGGTTGCCCGGTATTGCTCAGACAGCTCCTGGGACAGTGTCTGCAACAGAGCGTACGAGCAGTACCCGATGCCGGAGATCGCGAGTGCGAAAGGAATCCCTGTCGTTTTTTCAAACAGACGCTCACCCAGTTGGTAGATCGAAGCCACTTCCTGTCGCAGTCGTGTGGCATCTGCCAATTGTTCCTCGGTAAGCTCCAGCTTGAGAATCGGTATATTTTTGATCGGCAACAGCTCCGGCTTGATATGCACGGTTGAACCACTAATCTCCGTACTCTGCATCCCCGCGCCAATTACCGTTGCCCGTACCGTTTGATCCGGGTCTAGCCACTGTACCGGATACGTTCCTTTTTCGCGCTCCTGCTGGAGTACATATCCGAGCAGTGGGCCGAAATCACCGTATCGGCTCGCATCCGAAATATTTTGGACGGGAGGTCCGCTCATGAGTAGACCCACACCGCCTGAGACAGTCAATTCGCTAACAGGGATGGCATCGCGCAAATGCGGTCCCACTACGAGCAAGCCTGATACTTGGCGCTCTTTCCCCGTCAAATAATCCAGCATGCTGCGTCCCAACTGTCCGGCAACCTCTGTGAGCTGCGCGAATCCGATTTCCTGTCCGACTTGAATACGCAGTCCTTTTGCCGACAGCCATTGTTGAATGTTCGGCGACACGTATTGAACGACACCCTGCGGACTGAGACGGATCAGCCTTCCTCCGACGTGGAATGTAACCGTCGCAATCGCTCGGCCACGCTGGAAGTAGGCTGCATTCGCTGTTCCTCCGCCAATATCGACATTGACGATCACACCCTGCATGGCTTGCGAGCGTTTTTCCGCACCCGCACCCTTGCCCGCCAGCACGCCTTCGAGGTCAGCACCTGCTGTCGCTACCACGAAATCCCCGGAGCGTTCAGCCAGCAGATGAACGATATGCTGTGCGTTCTTTTTGCTTGCTGTTTCTCCGGTAATGATGACCGCCCCAGACTTGATTTGAGACAAGCTGATCTGTGCCTTGTCGTACTCGGCTGCAAGAATCGCTCCGATTCCGTCAGCGTCGATTTCATCAAACCCGATGAGCGGTGTGGAATGTACTTCACTCGCATACAGCAATTGTCGCTCCACGATCTGATAACGAGGCAGCGAAAACGTGCTAGACATGCGACCCAATCGCAATCGGCTTACGATCATTTTGGTCGTGCTTGTTCCCACATCGATCCCGACGCTTTGGATCCATTGTTCGTCCATATGAACCTCCTTGAACCATTGGCGTGTCAGACGGGCCTTACGAAAAAACGCTTGAACAGCCGGTTCCTTGCTCCCGGTCTGATTCAAGCGCCTTTGCTCTCTTCGTATCTACTTGTCACTGCTTTTTATGATAATGTCCGTACTAGCCTTGCGTAAAAATGGCCTGCTCGCCCGACAGAATTTCCTCTGCCAGCTTCACAAGCGGCATGCGCCGTTGCATGCTTACTTGCTGCATCCATTTGTAAGCCGCATCCTCTTCCAAGGATAGGGCACTCATCAGCTTTCCTTTTGCCTTTTCCACTGCCTTGCGATCCTCAATCTTTTGCTTCAGATCATTTATATCCTTCTTCAGTGAAACGACTTTTTCCTTTTGACTGAGTGCGATTTCTACTGCGGGAATCAAGTCATCCTCCGACACCGGCTTCACCAAGTAAGCCGTCACACCCGCTTTTCTGGCATCCTGGACGAGTTCCTTTTGGCTATAAGCCGTCAAAAGGAGAATGGAACTGTCTGAAAAGGAACGAATGATACTACTTGCCTTGATTCCATTCAAGACAGGCATTTTCACATCCATGATAATCAGATCGGGCTTGTGACGATGGGCCTGTTCGACTGCCTCTTCTCCGTTTTTCGCCTCGGCAACCACTAAATACCCTTCATTTTCGAGCATCTCGCGCAAATCCATGCGAATAATCGGCTCGTCATCAACCACCATAATCTTCGGCTGTGTCATCTTCATCCTCCTTTTGGATCGGATAGAGTATGGTAACCTCTGTTCCGTTCCCAGTGTTGCGGAAATGCATCGTGCCTTCGAGGTCTTCCCTGACCAGCGTATCGACAATTTTCAGGCCGAGATGGCCCTTTTTGTGGATTTGCTCCATGTCCTCGATGCCTACTCCGTCGTCTGTCACAGACAAACTAACGAAGTCCTCCTTGGCGACGAGTGCAATAGAGATTTTCCCTTCTTGCAGCTCATGAAAACCATGAATCATGCAATTTTGAATCAGCTCGGTGACGATCAAGGCAAACGATGTTGCTTTGTTGGACGGCAGATACACCGATTCGCCCGTCACCACGACGTGTATAGCTTGCTCAGAACGCCTCATGGAAGAGACGATTATTTTCGATATTTTGGTTAAAATCTCTTTGAAGTCAATCTGCTCCAGACCATCCTGTGCCAAGTATTCGTGAATAATGGCGATGCTGTTGATGCGATTGATGCTTTCCCGGTATACCTTTTCAATCTCGTTGGACTGCGAACGCCGCATTTGCAGGCGTAGCAGGCTAGAGATGGTTTGCAAATTGTTTTTGACCCGGTGGTGAATCTCTTTGATCACCGCGGATTTGATCATTAATTGCTTTTCTTTTTCCCGAATGTCCGATATGTCTCGCAGGAGAATGAATCCCCCAATGATGTCTTGCTTGCGGACGGACGAAACCGCTTTCATCATGATAAAATGCTTGCCTTTTGACAGCTCCTCCTGAATATAACCCCCGTTGCGTACAAAATTCTCCGGGGTAACTCTCCAGGAAAAAATACGTTCGATGCTCTCACCTTTTTCCGGCCGTTCAAAGCCAATCAAAGAGAGCAGCTTGTGGGCACGGCCATTGGCGTACGTGATAACCCCACTCTGATCAAACAAAATCATGCCCTCGTGCAACAGCGACGAAATGGGCAGATCAGGCACAGCGAACTGGATGAGCGTCTCACTTAAATGCTCCGTTGTTTCCTTGAGCATTTCGACGTTCTTTTCCTGTTCCACCTGTTTGGATATATCTTGTTCCGTTATCAAGGTCCCGATTGTTTTTCCAGCCGCATTCGTGATGGGTACGACACTTTGTCGCATCACGACCTGCTCCTGTGAAACCCCGCGTGAACCGATGACGGGCTTGCCTGTAGTCAGACAATACATAACGGCCGGCTCATTAATTGCCGTCGCCAAATGCCCTACGACCGATCCACTGTACATAGAGCGTGCCGTACTCGGTGCAGCTTGTGCGACTACCATCGCAGCGCTCCGATCTACCGTCGGACAATCGATAAACATGTCCGCTTGAGACAGATCAGCAAAAATCTGAAGCTTGGAAGCCAGATCCTCCACAATCCGAATGTCGTCATCACTCAACGTCGTGGACGCTTTGCACACTTCTCGTATTGATTGCATGTGAACCTCTTTTCACCTGCTAGGAGTTGATATGACCTCATTTTCTCACAGACACGCTACGGCGGAAAGGGGTGTAATACTGGTTAATCTCGCTTACTCGTTTACAATTTCTTGCAAATACGCTCGCAATTCTGATACTCCCTCACTTGTGAGCGAGGAGGTCCGGAAAATTTTTGCATTGCCGAGCGATTGACGCAGGAATTGTTCTGCCCTCTCTACATTTGCATCAGGATGATCCATTTTGGTAATGACCCCGATGCACGATTGCGGAAACCCTTGTGAAAAGCCAGGAGGGAAGTAATTGCGCTCCCTTGTTGCATCCTGCACCATCACAATGATCTTCGCCTCAAGAGAGGTGGCCATAAGCGTGCGGTAAAACATCGGGTTTTCGCTGTACTCACCCGGAGTGTCAATCGCCCAGTCCCGATATTCGAGCGCTTGCGTCTTCCGGGCAGGCTGTTCGTCATTGAACAGCGCCCGCACCAGAGAAGACTTTCCTGCTTCAATTGCACCGATAATCATTACACGACCGGTCATGATTTCGTCACCAACGCCGGTGTAAACCGCAGTTTTTCGCTCAGCACCTGATTGACCGCCTCGACTGCCATCTCAACAGCGGATACATCTCCTACGACAATCAGTGAACCTGTAAAACGATCGAGAAACCCAAGCTCGACGCCAGCAGCCTTTGTCGCAATATCCGCGGCAATAATGGCTGTTTCGGTAGGCGTCAAAGTCAAGATGCCGATTGCACCGGCCTCATTGATACCTAGCTTGGTATAGAGCATTGGGTCAGGGTTTGCGATTACATGAGCCAACGTGACCTGTTTCCCCGGTACGAATTCCTGGATGACTCGTGAACGTTCCTGTTCCATTCCTATTCCTCTCTTCCTGCGGCACCCGGCACCTCAAACGAATCGACGATGCCTACGATGATCGCATCGATCGGCACACTGGTGCCGGAGAAAAGGATTCGGGCAGGCGTCCCACGAGAGACGATAACCTGCTCCCCGATTCCCGCACCGATCCTGTCCGCTGCGATAACGGTTTGTCCGCCTTCTTCGCCACGCCAATCAATCGGCTGAACCACCATGAGCTTGAGATTTTCCATTCCTGCTTCTTTTTGCGTGGCCCAGACGCTGCCGATCACTTTTCCCAAAAACATGCGATCACCCTTTTCCTAAATAGCTGACCGTAATGCCGCGTTCTCTCATGCTGTCATAAGCAAGCGGAGAAACAATTGCACCTTTTTTCACGATCAAAGTCGTATCGCGAAGCTCAGGTTGAGATCTGATCCAATCCGCTGTCAACAGCTTCCCGGAAAAGACGGCTTCTTGCTCATCCAAAGGAGTCAATGTTGGTTGTTCTGTCTTGGTAGTCTCCACTTTTTGCAACTGAGACTTCAACTTGGAAACCACGCGATCAGCCAGACGGCGCTGCTCCGCAAACTCCACACCCAGCTCTTTCATGCTCTCAACGTGACGGTTGAACAGCTTTTCATAAGCAGGTGTCAGTGTCAATGTTTGCAGGGTACGACGGTCTGCGCGCTTGATTCCTGGCACATCGGAACCAGCGATGACGAATTTGCCTGTCACCAACGCGGAAAAGACGATTTCCGCTTTGATTGTTCCTTTTAGACCGGAAGCAATTCTCGCTGCATTATCCAAATCGATTTCAGGAATCACGATACCGACATAATCTTTCGGCACTTCCAACGGGGCAGGAGCGTACTCATCTGCGGTAAGAATTTTGCCTGCTCCCCCACATTCGATCTTGTGCATGCCCAACCAAGAAGAGGTTTCTCCGTCCAGGAAGAGAATGTCATGGCAGATCCCGTGGTTTTTCAGTTGGATAAAATGATCCTGAAACGCCTCATGAGCCTGGCTGTCGCAAAATACGTACAGGACACGAGGCGCTGTGCTGCTTTGCTTTTCTGTATTCATCGATTGCAAAATTTCTTTTGTAATCGACGCCACCATTTCTCTGATGTCCATCAAGCTCAACCTCCGTTAGCCGGAGTAAAATTGCCCGTTCTTGCCGATCACTTTTACCCGGTCGCCCGTTTTCAAATTAGCGGCATTTCCTTCATCCGTATCAACGTGGAAATCAAGTGCAAACTGCGGATGTACACGAACGACTACATCTGGATAGATGATAGGACGATCGCTTTGCGTTGCCAGGATCAGCGTATCGCCATCCTTCACTTGATATTGCTCGGCATCTGCTGGGGACATATGAACGTGGCTCTTCGCTACGATTACGCCTTTGTCCATCACAACAGTCCCTTTTGCCGTTACAAGTACCATACCTGGTGTTCCTTCAATATCTCCAGACATACGCACAGGTGCATGAACACCTACTGCAAAGCCGTCTGTTCTGGAAATTTCCACTTGTGTCGCGCCACGAGCTGGTCCCAAAACGCGAACCCCATGGATGCTGCCTTTTGGTCCCACGATGGTGACTGTTTCTTGGCAAGCAAACTGGCCCGGTTGCGACAAATCACGCATTGGCGTCAATTGATGTCCGGCTCCGAAAAGCTTCTCGACATCTGCTTGCGACAAATGAATGTGACGGTTCGATACGCCCAAAGGAATTTCTCGCACTGCCTCGGCAGCTTGATTGGTGGAAGGCTGCTGGTTCTGATCAACTTGTTTCACTTGAATCCCTCTTCCTTTCAAGAAATCTGCCGCTGCTGGTGTTATTTTATCCCCTTTCTCAACGAGAAAGGGGTTTGGGATACCTGACTTATGCATCGCTCTCAAGGATGCTTCTGTAATCACTGCCATCGGGATTTATTACCCTTCGAGTTTAGGCAGGATCAATTCAATGTCTCCATGAGGGCGTGGGATTACGTGTACAGATACGAGCTCTCCTACTTTTTCAGCAGCAGCGGCACCTGCGTCTGTGGAAGCTTTTACTGCACCTACGTCACCACGTACCATAACAGTTACGAGACCGCCACCTACGTGTACTTTACCAATCAGTTTTACGTTTGCTGCTTTTACCATTGCGTCAGCAGCTTCAACTGCTCCGATCAAACCTTTTGTTTCTACCATTCCCAATGCGGACATTTCTCCAGCCATTTTTGTATCCTCCTTAATTATATCTCCAAGATTTTAGTGTTTTACGACATTAAGACGTCATTTCTGTTAACACGGATTTGATGATGTTCTTGATCTCATCACGGCTCAAGCCAACGTTCATGGAAGAGACAGCCTGTAGGACAGCTTCTTCCGCTTGTGTCGCAGGAGCTTGTGGTGCTGGCGTTGATTGTGGCATTTCTTTGATACCAAATGCAACACGCTTGATGTTGAACATGTGCTTCGCACCGATGTTATCGGAAGTGATGTTGCCCCCTAAAGAACCGCATCCAAGTGTGAACGCTGGTTGTACGCCAGTCGTTGCACCAATTCCTCCGAAGGTCGTACCCGTATTTACCGGAATTCTGGATGCTGGCATTGCTTGACCATACGCTGCGATGACATTGTCATCCTGGGCGTGAATACCCGCTGTATGTCCAAGACCACCATGCTCCAGCAATTCGCGGCAACGAGCAAACGCTTCGCTGTCGCCTTGAACAGTGTAGAGGGCAAGAACCGGAGCCAGTTTTTCAACGGACATCGGATATGCTTTACCTACATTGTTCTCCTCCGCAACCAGGACACGTGTATCAGCCGGGATAGTAATACCCGCCATTTGAGCGATCACATGCGGGGAGCGGCCAACGATCTTCGCGTTCAACGAGCCGTTAATCGTGACGATGGCAGCTACCTTTTCCTTTTCTTGCTCGTTCAGGAAGTAGGCACCTTCACGCTTCAGGGCAGCAATCAATTGGTGTTTAGTGGATTCCTCCACTACCAATGCTTGCTCAGAAGCGCAGATCGTACCATAGTCAAACGTTTTGCTCTGCACGATGCGCTTGGCAGCAGCAGCAAAATCCGCACTGTGGTGGATGTAGACCGGAACGTTACCAGGTCCCACACCATAAGCAGGCTTGCCGGAGCTGTATGCCGCACGTACCATCGGTGTTCCGCCAGTCGCGAGAATCAAATTGGTCAGCTTATGCTTCATCAATTCGTTTGTCGCTGGAAGCGTAGGCTTGGTAACGCAATGGATCAAGCCTTCTGGTGCTCCAGCCGCTACTGCCGCCTGTGCCATCAGTCGCGCTGCTTCCAGCGTGCACTTGGCTGCTGACGGATGCGGGCTGAAGACAATCGCATTTCTCGCCTTGAGGGAGACCATCGATTTATAGATAACCGTGGACGTCGGATTGGTGGAAGGCACGATACCAGCTACGATACCGAATGGCTGCGCCACTTCCCATACCTTGTTCTCTTCGTCCTTACGGATGATGCCAACCGTTTTAACATCTTTCACAGATGCGTACACATCTTGAGCAGCAAACAGGTTTTTCATCCGTTTGTCCGGGATGTTACCAAAGCCTGTTTCTTCTACAGCCATTGCTGCCAGTCGATCTGCATGCTCCACACCCGCTTTGGACATGGCTTCGATGATTCTGTCGACTTGTTCTTGGCTGTAAGTAGCGAACTTGGCCTGTGCTTCCTTCGCTTGTGCGAGGTAGGTACGCACTTCCTGTATGGAATACAGATCAGCGTCGAGTGTCATTAGGCTTTGTCACCTCCGCCTTGTTTCTCTTCCAACAGACGAATGAGATCTTCTTTCTTCGCCATGTTGATTTCGTTCGTTGTCAGCGGGAAGTCCGCATACGAACGCGCCATTTTGCGCAGATCATTGATAGACTGATCTTGCAATTTGGTTGCTGGCACTTGGGCCGACTCTGCCTTAGCCTCTTCTTTTACTTCCGGTTTCAGCAGGTTTTTAAGCATTTTGGGTACATTTTCGTCAGGACGTGGAATAACGTGTGAGTGCAGCAAAGTTCCGACACGTCTCGCAGCTTCAGCACCAGCATCTACTGCTGACTGTACGGAGGAGACATCTCCGATTACATACACGGTAACGATCCCTGCGTCCGCGCCTTCATAAGAGACGACTTTGACGTCAGCCGCTTTGGCAGCAGCGTCTGCGGCAGCAATGAGAGCAGGCAAGCCCAATGTCTCGATCATGCCGAGTGAATATGACGTAGCGCGCATTTACATTACCTCCCCTTCAAGAGGGAATATCCCTATTATCGTTTGACAGGCTGTTGGGCGACACTTCTTACGGCATCGGCAAAAGCATCGGCGGCTGCCGTGCATGCCGACTGGCTGCCAGTGAGTAGCGCTCCCCCAAAGTTCGTTTCTGTCGGTGGACCAAAAAATTGAACCATTTGTACATCTGCAGCCTTGAGAGCGGCATCAATACCATACATGGCCTCCAGCGGTGGAGCGATCAAGTAGGCAAGCGGTTCACCTTCTCTGATACCCGCCAGTTGGGACAAATAGCTGCCCGTCCGCGACACAACATGGGCGTAATACGCATGCGTCCCTTCATCATTCAAAGAGTAAAAGCATGCTCCGCTCTCCATAAATGCAACGGCTGCATCCAGTCCGCTCTGCACCTCCGATGGCGTCGCGCCTCCGATCATCCCGATGAACTCGCCGGACAACGGTCCAGACGCATGGCCTGAGCCTGCATAAAACGACTTGGCATACACAACTTCTACCGCTGCCTTTTTGGTCGCTTCATCAATGGCCGTGTACCCCACATCGTCAATCGTGGAGGTCAAAAGACCCAGACTGCGGATATGGGAAGGCAGGTTCAGCTTCTCCGCAAATTGAGGATCGACATTGGGAATCAGTCGGATCGCAAGCGGCGTCGCTCGAATTGGTTTTTCCATGCGTGTCACTCCTTTCAAGACAACTTCCCTTTTCAAAAGCAAAAAAAGGTGCCTAAACACGAAAAAATAAGATCCGTGTTCAAGGGCACCTTTGCCTTTTGATTATTCACTTGTGGGTAGAAGATTTCACGCGATTTACGTGCTCTTTTACCTGTCTCTAATGTAGAACAAGGTAGGGAAAAATGCAAGCGTTTTCGGCATTCCGTCACTTTTCCATATTCCGGTCATATTACGGACACACGCCCCCATTATCTTTAGGTTGTAGCCGAGACGGGCAAGCCCATCAAACAAGGCTCACCACTCATTTACAGAACCCCCAAGGAGGAATTTCACAATGAAAAAGAAAATGGCAATGGCAGCAATGGCTCTGGCAGTATCCGCAATGGCAGGTTCCGCGTTTGCGGCAAGTGAACCAACGAAAACGTCTGGTTCTTCTGCTCCACTGAAAATGGTGAACACCGATGGTACAGATGCTCTTCTAAAACCGATTTTTAACCTGGAGCAAATGGCAAAGGAAAAGGGCATCACTGTGGAAGAGTTGATCAAGCAGCTTGAAAAGGAAGGCAAACTGACGAAAGGAGCAGCTATTAACACGAAAGACGGCGACCTGACAACTAGCTTCTCCTTCATAAAATTCGATGCCACCAGCGATAACATTAAGACAATCGACCTGGATGAAATGGCAAAAGAAAAAGGCATCTCCGTAGAAGACTTGATCGAGCAGCTTAAAGAAGAAGGCACGCTGGTAATGATTGCTTCCACGACAACTATCAATCTGGAAGAAGTAGCAAAAGAAAAAGGCATCTCTGTGGAAGAGTTGATCAAGCAGCTTGAAAAAGAAGGCACGATCGCCACTGGTAAAGCAGCTTCCTTTACTCACCCTTCAATCAGTTTGGAGGAAATGGCAAAAGAAATGGGCATCTCCGTGGAAGAGTTGATCAAACAGCTCGAAAAAGAAGGCAAGATCACAAAAGGTACAACAGTCTCAATACCTGCCATCAAAAAATAAGCGTTGCCTTTCAAGCACACAAAAAAACCTCTAGCAGGAAACTGCCAGAGGTTTAGTTATGCCCTTCGCCATTCAACGGACACATAACTCCATTATGCTAAACAACGGAAACAAGAACATTTTTTACAAATGATGTCAGTCAAAATTTTTTCTATCATTGCTATGATAAGTACAAATTGGCTTGAGATAGATAGGAGGTGTTTCTTCGTGAAACGAATTCTACTCATCGAGGATGAAATGCCGATTGCCCGACTTGTTCAGGTCTACCTGGAACGGGCGGGCTATGAGGTAAAATGGAATGAGGGTGATCACGAGGCAATCCCGACTTTTTTCTCCTGGAAACCCGATCTTGTCCTGCTTGACCTGATGCTGCCCGATCATGACGGCTTGGATATACTCGACCAGATTCGCCAATACGGCAGTTGCCCTGTCATTATCATCACGGCGCGCGGTACCGTGCCAGACAAGCTCCAAGGGCTGGCACAAGGTGCAGATGACTATATTGCCAAGCCATTTGATCCAGAAGAAGTGTTGGCCCGTGTACAAGCTGTGCTCCGCCGTTCCTCTTATATCGCCGAAGCAGACACGATCAGACTCGGGACACTTTCCATAGATGTTACGGCCCAAAATGCCTTAATCGGGAAAGCACCCCTTTCCTTAATGCCACGGGATTGGCAACTACTTGTTTTCCTGGCGCGACATCCGAACCAATGCTTCAGCCGAGATCAGTTGTTGGATCAGGTGTGGGGAATGGATTTTGAAGGGGGCGATCGCTCTGTGGATACCGCAGTGAAGCGTTTGCGCAAAAGCTTACTGCCGTGGCCGACTTCCGAAGGGGAGATTAGCACGATCAGAGGAATGGGGTATAGCCTGCGTGTTTACTAATCGATCTACTTCTACCAGAACTGCTGTACCGCTCTTGCGTTACTGGACGTGGCGCTATGCCTTGATATTATCTGTCATTCTTTTTGGTATTGGCTTTTTTGGCATCTATTGGATTAACAAAGCAGCTACAGAACAACAGTTTCAAGTATTGGAAGCAAGAACAGAGTTGCTCGCTGATTCGTATACCAAGTTGTTGCTTGCCAAGGACACCTCGACTTCTTCTGTAAAGATAGAGGATTTGGCACAAACAACTGTTGGCATCTCCAATCAGGCTATCACTACCGTGACTGGCCCTACGTCTCCGGCTATTCCTGACACCGCAACACCCGCAGCCACTACCGCTATGATCGCATTTCGAGTCATGCCAACTGTCCCAATCGATCACGTGGTACAGATTTACGATGATGCGGGCAAGACGTTCAAGAAGGAAATGGTGAGTCAGACGACGACCGCTACCATTGCGCAGTTACCTACCCCTGCCCAACCGGTGGACAAAACGAAAGAAATACGGGAGGTTGTTGCCACAAAGGGAGCTACCTGGCTGCGCGTTGGTGTCCCTTACTATGAACACAATGCAGTCGCAGGCACCTATTACGTCAGCACGCCTCTTAACAATGATTTGGTTCACACCTATATCACAATCATGGTTTCTATCGGAATCATCACTTTGTGCGGTTGGGCAATCGTCTATGTGCTGTCTCGCTCGTTAACACAGCCCCTGCGGCAGTTGGCAATAGCGGCAGAGCAAATATCCAGCGGGAATTATACGCCTTCCTTGCCCAATTCCTCCAAAATCAAAGAGGCCGAAATCAGCCAGCTGGTCCATTCATTTGACGAAATGGCCAAACGACTTGGACAACTAGAGCGGATGCGCACCGACCTTTTGGCTGGTGTTTCCCATGAGCTGCGTACCCCTGTCACCTCGATCCGTGGGATGATTCAAGCTGTCAAAGACGGCGTCGTAAAAGGTGCAGATGCGGATGAATTCATGCAAATCAGCATGGACGAAGCCAAGCGACTCCAGACAATGGTCAATGACCTGCTCGAATTTTCCTCCATGGAAGCAGGTGAAGTTTTCGTCGAGAAGCATTCCATACAGATCGACAGCACATTGGATCAGATAGTCGCACAGGTGCAAGCCTTGCCCTCATTTGCAGACGTATCTGTGACAGTTAATCCGACTAGACAAGATACCGTATGGATCGGCGATGAATCACACGTCAAACAAATTTTGCTCAATTTATTGGGGAACAGCGCTTCCGCAAATGCAACGCAAATCAACATCGGCGTCCATAATCAGGGTGACTTCCTCTCCATCGACGTGACTGACAATGGAAAAGGGATTCCTGAGTCAGAGGTCCCCTTCATTTTCGAACGGTACTATCGCGGCGATAGCAAACGCAAAAAGAAGCATGGATTGGGGCTGGGCCTGACGATCTCCCGACTATTGGCAAAAGCACACGGGGGAAATGTCGAATTGGTTCGGACTTCTCCAGAAGGAACAACCTTTCGTCTGACACTCGCCCATCCTGACTCGTCCGCTTGAAATGAAAAAGAGGCAGCAGCACGTACCGATCATGCCGCTTCCTCTTTTACGTATGGGCACCCTCCGGCACATGTGTGCGGATAAGATCCATGAAGATGTCCAATGCTTTGGTATGAAACTCGTCTGATTTCGTGACGAGCGAAAAATCACGGGTAACCGGCGTCCCCGTTACCTTCAATGTACAGAGCGTGCCGAGCCTGCGTTCTTTGCGGATAGCCCAATAAGACAGTAAGCTGATTCCCAGACCAGCCTCCACTGACTCCTTGATCACCTGTGTGCTGCCGAACTCCATTCGCTTTTGCGGTGTGAATTGCAGTTGGCGAAACATTTTTTCAGCCGCTTCCCTCGTGCCTGACCCTTCTTCCCGCACAATCCACGTTTCCTTCATCAATTCGTCAATGCTGACCTCCGTTTGCCCGGCCAATCGATGCTCCGGAGAAGCAATCAAATACATGCGATCATCAGCAAACGGCTCTACGCACATTTTTTCGTCCACATACTCCCCCTCAACAATCCCGACGTCGAGTTGTCGCTTCGCCACCAGCTCAGCAATGACTGTGGAATTGTGAATGGTAATCGTGGGGGTAATCATTGGGTAATACTGACGGAGACGCGCAATGACATGAGGCAGCACATACTCTCCATATGTGTAGCTGGCGCCAATCGTCAAATCCCCGCTCGGTGTGTTCATCAAATCATCCACGAGGCTCTGCATTCGCGTGTACAAGCCCAAGATCTCCCGAGCGTGATGATAGACAATCTCCCCCGCTTTATTCAAGCGAACATATTTGTTGCTTCGCTCCAGGAGCTTTGTCCCTATCGTGCGCTCGAGCGCATGAATATACTGACTAACGGCAGGCTGCGTCATATGTAGCTCTTCTGCAGCTCGGGAAAAGTTCTGTCTGTCTGCAACGGTCACGAACACAAGCAAATGCTGATCCAACTGCCTTCACTCTCCTATCCACCACTAACCATTCATTTCACTTATGATGATCATCGCAATGATTTATTTTTCTTATTATAACAGTTGCCGTATGCTGAGTTTGTAAAACTTTTCGAGGAGTGATGGCAATGGCAACTCCGATCAAAAACAGCGTGCCATTGAATGAAAGCAATGCCAGCGTACAGCCCGCAAAAAATAACGAAAGCAAACCTGCATCCATCTCGCTGTGGATAGCTGGAATCGCTTTTACTTTTTTTATCGCCCTGACAGGCTACGGCTTAGCAAAAATACCTGGCTTTCAACAAGTTGGCCCCCTCGCCTGTTCGATCCTGATCGCGGTCGCATACCGGCATTTTCGTGGATATCCGGAAGCATTGCGATCAGGGATTCAATTTTCTGCCAAACGTTTACTACGTCTTGCTATCATTCTGTACGGCCTGAAGCTCAATATCGACGTCGTCTTGAATGAAGGTCTCGGGCTTCTCGTCTATGACGCTGGTGTCATTATTTTTTCCATCGCGGTTACGATGCTGATAGCTAAGTGGCTGAAAGCAGACTCTTCCCTCTCCCTCATGCTCGGAGTCGGTACAGGGGTCTGTGGAGCAGCGGCAATTGCTGCCGTCTCGCCTATCGTTGCTGCCAAGGATGAAGATACAGCCATCGGGGTAGGAATGATCGCACTCGTCGGAACCCTATTTGCTATTGCCTACACGATCCTGCGTCCGTTCCTACCCCTGTCCGCGGTCGAATACGGCATGTGGTCAGGAATTAGTCTGCACGAGATTGCGCATGTCGCGTTGGCTGCTGCACCCGCTGGTCAAGATGGGCTAGCGATTGCACTGCTAGCAAAATTGGGGCGTGTGCTGCTGTTGGTTCCGCTCTGTTTTATCCTGATGATTTGGATGAAACGCACCGGGAAATTACAAAGTGGCACCAAGATTGAATTCCCTTGGTTCCTGATCGGCTTCCTCGCCATGAGTGTATTTGGAAGCTACGTTCTCGGAACAACCATTCCTGTCTCAGAAGCGTTCCATAGTGGTGTCGCCAATGTCACAACCTTCGTGCTCACCATGGCCATGGTCGGGCTCGGCCTGAACGTAAATCTGCGTGCACTGCGTACAAAAGCGGCGCGCCCACTGATTGCCATGAGTATTACCTCCATTCTTTTGTCAGTACTCTCCTTTGTATTGGTATAAAAAGCTGTGGATAACCGAATATCCGAATTCAACTTCGCCGATTTCTTGATAATCGGCGATTTTTTTGTGGATAAGGACAAACTTTATCCCCATATGTTGATAAAGATGTGTACATCTTTGCCGAGGGGGATCTATATGTCGAGAAAATGGTTGAGGAGACGACCGAACATCTTATTCATCATTGTGGACCAGGAACGATTCCCCCCTGTTTATGAAGAGCCTGCGATACGTGAATGGAGCGAGGATACACTCCACGCTCATGCTTTTTTACGAGAGCATGGGTTGGAATTCAAGCGTCATTACGTTGGCTCCACAGCCTGTTGCCCCAGCAGAGCTACCTTGTTCACCGGACAGTACCCCTCTTTGCACGGCGTCACCCAGACCAGCGGTGCCGCTAAACGCTCTGCCGACAGCGACATGTTCTGGCTCGATCGCAATACCGTCCCGACGATGGGAAATTATTTTCGTCAAGCGGGCTATCGGTGTTTCTATAAAGGCAAGTGGCATATATCCGATGCTGACATCTGGGTACCGGGCACCCACTTTCCTATCCCCAGCTATATCCCTGTAACGGGAGTTCCTGATCCAGATAAAGAGCGCTTATACTTGCTTGCTGATCGGCTGGACGGCTATGGCTTCTCCAGTTGGATCGGGCCTGAACCGCATGGAATAGCGCCGCATAACTCCGGTTCGTCCGCAGCCATCGGAGTAAACGGTCGTGATGTGGTATACAGCAGCGAAGTCATCGAGCTGCTCCATGCATTAGACCAGGAGAAAGGCTCCGTTGAAAGCTACCAGCCTTGGCTGATCGTGGCGTCTTTCGTCAATCCACATGATATTGCCATCTATGGGGATATCTCTGCGAGCACACCGTTTTTTCGCTTCCATGTGGATAAGTCTGTTCCCAGTGTTGCCCCACCCCCTACCCAGTACGAATCACTTGCGACAAAACCGCGCTGCCAAGCGAGTTATCGGGAGGTATATCCACAAGCGTTCCAGCCCATTTCGGACCAAGCCCATTATCGAAGACTGTACTATCATCTCCAGAAAAACGCCGATCGGGAAGTGATGCGTGTTCTTGAAGCACTCATCGCAAGCTCGTTTTATCCCGAAACACTGGTCGTGTTCACATCCGATCACGGCGAATTGTTGGGTGCCCACGGCAATCTGCATCAAAAATGGTACTGTACCTATGAAGAGGCAATTCATGTTCCTCTCATTATCCACAACCCATTCCTTTTTCCACACGCGACCTCCACAGAGCTATTAACCAGTCATGTGGATATTCTTCCGACACTGCTCGGTATATCTGGAGTAGACACAGATAGGCTTAGTGAGGAGCTAACCTATACACATAGCGAGGTACAACCGCTTGTCGGTCGTGATCTTACTCCCCTCATCTTGTCTCACGATACGGAATCTATCTCTAGCGAGCCGATCTACTTCATGACAGATGACGATGTAACAAAAGGACAGCATCAAGTTAGCGTGCAACACCAGCCCTATGACTCTGTCATTCCTCCGAATCGGATAGAAACGGTCCTCGCCTACCTGTATTCCGCCGGGCACAGCACTTTATGGAAATACTCCCGCTATTTTGCCGAGGATGTATACAAACCCACGCTGACTGATTACGAATTGTACAATCTCACGACCGATCCTTTGGAAACAAGGAATTTGGTAATCCCCCTCTACAAAACCACACACTCGGAGCGCAACCGCCTGAAAATGGAGCTGCTTTTAGAAGAACAACGAGCCCAAAAGCGACTGACACCCTTTTCTCCCCCTTTCGCACAACTACTTTCTACGTAAACTTTCCCGGAACAACAGAAAAAACCCCTCAAATCGAGGGGCTTTTCGTCTTTCCCTTTCTCTTCCCTATTCCTGTTCGGTCAATGCTTTTTCCAATGCTGCCATCGCTTCTTGTTCATCCACGCCATCCGTGATCAGGGTAATTTCTTCCCCTTTTCCAATCGCTGCTGCCATAATGCCCATGATGCTCTTGCCATTTACATTTTTCTCATTTTTGATGATTTTAATTTCGCTGGAAAAAGACGTGGCCACCTTCACAAAGTTCGCAGCAGGACGTGCATGCAGGCCATGCGCCAATTGAACCACTATTTTTTTCTCTACCATTCTGATCTGCCTCCTTTTCTACACTCTCTCAAGCCATTCCTTCACGAACGCCTCTACTTGCGCAGAAGTGCTCATCTGTAAAATCGTATCAATCTGCTTCGCTGCGTCCTCCACACTCAAACGACTCAGTTGTTGGCGCGCAGGCAATATGCTCCCTGCACTCATACTAAATTCATCCAGACCCATTCCCAACAGAATCGGGATCGCGATTGGATCGCCCGCCATCTCCCCGCACATACCGACCCATTTGTTCTGCGCGTGCCCTGCTTTTATGACGTTGTGCAGCAAGCGCAAAACGGCAGGATGATAAGGCTGGTAGAGATAAGCGACCTTCTCGTTCATACGGTCGGCTGCCATTGTGTATTGTATTAAATCATTGGTTCCAATGCTGAAAAAGTCAACCTCGCGTGCAAATTGATCGGCCATCAGTGCCGCAGCAGGGATCTCAATCATGATACCCACTTCAATCTGATCGGATACTGCCATTCCGCGATTTATCAAAGATTTTTTCTCTTCTTCCAAAATCGCTTTCGCCTGGCGGAACTCCTCCAGTGTCGCAATCATCGGAAACATGATTTTCAGATTGCCGTGTACACTTGCGCGCAATAGAGCACGCAACTGCGTACGAAACAGTTCTTGGTTGTCGAGACACAGCCGGATGGCGCGGTGTCCAAGAAACGGGTTCATTTCTTCTGGCAAAGCCAAGTAAGAGAGATGCTTGTCCCCGCCAATGTCCAAAGTACGAATAACCACCGGGCGGTCACCCATATGCTCTAGCACGTGCTTGTACGCGAGGTATTGTTCCTCTTCCGTCGGAAAATCATTGCGTCCCATGTATAGAAACTCCGTGCGGAACAGCCCGACACCTTCAGCACCATTGGCGATTGCCCCAGCAACATCTTCAGGACTTCCGATATTGGCGGCAAGCTCGACATGATGATTGTCCAACGTGACCGTTTTATCGTTCACAAGCTTCGCCAGTTCGGCTTTTTGCGCTTCGTAATCTGCCTGCTTGCGTTTGTAGACAGCGATTTCCTCTTCACTCGGGTCAATAATCGCGATCCCTTCATGCCCATCGAGAATGACGAGTGTCGCAGGCTGAACGGCACGAGTGATCCCTTGTGTTCCAACAACAGCAGGAATCTCCAGAGAACGTGCCATAATCGCAGAATGCGAGGTTCGTCCCCCAATGTCTGTAACGAAGCCTTTGACATAGCGGCGGTCTAATTGGGCCGTATCGGAAGGCGTCAAATCATCCGCTACAATGATCACTTCCTCTGTCAGCTCCCCGAGTCCTGCAAACGGTACCCCGAGCAAGTAAGAAAGTACACGTTTGGTAACGTCACGAATATCTGCTGCTCTCTCCCGCATGTATTCGTTGTCCATTTGCTCGAAAAGTCCGATGAATGCTTGTGCGACATCATTCAAGGCACTTTCAGCGTTTGTCTTTTCGTTTGAGATTTTATCTTTGACGGTATCGACCAGTTCCGGGTCTTCCAAGACGAGCAGGTGAGCTTTGAAAATGTCTGCATGATCCGTTCCCATCTCCCGCTCCACGCGCAGAACGATGTCCTCCAAATCATTTTTTGCTCGAGCCAACGCCTCTTGAAAGCGTTGGATTTCACTCGCCGGATCTTCAATCGCTACGGTATTGATCTGTAAGTCGGGCGTTGTCAGTAAAAACGCCTTGCCAATGGCTATACCTGTTGAAGCTTTTACACCTGTGATCTTTTGGGACATCGTAACACCAGCCTCTCTCAATGGCTACCTGACCATTCCTTCAATCTGCGTGCCTGTTCGCGCACGATCTCCTCAAGTGGATGACTTGCCGGAATGCCGGTACAATTGTGTAATGTATTTTCCCATCCAAACTCTTTCAGGCTTGCTTGTATCCGTGCGGACTCCGCATCCTCGGGATAGTCGAATGCCAGTGCCGCAGCAATTGCCAGACCTAAATGCTCTGGATTCATTCCTTTTTCCATGCATTGTAGTGCTGGTCCGACCAAACGATCTTGCTGCGATAGCTTGCGGATCGGCGAACGCGCCACCCTGACAATATCGTCAGACAACAATGGGTTGGTGTATCTGCCAAGGATTTTTTCTACATACTGCCCATGAACTTGCGGGTCAAATCCGTACTTGGCAGCAAGCAGTGCACCTGTCTCCTGAAGAGCCCCGCGTGTCGCCTGAACGATCCGGTCGTCTCGCATCGCTTCATCAATCGTTTTCATCCCCAGCTGATACCCCAGGTACGCGATGACCGCATGACCTGTGTTGACGGTAAACAGCTTTCTTTCGATGTACGGCGCGAGATCCTCCACATAGGTAACGCCCTCAATGGACGGGACTTCTCCAACCATCTGCGACGAATCTACCACCCATTCGAAAAACGGTTCCACCATAACCAGAAGCTTGTCATCATGCTGCTGCAAAGGAACAATCCGATCTACGGCTGCATTGGGGAATCCGATCCATTGTGCTGCCTCGGCTTGAACCGATTCCGTCAGATGCCCATACACATGCTCCTTCAGCTTCTCGCTGCCACCAATCATGTTTTCGCATGCAATCACATTGAGTGGCTTCGCATGAACAGAAAGTCTCCGGGTAATGCCGGCTGCGATGGCCCCTGCAATATGCGGAAGAATGTTGGGACCAACTGCCGTCGTAACCAAATCGGCAGTTGCGATCGCTTCAGCTACCGCCGCTACATCCTGACCATTTATCGCTCGAACTCCTTCCACGACCGACTCCGGTTTTCCTGTTGTTGCTAGTTGCACGCGATACATTTTTCGCTCATTCAGCTCATCGACCAAAGCCGCATTGACATCCACAAACGCAATTTCATAGCCAGCCTTTTGCAACAGTTGTCCAATAAAGCCTCGCCCAATATTACCTGCTCCAAAATGTACAGCTAGCATAGGGGATTACACCTCCTCGGAGAACATCGCAATGATTTCTTCCGCCGAAGCCGCGTTTACAATCCGTTTGACGTTTTCCTCCTCGGAGCAAAGAATCGCGATGTTCGAGAGCACCTCCAGATGTTCGTCTCCAACAGCAGCAATGCCCACCAGCAAATATGCTGTATTGCCTTCTCCGAAATCTACGCCCTCCGGAACCTGAATGATGGAGATCCCGGTGGATTGAATCTCTGCCTTGGATTCGTTCGTTCCATGAGGGATGGCTACGCCGCTTCCGATATATGTGGTCGCCAACTGCTCGCGCTCTTGCATTTTCTCTATATACGCCTCCGTTACGTGGCCTGCACGCACAAGCAATTGTCCAGCCAGTCTGATCGCCTCTTCTTTATTGGCTACCTTTACATTCAACATGATTTTTTCTGCTGTCAGTATGTTTTTCATTTCGTTCTCTCCATTCCTATCTTTTTGAGGCAAAACGCATACATTTTGCCCGCTATATAATCAGCCATTTGCTGTGTTTCTCCTGTTTTCAAAACCGCTTGCATTTCTTCTTCAATCAAAAGGGAGCTGATCTCGCTGAGTACTTCCAGCCCTTCCTTCGGCACTTCTTTTGGCCCTAACAAGAGCAGGAGCATATCAATGGATATCACTTCTTCATCCATCGAACGAAGAAGCACAGGCTCTCGTAATTGGTGAAACGTAAAAGACGCCCGATTCACTGCTTCATTTCTTCCGTGAAAAAGGGCCAAGGATGTTCCTGGAATCCCCAAACCACCGAGCTTTTCCCGCTCGATCAACTGCTTGACTACCGGTTCGACCTCCTCGATCGTTCCACGTTCTTTCAGCCTCTTGCTGATTTGTCTCAAAAGCTGGGCGATGTCTTGATCACGGTTATCCCATCTCATTCCCCACAGCCCGTCGTAAAGCTCATTGGCATACGCAGCGTAGTATTGCATGGCCCTTAGTTGTTCGATGGACTGCTGTCCTGCGGGAACTAACTGACTTTTCTCCTGATGGGATTGTTTCTGACTCGTCGTGTGTAATTGATATTTAATTTTTTGGATATCGTCTGGCGGAAGCAGCGGGCTGACCACGACATATTCCGCTGGATCGAGCGGCAATGGAAGGGTGGAAATGATTAAGTCATAATCCGTTGCCGGGACCTCTTCCAAATCAAACATGGACAGATTTTTCAGGCTGACGATCTCCGGTATTTCTTTTTTGATACGCGTTGCCAAAATCTTGGAGGAGCCGATCCCGCTGGAGCATACCACCAATGCCCGGTACCACTGCTGCTCATGGCGCGTTCTCTCCAATGCCGCACCAAGATGCAT